>CAZCRK010000041.1:0-14777 GCA_964501035.1 uncultured bacterium
TTACTTGCGGGTGTTACAGTTTCTGGTGTACTTATGGCGATTTTCCAATCAAATGCTGGTGGTGCATGGGATAATGCAAAGAAAATGATTGAAGAAGGTGTTGAAGTAAATGGTGAAAAATTATCCAAAGGGACTGAAGCACATAAGGCTGCAGTTGTTGGTGATACTGTAGGTGATCCATTTAAAGATACATCCGGTCCATCTTTAAATATTTTAATTAAATTAATGTCTGTGGTGTCATTAGTGATAGCACCATTGCTTGCCTAAGGAAAGGAAAATAAATGAGACATTATGAAACACTATACATTGTTCATCCTGCATTAGAAGCAGGGCGATTAAAAGATACAATCCAACAGGTTGACACTCACTTAAAGGGATATAAAAGTGATATTGTTACAACAGAAGTTTGGGGTAAAAAACGTTTGGCTTATTATATTGATAAACAAAAATATGGTACATATGTTTTAGTTCAATATAAAAGTGATGGCACAAAAAACAAAGATTTTCATATTGAATTAGAACATAATCCAAGTATTTTGGCATATATGACCACGAAAATTGATGAAGATGATATTCGTGAGCAAACAGAAGATTTAGACACTCAATTATCTGAAGATAAAAAAGCACCTGCAAAAGAAGAATCAAGCAATGTGGAAACTAAAACTGAAGATGTAGTTGAAAAGTCAAATCCTGAACCAGTAACTGAAGGCACCTCTGATGATGACAGTAGTTCTGAAGAAACTGAAGAGAAAGGTGAAGAATAATGGCATTTATTAGTAATCGAAAAGTATGTGTATTTTGCGAAAACAATCAGAGCAAAATTGATTATAAAGATTATAAATTTTTACGAAAATTTATTACTGAACAGGGTAAAATGATTCCAGGATTTGTAACAGGTGTTTGTTCAAGACATCAACGAAAACTGGGTAAAGCAATCAAACGAGCTAGAAATATTGCATTGCTCCCATTCATTGTTGACCCAAGAAATTCATAGGAGGTTTTGGATATGAAAATTATTTTAAGTCAAAAAGTTGATAGCTTAGGAAATGCTGGGGATATAGTAACTGTAAAAGATGGTTATGGTCGTAATTATTTAATCCCTAAAGGATTGGCTTCTGTTGCAACGAAGAAAAATATTGCTGCCATGGAAACTTTAATTGAACAGCAAAAAACTAAAGAAGCAAAAACACGTGCTAATTTGGAATCTTTGGCTGATAGACTAAACTCCCTAACGCTTAAATTTTCTTTAAAAGCTGGTGAAGATGATAAATTGTTTGGATCCGTAACATCACAAATGATATCAGAAGCAATTATTGACAAAGGGTATTCAGTTGAAAAACGTGAAATTGAAATGGAAGAATCCATTAATCATGTAGGAAACCATTTCGTAAACATTAAACTTGGACATGGTTTTAGTGGCCGAGTTAAAATCAAAGTAGCTGCAGAGTAATTTCTGTTAATATATACTTGTTAAACAGCTCCATTCGGAGCTGTTTTTGTTTTATGAACACTATTGGGTTGATTCCATATATTTAATCTAAATTATCATTATGTCCACAACTCAAAAAACATGGAGAACTATTGACCTTATCCATTGGGGCACAGACTATTTTACCGAAAACAATATTGAAAATGCAAGACGTGAAATTGAATGGTTGCTATGTCATGTTTTAAAGTGTAAACGCTTAGATTTATATATGCAATTTGAAAATAAACTGTCCTCGATTGAGCTATCAACCTTTAAAAAATGTGTTAAGCGTAGGGTAAAAGGTGAGCCCTTCCAGCATATCATTGGTGTTGCATCATTCTTTGGAAGAGACTTTCAAGTTGACTCCAATGTATTGATACCACGCCCAGAAACTGAAACAATGATTCATACATTAAAACAACTGGGTGAGTTTGATTCAATTCTAGAAATTGGCACTGGAACAGGATGCATTTCAATAAGTATCGACCTAGAAACTATTTGTAAATCAATTATTGCAACGGATGTTTCCAAAGATGCATTAAACATAGCTCGAAAGAATGCTCAAACTTTAAATGCTCAGTCGGTAAATTTCAAACTACATGACTTTCTAAAGACTGATATTGTTTCAAAATTTGATGTAGTGGTAAGCAATCCACCTTATATTGCCCAAAATGAAATAAATTATCTTCAATCTGAAGTAAGAAATTATGACCCACACCTTGCCTTAACCGATGGAGGAGATGGTTTAACATTTTACAAGCAATTTGCTAAAAATGGACGCACTCTGTTAAACGAAAATGGATTTATGTTGCTCGAGTTTGGAGGAATTAATCAAAAAGATGATGTGGAAAATATTTTTCAATCTTCTAATTATCAAACTGAAATCATCTCAGATCAAAATGATGAACCAAGAGTAGTTAAGGTAACTGTCTAAAGTATGGTAATCTTAAAAGCTGCATTAAGTTTGGTCAGACCACTAAATGTATTTTTATCATCCGTAAGCATTTTAGTGTCGTTGATTCTATTGAATCATTATTCACCATTAGAACCAATTATTTTTACTATTATCACTGTATGTTGTTTTACTGCAGGGGGTAACGTTTTAAATGATATTTGGGATGTTAAAGCCGATGTTGTCAACCAGCCACAAAGACCTATTCCGTCAGGACAAATATCATTATCAGAGGCAATTGGCTTAATGTTAATGTGTTTCTCATTAGGAATTGGTTCAGTTCTAATGCTTTCATTTGAATCAAAAATCTTTGCATTAGGAATTGTGCTTCCTTTGTTAATTCTTTATACTCCTATTCTAAAACGAATTCCACTTATTGGCAATTTAGCTATTGCTTCTTTACTTGGAATGGTCTTCATTTTTACGGAGTTAGCTCTAACACACACTGTTGAAATTATGATTATCCCTGCTCTTCTTGCGTTTGGTTTAACTTTGATTAGAGAACTTGTTAAAGATATTTCTGATATTGAAGGGGATATTCAAATTAACGCTCAAACCTTCCCCATTGTTTTTGGCATTAAACCATCTATTTTTATGGTATCATTTTTCATTGTATTGTTAACCATTTTTTCAATTCTTCCTTTCTTAAACAACCTATATGGAATTTCTTACTTAATTGGACTGATTTTAACTGTGGAAATACCTCTATTTTACTGTATATTTTTCCTGTGGAATAATCCAACTTCTACGGCGTGTGCGGTCGTATCAAAATGGATGAAGTGGATTACCATCGCCGGAATAGGTGTAATTCTTTTAAGTAAATTTTAATATCTAAATATTGTTAGGAACGTATGGCGAATTTCGTTCACCTTCATAATCACACTGATTTTTCATTACAGGATGCTGCTCAATCTGTAAAGGGAATGCTTGCTCGAGTTAAAGAACTCGGTATGGATTCAATTGCTGTTACTGAACACGGAAACCTATTCTCAATGATTCCATTTTACAAACAAGCAAGAGAAATGGGAATAAAACCTATAATTGGTTGTGAAGTATACGTTGCAGTAAATGATCATACTGAAAAAAAACAAATTGCATCTACAACAGGGAAAAAATGGGGTTATCATCATTTAGTGCTGTTAGCTCAAAATCAAACAGGATATAACAATTTACTAAAACTTGTCTCAACCAGCTATATTGATGGATTTTATTACCGACCACGAGTGGATAAAAATCTTCTTAGAAAGTATGGAGATGGGCTCATAGCTTCAACAGCTTGTTTGGCTGGAGAAGTTACACAATTTGCTGCTCAAGGCGATTATGAAAATGCAAAAAAATCAGCACTTGAATATGCAGATATTTTCCCTGACAGATTTTATCTAGAATTGCAAAATCATCAAATCCCTAATGAAGCAAAAGCTAGAGAAACCCTAGTAAAACTTTCGAAAGATACAGGTTTACCTCTTGTTGCAACAAATGATTGTCACTATAGTGTCGAAGAGCATTGGGAAGCTCATGATGTCATGTTTTGTTTGGGTACTGGAAAAGATAGAGATGACACAAATCGTCGCAGATATGAACCCAAGCAGTTTTATATTAAATCAGCTGAGGAAATGGCTGAGTTGTTCAAAGAAACACCAGAAGCAATTGAAAATACAGTTAAAATTGCTGAGCAATGCAATGTTGAAATCCCTATGGGAAAATTGTATTTACCCCAATTTCCTATTCCAACTGAGTTTTCTTCACAAGACTCCGATGAATATTTGCGCCATATTTGCAAAGAAGGGTTAAAATCTCGTTATCAAAATATAACTGATGAAATTCTTAAACGATTAGATTTTGAGCTGGATGTTATTAAAAAAATGGGGTTTGCTGGCTATTTTTTAATTACTCAAGATTTTGTAAAATACGCTAAAGATAATAAAATTCCTGTGGGACCTGGACGGGGATCTGCAGCAGGTTCTATAGTTGCATATAGTACTGGAATTACTAATGTTGACCCCATCAAATACAATCTACTATTTGAACGATTTCTAAATCCTGAACGAGTAACCATGCCAGATATTGATATTGATTTCTGTGTTGAAGGTCGAGAAAAAGTGATTGACTATATTAAAGAACAATATGGTCATGATTCTGTTGCTCAAATAATCACCTTTGGAACAATGAAAGCAAAATCAGTCATTCGTGATGTTGGACGAGTGCTTGGTCTATCTTATGGTGAAGTTGATAGAATTGCTAAGTTAATTCCAAATGAGCTCAAAATGACTCTAGAAAAAGCTGAAAAACTAAACCCTGAATTGGCGAAAGTTTCTAAATTAGATGATGTACATAAAGAGTTGATGGAATATTCAAAAGTACTTGAAGGTATGCATAGACATTGCTCGACACATGCTGCTGGAGTAGTGATAACACCAGGACCAATGACTGACTATGTACCGCTGTTTAAAAATGCAAGCACTGGTGATATAACCACACAGGTTGAAATGAATTCATTAGAAGATATGGGACTTCTTAAAATGGATTTCTTGGGTTTACGTAATTTGACAGTGATAAATAAGACAATTGGTCTCATTCAAAAAAATCATAATATTGAAATAGTTATTGACGCTATTGATGTAAATGAAACAGAAGTTTATAATTTGTTTGCTGGCGGAAAAACTATTGGTGTATTCCAGTTTGAATCTTCGGGAATGCGAGAATATTTAAAACAGTTAAAGCCAACATGTTTGGAAGATTTGATTGCGATGAATGCATTGTACAGACCCGGTCCAATGGCAAACATTCCCGAGTTTATCGCTCGGAAACATGGTAAATCTAAAATCAGTTATCTTCATGAAAGCCTTGAGCCCATTCTCAAAGAAACAAATGGAATAATTGTATATCAAGAACAAGTCATGCAAATTAGTCAAAAAGTTGGTCAATTTACATTGGCACAGGGTGATATGATGCGTCGAGCAATGGGGAAAAAGAAAGCAGATTTGATGGCTGCTTTTAAAATAGATTTTGTGAAAGGTGCTGAAGGAATAGGGATAGCAACCAAAATTGCTACAGAAATTTTTGAATTATTGGAGAAATTTGCGCAATATGGTTTCAATAAAAGTCATTCAACAGCATATGCACTTGTTGCATATCAGACAGCTTGGTTAAAGTATCATTATCCTGCAGAATTTATGGCAGCCAATATTTCTTCAGAAGTGAATGATACAAATAGAGTCGTTACATTGATTTCTGCAGCAAAGGAAATGGGGATTGAAGTACTTCCACCCAATATTAATTCATCATATTCTGAATTTATTACGATTGATGAGAAAACAATAGCCTATGGATTATCGGCCATTAAAAATGTTGGACATAAAGCATGTGAACTCATTTATCAAGACCGTGATAAAAACGGACAATTTAAAACCATTTTTGATTTATGTAAAATTGCACCTCAATCAATTAATAGAAAAGTATTAGAAAGCCTCATTCAAGTAGGGGCATGTGATCATTTAGAAGGACATCGGGCTCAACAACTTTTGGCTATTGATGATGCAATTAAGTTTGGGCAAAAATACCAAGAAGAAAAAGAATCAAATCAAGCAAGTTTATTTGGTGGGAATATGGGTTCGGATTTATCAACACCAGAGTTATCACAAGCTGAAAAATGGTCAAAAGAAGAAGAGTTAAATCGCGAGAAAGCACTTCTTGGATTTTACTTATCAGGCAACCCCTTGGAAGAATTCATTGATGATTTAAAAGAATTTGATAATGTGAATCCACTTGATCTGAGTGCAGGACTACCCAAAGAGATTCGATTTGGCGGTATTGTTTCTGATGTGAAAGTAAGGTTTGATAAGAAAAATAGGCCATGGGCAATCATGGAAATAAATGGACTTTTGGGTCGTGCTGAAGTATTTGTTTTTAGTGAAACTTACGAACAAAGTAAAGATATTTTGATTGAAGACCAAAAAATATTTGTATGTGGCAAACCATCTAACCAAAATGGCGATGCTGATGTTCTTAAACTCGTGGCTCACGATATTTTTCCACTCAATTCAACACGAAATAAATTAAGTAGAAATGTAAATATTCGTCTTGATATTCATTACGAAGATGAAAAATTGTTAACTGATATAAATTCCATAGCTTTGGATAATAATGGGAGGTGTTCATTAATAATTCACTTACTATCTACTCAAGGAAATGTAAAACGAGTGAAGGCTGGTAATATTCATATTTCTCCAGAATCAAACGTAATACATAAATTGCGAGATATTTTTGGTGACTCTAACGTGTGGGTGAGCTAAGTGATTGCTGTTTTACAACGTGTGTCTTCTGCATCTGTTGCAGTAGAAAAAAAGGTGATAGGGAAAATACAACATGGACTTTTAATTTTGCTAGGCGTATTTGAAAATGATGATCTATCTGATGTTGAATTTTTAGTAAATAAGATAAATGGTTTTAGAATTTTTCAAGATAAAAATGGAAATATGAATACATCAATTCATGATGTAAATGGATCAGTATTAGTGGTAAGTCAATTTACATTATGTTCTGATTGGAAAAAGGGTAGAAGACCTAGTTTTGTTCATGCTGCCAATCCTAAAAAAGCAGAAAAACTATATCTTGAATTCTCAAGTTTACTAAAAACAAAGGGATTACACGTAGAAAATGGTAAATTTGGAGCCATGATGGATGTCAATTTAACAAATGATGGTCCTGTAACATTTGTTTTGGATAGTAAGGAATAACTGATGAAAAAGAAAATTAGAATTGTAATGGCAAAACCAGGGTTAGATGGCCATGATAGAGGTATCAAAATTTTAGCCCGTGCTTACCGAGATGCTGGAATGGAAGTTATTTATCTGGGTTTACGACAAACACCTGAAATGATTATAAGCGCTGCAGTTCAAGAAGATGCTGACGTTATTGCTTTATCTGTTTTGAGTGGTGCACATATGACCCTGTTTAAAAAGGTAAAAGGATTAATGAATGATGCCGATCTGTCTGATGTATTACTAACTGGTGGTGGAATTATTCCTGAAGAAGATATGAAAGAGTTAAACGATTTGGGTGTAGGCAAGTTGTTTGGGCCTGGCACTGTTGTAGAAGATACTGTAAATTATATTCAGGAATGGGTAAATGAACACAGGTCATAAACATTTTAAGAAATTCAACAAGTTAGAAAAAAAACGTGAACAAGCCAAAATGGGTGGGGGTGAATCTCGCATCCAAAAACAGCACGATAAAAACAAATTAACTGCCCGAGAACGAATTGATATTTTATTGGATAAAGATTCGTTCGTTGAATTAGATATGTTTGTACAACATCGGGCAACCGATTTTGGAATGGAAAATCAGAAGTTTTTGACTGATGGAGTTATTACAGGTTACGGAACAATTGATAATCGAAAAGTAATGGTATTTTCTCAAGATTTCACTATTTTCGGAGGCTCACTTTCAGAAACGTTTGCAGAAAAAATATGCAAAGTTATGGATATGGCTCTTAAAACTGGAGTTCCCGTAATTGGATTAAATGATTCTGGTGGTGCACGAATTCAAGAAGGTGTTGTGAGCTTGGCTGGTTATGCAGATATATTCTTGAAAAATACTCTTGCTTCGGGAGTTGTCCCCCAAATTTCAGCCATACTGGGACCCTGTGCTGGTGGTGCAGTGTACTCCCCTGCTATCACCGATTTCATTTTTATGGCTAAACAAACTAGCCACATGTTTGTAACAGGGCCAAATGTTGTAAAAACGGTTACTCACGAAGAAGTTTCAATGGAAGATTTAGGTGGTGCAAATACGCATGCATCAAAATCAGGTGTTGCACATTTTTCATGTGAAAATGAAATTGAAGTGTTACAGAAAATCCGAAAATTGATGTCATATATTCCACTAAATAATCTTGAAGAAGCACCTAACATAAATGAATTTTTAGAACCAAAATATACATCAAATGAATTAAACTCACTAATTCCTGAAAATCCGAATAAACCCTACGATATGCATTCTGTACTTAATGCAATAATTGATTTGGATACATTTTTTGAAGTCCATGCTGATTATGCGCAAAATATCATTGTTGGTTTCGCTAGAATTGGGGGGCATTCTGTTGGAATTGTAGCCAATCAACCCGCTCATTTGGCAGGAGTTTTAGATATTGACTCTTCATTAAAAGCTGCACGGTTTGTTCGATTCTGTGATGCGTTTAATATTCCATTAATTACATTTGAAGATGTACCGGGTTTCTTGCCAGGTACAGACCAAGAATGGAGAGGAATTATTAAACATGGTGCAAAATTACTGTATGCCTTTGCTGAAGCAACTGTGCCAAAATTAACGGTAATTACCAGAAAAGCTTACGGCGGAGCGTATGATGTGATGTCATCAAAGCATATTCGAGCAGATTTGAATTTTGCTTGGCCGACAGCAGAAATAGCGGTGATGGGGCCAAAGGGTGCTGTAGAAATTTTATGGAAAAAGAAAATTGCAGATGCGGATAACCATGATGAACAAGTAGAAGTCCTGATGGATGAATATCGCGAAAAGTTTGCAAATCCCTATGTAGCTGCAGAACGTGGGTATATTGATGATGTAATAAAACCATCTGAAACTCGTAATCGACTTATAAGTGGGCTTGAAATGTTAGCAACAAAGGTTGATAGTAATCCAAAGAAAAAGCATGGAAATATTCCTCTCTAATGGATATCATTCAAGATAAAATCTATTTAGAAAATAAGTTTGCTGAAGATTTTGGAACACCTTACTTCCCTGTTTTGGCGGATTTGTATTTGCAGGAGAAGGATTTGTCCCGCGCTAAAAAAGTGTGTGAAATTGGCTTAAAACACGATGCATTTAATACCGATGGAAAATATATTTTATCAAAAGTCAATTTATTAGAAAATAAATTAGCCCCAGCAGAGCAATTATTAAAACAAGTTGTTGAGGAAAATCCAATTCATATCAATGCTTTGCGAATACTCATTGAAGTTCAAATTTCATTGAAACGAAGTAGAAATTCTACTCAAAAATATGTGGATAAACTCAGCAAGTTATTACCAAATGATTCACAGGTTCAAAATTGGGAAAAACAGGTTAGTGTTACAAAACCAGAAACACAAAAACCTCAATCTAAAGAAAAACCCAAAGATGGTAAACCCAAGCAAAAACCAACAAATCATGTGGTTAAAAAACAACAGAAGAAAACTGTTCAAATATCAAAGCAGGAAGAATTTAAAATAACACCCAATATGGCTACATTTACTTTGGTGAATGTTCTCAAAGCTCAACAGCATTTTAATCAAGCATTATCTGTCCTCACTATGATTGAAAATAAGGGTGGTGATAAAAGTAAAATTACACCCCTTAGGGATGAACTTAATAAACTACTAAATGAAAAATAGTAAAGGGAAAATCGAGCATGAATATGTTTATTAAAACTGTTCTGATTGTTGTTTCTTTTGTACTTATTTCATGTAAAAGCTCAACTGAACCAATTGAATACATATTAGAAAATACCACGTGGGAATTAGTTAAGGTGTTTGGAATTCCAACTATTGAACCTGTAATTGTTGTTGCTGAAAATGGTGAGGAATATACCATGAAATTTGAGAGCAATGTCGGTACGGCAACTGATGCATGTAATTCGTGTAATTTTGAATATGAAAAAACAAGTGATAATGAAATCACATTTTCAGATTTGGCTTGTTCGCTAATTAACTACACAGGGCCTTCTTATTTTTCAAATATGTATGGTGATTTTGCTTACAGTATTGATTCTGATACCCTAATTTTACAATCTGTAAATGAGGAGTTTTATTACACAGATTTTTTCTATTTTACTCCTAAAAACTAAATAATGCCCTTCGATACATCAGAATTTCAAAATACAATTTACCATGATTCACAACGGTACGATGATGAAATGTACTGGAAAAAAGATGATATGGAATTTTGGAAGTTAATTTTGGATACTACACCCAATAAAAAGATACTAGAACTTGGTGCGGGAACGGGTCGTTTGGCTGTTCCACTGATTCGTGAAGGTGCTCATTACACAGGTCTTGAAATTTCATCTGAGTTTTGTAAAACTGCTCAACATAAAATTGCTGATTTTGGAAACAATCATAACATTATCCAAGGAGATATGCGGAATTTTAATCTAAATCAGTCATTTGATTTAATTTTTATTGGATTTAATTCCTTTCTTCATTTGTTGTCAGATGACGATGCTATTGCATGTATAGAAAGTGCAAAAAAGCACATGGTTAAAGGTAAAAGTAGATTCATAATTGATATTTTTGTTCCAGATCCATTATTTTTGTATCGACCCGAAAATATGAAATATCCAGTAATGGAATACATTGATTCAAAGACCAATGAAAAAGTATTGGTTGAAGAAACATCAGAATATGACCCTGCAACAGAAATAAATAAAATTTCATGGTTTTACAAAGCGGAAACGCCCACAGATAATCGGGAATATAATTTTACAATGCGAATGTTCTTCCCCGATACAATGAATCGAATTTTAACTGATGCTGGTTTTACTATTCAAAATGTATGGGGTGATCATTATCAAACACCCTTTAATGAAGGCAGTACGTTACAAATTTACGATTGTATCCTATGACAAATCGAGATGCAATCACATATCTAAAAGAACGAGATACACGTTTTGTCCAATTGGAAACAAACTTTGGAATACCCGATTTTACACCAGAGACAAATTATTTTGAGTCCCTAGTTCGAGCAATTGTGTATCAACAACTTAGTGGAAAAGCAGCAAACACCATTTATAAACGATTTCTTAATTTATTTGACGATACATCATACCCCACTCCAACAATGGTTCTCGATATTCCATTTGAAACGTTGAGATCTGTTGGACTTTCAAATCAAAAATCCAATTATATCATTAACCTGTCTGAGCATTGTAGAGATGAAAAGTTACATTTTGAGGCATTTAACAATATGACAGATAATGAAATTAGTCATGAACTCATACAGGTTAAGGGAATTGGACAATGGACAGTTGATATGTTTTTGATGTTTACGCTTAATCGACCCGATGTATTCCCCTTAAACGATTTAGGAATTCAAAAAGGATTTATGAAGTTTTACAAATTGGATGACTTGCCTTCCTTGGAATTGATGCAAAAAGAATCGGAACAATGGAAACCCTATCGCACTTATGTAGCTTGGTATATGTGGAAAATTGTAGATGGACCTTTTGAATGGTGAAAACACTATTTTTAGACCTCTTTGGTGTACTTTTGGGGATTGACCAATCTGTTGTAATACAAAAAATTGCAACTAAAGTTGATTCACCCTATTTAACGGTTAAAGATATTGTTATGGGTGAAATATTTATGCGATTGGAAAGAGGCGAAATTGCATTTAAACAATATTTCCAAGATTTACAATATGCATTACCAAATGGGGAACGTTTAGAATATGAATGGCTCAAAGATATTTGGTTAAATTCCCAAGTTGGTGAACTTCCTTTAGTTAATGAACTTCCAATATTGCAATCGACTTTCAATATTTGGTTAATTTCAAACACAACCAACAGGCATATTTCACATTTGAAAAATCAATTTCCGTTTCTAAATAAGGTGAATGGTATTATAACCTCTGAGGAAGCAGGAGTGAGAAAGCCTGATCATTCAATTTTTCAATTTGCAGTTTATGAATCCAAAGCTGATAGTAAAACTTCATATTTTATTGATGATATGTGGGCGAATGTAAAATCAGCGCAAGATTTTGGATTTAAAGCACATCGTTATACAGATTTTGAAGAATGTATGAATTTCCTTCATTCTATTCAATAATGATTGATGTATTTAACATTGAAAAACTGACTCATTTATCGCTTAAAAATAAACTGGGATTAAAAGTTTATCCATGGCGAAAAATCAAACTATACAATACTAACACAAAATATAAACCTTTACACAAAAGCAAAATTGCAATTATCACAACTGCAGGATTCTCTATAAAAAACAATCAACCACCATTTGATGAAAATGTTCGCGGTGGTGATTGGTCGTATAGAAAAATCCCAAATACCGTGAAAAGGGATGAGTTAATTGAAAATCATCGAAGTAGTACATTCGACCATTCTGGGATTGTTGAAAATCCTTTTTCAGTATTACCAATTCCTCATCTGCAATCGCTATTGGATGACAATTTAATAGGATCTGTAAGTCATCGTCATTTTTCAGTAATGGGTTCTATTACAGCACCGGGTCGATTTATAAAACATACAATCCCAAAGATAGTTGAAAAATGCATACAAGATAACATAGATTTAGTATTGTTAATTCCTGTCTGACCTATGTGTCATCAAGTAGTTTGCTTGATTCAAGAAAAATTAGAAAAAGTTCAGATAACCACCACTTCAATTTCCATTATTCCTGAGATTACAGAGCAGGTTGGATGTCCAAGATTTTTACATGTACCCTATCCATTAGGTTATCCACTTGGAACAGATGATGATTTTGAACATCAAAAAGATGTTTGTTTGAACGCATTAAAACTAGTAGAATATAACTAAATAATTTCTTAAGGAGAAAGACATGACAGTTTTAACTGAACCATCCATAGAACGTGCATTTAAAAAGGTTTTTAATGAACAGTTAGACCAAATTGTGCCAGTAGTTGCAAATTCAATAATTGCAGTTGTGTTGACTATTGTTTTTGCTGTTACAATTATCGGAATATTAGCAATCCCAGCACTGTGGGGTGGATATATTAAATCAATCATTGATGTCAATAATGGAGAACAGTTGCAAATTGGTAAGTTTATATCTCTTGGTTTTAACAAGTTTGGTGCAATGCTTGGTGCGTCTCTTATTTCGGTAATAGGTATAGGGTTAGGATTAATTTGTTTTGTAATTCCTGGTATTTACCTTATGGTTCGATGGGTGTTTGTGCCATATTTAATTATGAATGAAAATTTAGAAATTTCAGATGCATTTCGCGTTTCAGGTCAGCTTGTGAATGGTAGATGGTGGGATATTTTTGTAATGGTTCTAATTGTAGAGCTGCTCGAAACAATACTAACTTGGACTGGTATTGGAATCATTCTTGGAGTTCCCTTTAGTACAGGTGTAACTGCACAATATTACTTAGACTTATCAACTATGAGGAATTCCGAATGAACCCCTATTTTGTAATTATTTTATGTGCAATTATTGGCGAATATGTTTTAAGAACAACTGCACGATTTTTGAATGTTCAAGCAATTTCACCTAAAATTCCAAATGGTTTTGAAGAATTTTATGACAAAGATAAATATGCAAAATCACAAAAATATCTAAAAACAAATACACAATTTGCATTGATTCGATCTACGTTTGATTTAATCGTAATTCTGCTGGTTATTTTAGGGGGTTATTTTGAAGTATTTGATCAGTTTGTGCGTTCATTTGGATATTCATCTGTTATATCAGGATTAATTTTTTTTGGTTTTATTTTTATAATTCAGGATATTTTGTCTCTACCCTTTAGTTTGTACGCAATATTTAGTATTGAAGAAAAATTTGGGTTTAATAAAACAACTCCAAAAACATTCATAATGGATAAGGTTAAATCGTATATCATAACCATTGTTTTAGGCGGAATAGTAATGGGGGGTATATTAATATTTTTTGAAAATTCTGGTGTGTTTGGTTGGCTGTATGCTTGGGGATTGGTTTCTTTATTCATCGTTTTGGGTCCCATTTTATTCACCAGCATCATTGCACCCATATTTAACAAGTTTACTCCTCTTGAAGATGGAGAACTACTTGATGTAATCACTCAATATTCTAAAAAAGTTGATTTTCCACTGACTAAAATAGATGTAATGGATGGCTCAAAACGATCCTCTCACTCCAATGCTTATTTCAGTGGATTTGGAAAAAAGAAGCGAATTGCATTGTACGATACCTTGATTGAAAAACATACTGTCAATGAATTGTTAGCAGTAATTGCCCATGAAGTTGGTCACTACAAAAAGAAACATATTATAAAACGAACCATAACAGGAATTTTGCAAACAGGGGTCATGTTCTTTTTGATTTCAATTTTTATGAAAAACGTACAATTGTTTGAAGCATTTCAAGTGTCACAAATGTCCGTGTATGCTGGAATTTTATTTTTCGGTATTTTATATTCTCCAGTTGATTTAGTCTTATCTATTATTTCAAATTTCTTTTCTCGTAAACATGAGTTTGAAGCGGATGCCTTTGCATCAGAAACAACTGGTTCATCCGAATATATGATAAATGGACTAAAACGAATTTCAGCTGAAAATTTGGGGAATTTAACCCCCCATTCTTTAACAGTGATTTTGAACTATGACCATCCTCCAATGATTGAAAG
>CAZCRK010000042.1:0-14523 GCA_964501035.1 uncultured bacterium
TATGAACCTACATATTTAGATTTAATTTCCCCGGGTGGAAGTCTATCTGATACCGCAACGACTTCAGTAATGGGTACGTACCCAGTGTTTACATGGTCAACAGATTTATGCAATGCATGTAACTACGGGATACGTGTGTGTGAATATGACCCTAGTCGACATTCATCATTATCTGATGCAATGAATGACGTGTCATCCTTACCAATAAATGATAGTAATGGATTTTATTCTCTATCAGATAATATTAATGTGTTTCAATATCCTACAACTGGTGCAATAGATTTGATTGAAGGAAGTTTATATGTTTGGCAATTACAAAGAACGTATGAAACTACAATAGGCCAAACTGAAGATTTCAGTGAACTCTTTGTTTTTAAAATTCAATCTATGGAAAACATTACTGAACAGGGTTATAGTCCCACTATGGAGTTACTAAAAGAGCTCATTGGAGATACAAAGTTTAATCAATATTTTGGAGAAAATGGGGATTTAAGAGATTTTTATAACTCTGAGTTAACTATTACGCTTAATGGAAGTGTAGTACCTATTTCAAATCTTTATTCTATTGTTTCACAATTGAATAATGGCAATATTCAAATTACAGAGATAGGAGTAGAATAATGTTTAAATTAATTTTAAACTCAATTATAGTTTTCTCATTCCTTTGGTCTTTAGAAAGTATTGCAATTGTAACAAAATCTAAAGGTGACGTTACATATAAACACCATGCTACTGAAACGAAGAAAAATGAAATTGATGTAGGTTTAGAAGTATTCAATAATGATTTTATCAAAACCGGCAATGATGGGTTTGTTAAGTTTGTTTATTTGGACGACGGAAGTACAATTAAAATTCACCAAAACTCCGAGTTATATGTTCGAGGTACCATAAATAAAAGACAAATTGCTAAACAAATAAATATTGATAATGGATTGTTGAAAATTGATGTTTCTAAGCAAAAATCAGATGAATTTTCAATTGTAACACCCACTTCAGTAGCGTCAGTGAAAGGCACAAAATTTTGGGTAGATTGCGATGGACCAAGTGGTGATAGATTTTTTGGTTTAAATGGTATAGTAAAAATTCAAAATAAAGAGACCGGCAAAATTGTTGACCTTACAACCAATACTACTGCTGTTTCTCTACCCGATGGTTCCATAGATGTTGGTCAAACCATTCCATCAGAAATGAATGAATTGTTAGATTTTGAAATTGAATCCGGAGAAGTTGATGACGGAGGTTTTGAAGATGATACTCAAAGTGATACAGTCATTACAAATGAAGAAAATGAACTTCGCATTCAAATCAAAGATGAATCTGGAAATACCAAAACAATAGTGATTAAATATAAATAATTTAACTACTCATCCAATATATGAAGACTTTTATTACTATATTTCTATCAACATTATTATATGGGCAAGTTATTCAACATGAAATACCTAAAAGTATCCCAGCTAATTATCCGTATCAAGTACATGTTTTTGTTGATTTAAATCCATCTGAAATATATTCTTTTAAGTTAATGTATCGTTTCTCTAATCAAGAAAAATATTATGAAACAAACATGACTTCAACCGGAATTGGAAATTATTTTGTAGAAGTTCCAGGAAATTTGATTACCCTAGGGGAAATTGAATACTTTTTCGTTCTAGAACTTGCTGAAAATTTGGGATTCATATCATTTCCACAAAGTGAACCAATGCAACACCCTGTAACAGTTCCAATAGATATGGATTTGAATATTATTGAAAAAGTAAAGTCAGATAACTTGAATTTACAATCACGAGTTACCATAATGAGTCCACAACCAAATTCAAAGATTATGAAAGAAGATCTACTCGTTGCTGTATCGTATTTTCAATCAAATGATATTGATTTAGAAAGTATTATTTTACTTTTAGACAACAAAGATGTAACCTCACAAGCAACTATTCGCAAAAGTCATTTGGTATTTAATCCAGATAAAATATACCCTGGTGAACATTCAATAAGATTGAAAATGAAAAACTCAATTGGTATTGATTTTTCGCCTGTTGAATGGGAATTCACTCTTATTACCAGAGAAGAACACAAAGAAAATGAGAAGTCATTTACCTATTCTGGCAGAGCTTGGTCGGATTACTCACAAAACACAGTTGATTCACTTCAAATTGAATATAATACAATTAATTATGATATTCGTGGAAATATGGATTGGTTAAAATTTAGATCAAAAGTAATGATTTCATCATTAGAAAATGAATTCGAACAATCTAGAAATAGATACCTCCTTGATTTTGATACACCTTTTTTAAAGTTTAATATTGGTGATGTATATCCTAGTTTAGGTCAATATACTCTAAAAGGGTATCGCGTTCGTGGACTTGATTTTAAATTTTCAACAAAGTTGTTTCAACTCAATTATGTACAAGGTCAATTAGCCAGAGCAACTCAGGGTAATCCTTTGGACAATGCAATCATTATTTCTGACGTTCTTGATAGTACAATTACTTTAAGTCGATATAATTATGCATTTGATCAAAATATTTATGCTGTCAATATTGGAATTGGTAATCCAAGTAAGTTTCACTGGAATATTAATGCTATGAAAGCAAAAGATGATGTAACATCTGTGAATCGAGATGTGGAAGGTGCTAACATTGTGATGACAGATGATATTCAAGAGTTATATTCTCAAGTTTTTGTAGATTTGGATGGAGATGAAAAATTTGGCAATCCCGACACAATTTCTACAGTTTATACGAAATCCTCTAATTGGATAATTAATGATGAAAACTTACTTGCTCCTCCAGTTCACTCAGAATTGTTAGATACATATTTTATAGAAACTATAGCTTTTGGTTCATTATGTGAAGATGAAGATTGTGAAGTAGAACATGACCTCTTGCAATATAAGTGGATTATTTCTCTGAACAATTTAAATTACAATGGTGATTCGATTCAAATTGGAGACGCCTCTTTAACTACCTATACAATAGAATCGTTATCTGATAATGAATGGGAAGGCAAAAAACCAGAAGACAATATTGTTTTTGGGTCTGATTTGTCAATGTCATTTGATAATCAAAAAATAAAATTAAAAACTGGATTTGCATTTAGTATGTTGAACCAAAATATTTGGACTCCTGTTATGACGATTGCTGAACTTGACACATTAATGGACGAAGATTTAGACAGTTTGATGGCAGGCACCGAAATCCCTTTTGACCCTGCTGCATTTGAAGATATTTTTTATATGAATATTAACCAAATACCATTAATACCTATTGACATCACTTCCGAGAAAATTGGACTGGGTGAAGTTTTAATGATGCCATCATTGGCATATAATATTGATTTATCTCTAAACTATCTTGGTCATAAACTTGATTTTGGTTTTAAGCAAGTTGGCCCAGAATTCAATTCATTGTCGAATCCTTACATTCAAAAAGATATTCGTGAACAGTCTTTTTCAGACCGAATGCGATTTTTAGAAAACAGAATGTTTGTCCTCTTTAAATGGAAACGAACAGAAGATGGGATATTAGAAGAAGAAATAGGTAAGACGGATAGATTTGATTTGAATTTAAGCTTGTACCCAGGAATTGACTTACCAACATTTAATATTGGTTTTGGTTCGTATATTCGAGATAATGGTATTTCTGAATCTGAATGTTATGATGCAGATGGAATATTTTTTACATGTTCAGATACTCTAGATTTCAATTCGGATTACTTTGAATATTTAGATTATACACTTGTTTCTAGAAAAGAAAGTACAAAATCAAATCAGTTTAATATTTCTGTATCAAACAGATTTAATTTCTATGGTAAGCAACATATCAATTTTAATTTGTTTTCATCAGAGAAAACGGATTTAATGGCTGAAGAAAATCAAGGAAATGGGGATTATTATTCACCTCGATCACAAAGTAATGCAACGAGTATAAATTTAAAGTCTATTTTTAGTAATCATTGGGAATCAACTACATATTTTAGCCATAGTTATTATGATTATGGAGAATCTACAGATACCCATCCAGAGTACTTTCAAAAACAAACAATTGATAGTTTTGATCTTACAACATATTATATACCTACTAACTTCTTGAAACAATTATATTCTGGATTTAATTATTCAGTTGGTTCAGGTACAGCTAATTACAATCAATTTGGATTTAAACTAGGGGTAAAACTCGAACCAATACAAAAACTAGTTGTTAGAGTAAATTATAATATTAAATATAAATCTGTTGAAGAAGAATCAGATACATATAAAAACTCATCTTTAACTGCTAAAATTCAATATCAATTCTAGTGTCAAAAAAAATAAAACTTAACAAAAAAATAATTCCATATTTTGTAATTGTTTTTCTTTCGTTTTTTATCACATTTATATTACATGGCTTAGGGGCATTTAGTCTATTGGAAACTGAAATGTATGATTTTAGATTTCAACTTCGAGGACCGCGAACTGGTTGGAGTTCAAATTCTGCAATGTCAATAAAAGCCGAACCATTTACTGATAACAATAAAAATGGATTATGGGATAAGAATGAACCATTTCAAGATGTAGGTAATGGTTTCAGAAATCAAAATGAATCCTTTGAAGATATCAATAATAATGGAATTTGGGATGATATTGAACCATTTGAAGATAAAGGAAATGGATATAGAGATCCTGGATTAGACATTGTCATAGTTGAAATTGATGATGAATCTTATAGATTGATGCCTGACCCTTACCCTTATCCAAGGGGTAAGGTATGGTCAGAAGTAATTCGAAACTTAACAAAAGCTGGAGCAAAAACCATAGTTTTCGATATTCAATTTGATGCTCCTGATCCAACATCTAGAATTATTGAAAATAATTTTCCAGGGTTGGTTCAAAGGCAAGAATTTGTTCATGGTGATGTGAATTTTACCCAAGCAATTCAATTTGCCAAACACCATAATACAGATATTGTTTTAGCATCTAAAATTGGTTTTGAACCAAATCGTATACCACCTGATTATTTAGTGACACCTACTTATGAAATTATGAAACAAAATCCAATATTAGGTCTTGTAGATCACGAAGTAGATCAGATTGATAATGTGAGTAGAAGATATTCCATTTTTAATGTATTAAGTGAAAATCCAAGTAAGAAATATTATTCTATTGCAGTTCAATCAGCAATGAGTTTTTTGGACATAGATAAAAATACATCGATTATTCAAAATATTGATGAGAATTTAATTACAATTGGTTCATTAAATATCAAGCCCTTTCGGAAAGAAGCATCTTTTTTAATTGACTTTTATGGTCCTTCTTCTGGTTTATACGATACGTTTCCACGATTTTCATTGGCTAGCATTGTAGATACAAAAGATTATGATTTAGTGAATGAATGGGAAGATGATGATTGGATGGATAAATATATAAATGATTCACATCCTTTATACCCAATTTTTGCATTTGAGAAGAATCCTTTTCAAAATAAAATTGTTATGATTGGTTCCTCCCTAAAAGAAGATCATGATTTCAAAGAAACACCATATTTTACCTATAATGGAAATGAGTTCCCTATGCCGGGTGTTGAATTTCACGCAAATGCTACTCAACAATTAATTCATCAAAATTACTTTTCTGTCCCAACAGGAACGTTGCAATTACATTCAATGTCATTCTGGTATCATGTCTTGATAATTTTGTTTTTAGTTATTTTTACTACTTTGATTGTATATATATTGGGTCCAGTTCAAGCCTTGCTCACAGTGATAATTTTTGGCTTTGTTTGGTTTTCAATTTCTGTTGGAGTCTTTGTTCAAGATTATTTGTGGTTGATTAAATATTTATTCCAATCAATTTTGAAAGAAAGCTGGTTGAATAGTATAGGAGATTTTGGTGTAGTAAACGTCCCCAATTTTGGAGAATCAAAACTATTACCCACTATTTTCCCAATTGCTTCCATAATCATTACGTATGGGTTAAATTTATCGTATAAACTTATCTCTGAACAGAAAGATAAAAAATTCTTAAAAGACACATTTGGCACATATGTTTCACCTGAGTTAATTGATAAAATGTATGAGAATAAACAAAAACCAAAACTGGGTGGTGAAAGTGGAAGAAGAACAGCATTTTTCTCAGATATTCAATCATTTACAACTATTTCTGAATCCCTTACACCACAACAATTAGTTGAATTATTAAACGAGTATTTCACAGTTCAAACTAATTTATTATTAGAACATCAGGGAACTTTAGATAAGTATGAAGGTGATGGTATTTTGGCATTCTTTGGTGCACCTGTAAAAATGAAAGATCATGCGCGTCAAGCCATCAGTACGGGTATTGAAATGTTAAATGCCCTAGATGCTTTAAGGGTCAAATGGAAAGCTGAAAATAAATGGTCAGAAAAAGTTCAAAACTTGCGAGCTAGAATCGGTATTAATGAAGGTGAAATGGTCACTGGTAATATTGGATCAACTTTGCATATGAATTATACAATGATGGGTGATGTTGTAAACTTGGCATCACGCTTAGAATCTGGAGCAAAACAATACGGTGTTTATCTTCATTGCACATATCATACATTAGTTGAAGCAGGTATTTCTGATTTTTTGTGGAGAGAAATAGATACTGTGCAATTTGTTGGAAAAACTGAATCTCATAAAACAGTTGAAATTTTAGGATATAGAATGTCAGCAACTGAAACACAGTTAAAATTAATAGAAAACTACCATTTAGGTTTGAAACATTATCGAAAAATGGATTGGGATAAAGCAATACAATATTTCAAAAAAAGCGAAGCATTAGAAGAGGATTTTCCAACACGTCCAACAAACCCCAGCAAAGTGATGTTGCAAAAATGTAAAGAGTTTTTAGATAATCCACCAGCTAAAGATTGGATTGGTGTATCTATTTTATTTGAAAAATAATTTTAAACTCCTTTCACTATTTGCGATAAACAAGAATGTACTAAATTTACCATTCAAAATTTGGATTAAATGAACGAAAATAGACACATACTTTGGGCTGATGATGAGATTGAATTTTTAAAACCTCATATTTTATACCTTGAGAATAAGGGGTATACAGTTACTGCTGTAAATTCAGGTGAGGATGCAATTCACATATGCAATGAAACCTCAATTGATTTGGTTCTATTAGATGAAATGATGACTGGGTTGGATGGTTTAACTACTTTAAAACATATAAAAGATGATCAACCTGATATCCCCATAATCATGATTACTAAAAATGAAGAAGAGTGGTTAATGGAAGAAGCCATTGCAGCCCAAATAACGAACTATTTAACAAAACCTGTAAATCCAAGTCAAATTTTAATGGCCTGTAAAAATGCACTTGAACATCAACAAATTCAACGTGATAGAGCTGCTCAAAACTATTTACAAGATTTCCAAAAAATTGGAGAAGACATCGCATCAGCTTCAACTGCTGATGATTGGTTACATATTTCTGATTCCCTTTCTGAATGGTCAATAACATTTGATAAATTGGGTGACCAAGGCCTTGGGCAAGTGCTTGAGGATCAAATTCAAGAAGCGAATGGAAAGTTTACACAATTTATTGTTGACAACTATCAATCCTGGATAAATTCTGATTCCAGACCTGTTCTATCTCAAGACATAACTCAAAAATTTATAGCTCCATTATTAGAAAAAGATGAAAAAGTGGTTCTTGTTGTTATTGACTGTTTGCGAGCTGACCAGTGGAAAGCAATGCAATCGCAGTTGTTTCCATTTTTTCGAATTGATACACAGTATCATTATTCAATACTTCCCACAGCAACACCGTTTTCACGAAATTCAATTTTCAGTGGACTTCTACCTTCTGAAGTAAAAACAAGTTATCCTGATTTATGGGATAAAATGATGCAAGATGAAACCAGTATGAATCGTCATGAAGATTTATTTATGAAAGACCAACTGAAACGACTGGGGTTTGAACATAAATCATCTCATTATTCCAAAATTATTGGGTTCCAAGATGGTGATAAACTTGAATCCACTATATCAGATTATAAACATATAGATTTGTTATCAATTGTCGTTAATTTTGTTGATATGTTGGGTCATTCTAGGTCAGAATCCAACGTTCTCAAAGAAATGGTACCCGATGAATCTGCATATAGACATGCAGTATGTTCTTGGATGGAAAATGCGTGGTTGAAAAATGTACTTGAAGAAATTAGTACTTGGGGACATACGGTTGTAATAACTAGTGACCACGGAAGTATTCGAGTAAACAAACCGATACAAGTGAGAGCAGATAAACAAGCATCAACAGGGGTTCGTTATAAATTTGGTAGAAATTTAAAAGTCCCGCAAAAAACTGCTTTTACAGTACTTCAACCTGAAGAATTTGGTTTAGCACGATTAGATTTAAATACTGAGTATATCATTGCTAAGGGTGGGCATTATTTTGTTTATCCAAATCAATTTCATAAGTTTGCAAACCGTTTTAATAATAGCTTCCAACATGGTGGTATTTCCATGGATGAAATGATTGTACCAGTTGCAATTTTAAAAGGTAAACAATAATGTTGCAAGGGTGGCGTGGAGGAAAAACTCAATCTGCAGAAGAAAGTATTGCGTTAGGTAAGGAATTTTCTTCTTTTATCCAACAGGGAGATATCATATCATTAAAAGGTGACCTAGCTTCTGGTAAAACAACCTTTACAAAAGGAATACTTACAGGCTTGGGGTTTTCTGGAGATGTCACATCACCAACATTTACACTAGTAAATGAGTACGCATCCAAAATACCCGTGATACACATTGATTGTTATCGAGAATCTAATCAAAAGAGATGGCAAAATTTGGGATTAAATGAATACTTGTATTCTGATAATATTGTTTTGATTGAATGGGCAGAAATAATTGAAGATATCCTACCAGATGATTTAATTGTAATTAACTTTACAAACTTGGGTGGAAATGAAAGAGAAATTAGATGTCTAGTTTAAATATTTTAGCATTGGAATCATCAACCACTGTTTGCGGTGTTTCTATCTTCATAGATAACAAAATTTTCGACACTATTGAAATTGATGAACCAAGGGTTCATGTGAAAAAATTGCCAGTATTTGTTGACCAAATATTAGATAAACATGAAATGTCTGTATCAAATTTTGATGGCATAGCTATTGCATCTGGACCGGGTTCTTATACGGGGTTAAGAATAGGAATGAGTCTTGCAAAAGGTCTAGCATTTTCACATGATTTGCCATTGGTTCCCATCTCAACATTTGAAGAACTAAACATGCAAATTTCTCACCAAGGGGAATTTTGGATAGCCATTTTTTCACATCGTGATTTTGTGTATTGTCAAAAGTTTAACTCACATGTATCAATTAATGAACCTCAGTGTATTCAAATTGAAAACCTTACACACCTTCCAGTTTATGGGTTTGGACTTCAAGCATTTTCGGATATTTTAGATGTGAATGAAGTACGTCCTTCATCAAAATATGTGGGTAAATTAGCTGTAGATAATTTTGATTTATGGAAGAAATATGATATACATTCTGTCATCTCAAATTATCTTACTTCGAATACAAGAACTACATAGAATAGATGATTATTCCTGCAGAAGTTAATCATCTAAATCAAATTTTAGATATTGAAAATTTATCTTTTAACAATCCTTGGTCGAAAACTCAATTAATGAACGATTTAAATAATGAGATTGCACAAAATTGGGTTTATTTGGAAAATAATATAATAAAAGGCTATATTTTTGGATGGAATATTGAAGATGAATACCATTTAAATAATATTGCGGTACATCCAGTTTTCAGAAAAAAAGGGATTGCAAAAGAAATATTAACATTTTGTATTACTAATTTGAAAAAAGAGAAAGTAAAAACAATATATTTAGAAGTGAATACTCGTAATTTACCTGCCATTCAATTTTACTTATCTTTTGGTTTTGAAAAAATGGGATTACGTAAAAATTACTACGGAAAAAATGAAGATGCTGAGTTGTTTTCACTTAATTTGGAATTATAATGGCTGAATGGTTTAGACGTAAATCTGAAAAAATTAAAACGTTTGATAAACGTGAAATAGCGGAAGGAATGTGGTCGAAGTGCCCTCGATGTACCGAGGTAGTATATCGAAAAATACTCGAAGAAAACAATTTTGTTTGCAGTAGTTGTTCCCATCATTTTAGAATCTCAAGCAATGACTATGTGAAGTTACTGTTGGATGAAACTATTGAAGAAGTTGCATCCAATATTGTGTCTAAGGACCCTCTTGAATTTGAGGGAACTAAAAAGTATTCTGATCAACTTAAGGAAGCTCAATCTAAAACTGGAAGCAAAGATGCTGTGAGCACATACATTGGTGTTATTGGCGGATTTAAAACTGCAATTGCAATAATGGATTTTAGATTCATAGGTGGTAGTATGGGGTCGGTTGTAGGAGAAAAAATCAGTCAGGTTGTCGACAAAGCTAGAGAAGAAAAATTACCTTTATTTATTGTTACAGCTTCAGGTGGTGCACGAATGCAAGAAGGTGCGTATAGTTTAATGCAAATGGCTAAAATTAGCAGCAAATTAGCACGATTTTCAAAAGAAGGTGGGTTGTATATTACATTGCTAACAGACCCTACAACAGGCGGTACTACCGCAAGTTTTGCAATGTTAGGTGATATTATTTTAGCTGAGCCAAATGCATTAATTGGATTCGCAGGTGCACGTGTGATTAAACAAACTATTGGCGAAGATTTACCAGAGGGTTTTCAACGAGCAGAATTTTTGCTTGAAAAAGGGTTTGTGGATAGTATCGTCCATCGGAAAGAATTAAAACATACATTAGTAAAACTATTTGATTTTTTTGGTTATAAGACCAATAAAAATTTATCAGGAAATTAAATGAAACATGAACAAATAGTAGCTGTAATCGATTTTGGCTCACAATACACTCAATTAATTGCAAGAAGAATACGTGAACAAAATGTGTTTTCTGAGATACTCCCACATAATATTTCTGTTGAAGAACTCAAAAAAAGAGATGTAAAAGCAATTGTTTTGTCCGGTGGACCGTCTAGTGTATATGAAAAAAATGCACCGACACTTGACACAGAAATTTTTAACATGGGAATTCCAATTTTGGGAATTTGCTACGGTTTGCAATTGATGATGCAACATTTTGGAGGAAATGTACATTCCAAAGGACGAGGTGAATATGGCTTTGCCAAAGTTCATTCTGTGACTGAAAACAATCTGTTCCACACAATTTCAAGTGAAACACAAGTGTGGATGAGCCATGGAGATGAAGTAGAATCCTTGGGTAATGGCTGGTCTGTAATTGCCCGTTCTGCAAATGATGTAATTGCTTCGGTTCAACATGAAAATGGAATATTTTATGGGGTTCAGTTTCATCCTGAAGTTGTTCACACAGTTGAGGGTGATGTTCTGTTATCTAATTTCTTGTTTCACATTTCACATTTAACACCAAACTGGACACCTGCAAATTTTGTATCAGATACCATTTCAGATATTAGAAATAAAGTAGGTGGTAAGAAAGTTATTTGTGGATTAAGTGGTGGAGTGGATTCATCCGTTGTTGGCACCTTGTTGCACAAAGCAATTGGTGACCAATCGCAATGTGTATTTATTGACCATGGATTACTTCGTAAGAATGAAGCTGAACAAGTGATGGGTTCACTTAAAGATGGTTTAGGACTACATATTAAACAATTCAATCAATGTGAACCATTTTTATCTCGATTAAAAGGTATTGTAGATCCTGAGCAAAAACGAAAAATTATTGGTGGACAATTTATCCGTTCATTTGAAAAAGCTACACAAAGTATTGGAGATGTTCAGTTTTTAGCACAAGGTACATTGTACCCAGATGTAATTGAGTCGGGTGGAAGTGCACTGGGACCTGCAGTTACCATTAAATCTCATCATAATGTTGGTGGACTTCCTGATGAAATGGATTTTGAATTAATTGAACCTATTCGAGATTTGTTTAAGGATGAAGTTCGTAGAGTTGGTCGAGAATTAGGGATTCCAGAATTTGTGTTAGGACGACACCCATTTCCAGGACCGGGTTTAGCTGTGCGAATTTTGGGTGAGATAACAAATGAGCGTATTGAAATTCTGCAAAATGCAGACCATATTTTTATTGATATTTTAAAAGAATCGGGTGAATATAATAATATTTGGCAGGCATTTGCTGTATTAGTTCCAACTAAAACCGTTGGTGTTATGGGTGACTCTAGAACTTACGAAAATTTAATTGCTCTACGTGCAGTAACAAGTGTGGATGGCATGACAGCAGATTGGTATAATATGCCCTATGATGTACTCAATGAATGTTCGAGTAGAATCGTAAATGAGGTAAAAGGTGTTAATCGGGTAGTGTATGATATCACTGCAAAACCTCCTGGTACTATTGAATGGGAATAGAGTTTTTTAATTATCAATTATAAATTGTTAATGTTTAATTAAAAAAAATATTGTAAAAGATAAAAGTTTTAGTTTCGCTATAAGAATTGTAAAATAGTATAAGTTTTTGACCATAGATAAGAGTGAATTTATAATGAGTAAACAACTTTTAAAATCTGGAACCTCTATTGGTGCGAATATAAGAGAATCTGAATTTGCAGAAAGTAAAGCAGACTTCATTCATAAATTAGCTATTGCTCAAAAAGAGACAAATGAAACAATATATTGGTTAGAATTCTTACTACCAAAAATGGAAAGGACGTTAATTAATAATTTATCATTAATAATTAACAATTAAAAATATGTGTGGAATTGTTGGATATATCGGTGAAAGAACAGCAACAGATGTCATTTTATCTGGGCTTAAAAGATTAGAGTATCGTGGATATGATTCTGCTGGTGTTTCCACAATTTCAAGTGGCAAAATGCACATTACTAAGTGCAAAGGAAAAGTATCAAATTTAGAAACTCAGCTTCAAGAAACTCCTCATGATGGCAATGTTGGAATTGGGCATACACGATGGGCGACCCATGGCCCACCAAATGATACAAATGCACATCCTCATTCAGATTCTTCGGGTAAAATTTCACTCATCCATAACGGAATTATTGAAAATTATGCGTCCTTAAAAACTTATTTGGAAAATGAAGGTGTTGAGTTTAAAAGTGATACAGATAGTGAAGTGTTGGTTCAACTCATTGGACACATTTATTATAATGATGGACTATCATTTTTTGAAGCAGTACGTGTTGCACTTCAACAAGTAGTGGGAGCATATGGAATTGTGGTTTTATGTGATGATGAACCCGATACAGTTTTTACTGCTAGACTCGGAAGTCCTTTAGTCTTAGGTGTCGGTGAGGGAGAATATTTTATTGCTTCCGATTCATCACCCATTATTGAATACACACGAAACATTATTTTTATGGATGAGGGTGAAATTGCGCGTATCACCAAAGACTCCCATGAGTTTAGAAAAATTACAGAAAATGAAATAGTTTCGAAAGATATTGAAAAAATTGAATACTCACTTGAACAGATTGAAAAAGGTGGGTATGAACATTTCATGTTAAAAGAAATTTTTGAGCAATCAACCTCAGTGAAAGAATCGATGAGGGGACGTGTTGACAATGAAAGTGGACGTGTAAAGTTGGGTGGTTTAAGTGGTTGGACTCAGCAAATATTGGATGCAGACCATATCATGATTACCGCATGTGGAACATCGTGGCATGCAAGTTTAATTGGTAGTTTTTTACTGGAAGAATTACTCAATGTCCCCGTAAAAGTAGAATATGCATCTGAACTGAGATACCGGCGTACTGCAATTGATTCAAAAACTGTTGTCATTGCAATAAGTCAATCTGGAGAAACTGCCGATACCCTTGCAGCGGTTCGAAAAGCGAAAGATTTAGGTGCATTAACAGTGGGTGTGGTAAATGTGGTAGGTAGCAGTATTGCACGTGAAACTGATTGTGGTGTGTATATTCATGCCGGTCCAGAAATTGGAGTAGCATCAACCAAAGCGTTTACATCCCAAGTTACCGTATTAACGCTAATATCAATTTTATTGACTCAGAAATCAGGATTGCATGCGCCCAAAGTACAACAAATTATTGACCATTTAGCAGAATTACCTGCCTGTATTGATACAATGTTAAGCCACAATGATCACATCCAACAGATTGCAAAAGAGTTTGTGGATGCCGAAAATTTCTTATATTTGGGAAGAGGATATCAATTCCCCGTGGCTTTGGAGGGTGCTTTAAAACTCAAAGAAATTTCCTATATTCATGCGGAAGGATACCCTGCTGCAGAAATGAAACATGGCCCAATTGCATTGATTGATGAAAAAATGCCGGTTGTGTTTATAGTAACTGAAAAAGGGTTTGATAAAATTGTATCCAATATTCAAGAAGTGAAAGCACGGGGTGGACGCATCATCATTGTAACGACTATGGATGACCCATCTTTGGAAGCATTATCACAACATATCATTAAAATACCCGAAACACATAATTGCCTAACCCCAATTGTAACCACAATACCATTGCAATTATTAGCCTATTATAT
>CAZCRK010000043.1:0-14094 GCA_964501035.1 uncultured bacterium
ATCTTCACATGATGAGTTATCACCACCACATTCACCACATTCATCAAATTCTGCACCATAATATGCTCCGTCACACCCAACAGGATGCACTAAGCATTCGCCAAAATTAACATTAAACTCAGTTGTGGTTCCATCTACAAATCCAGTAAAAGCACCTGAACCTAAATTAAGACAACTTTCAGAAGCATCAATACTTGTAAAGTTTAAAATAGTTAAAACACCATTGCCTGCAGGAATTTCAGCACCAGAAAAAGAAAAACCAAGCACTGTACTCCCACCAACAGATGTAGTAAACTCAGCATCTTCAGCAAGGCCACCTGAGGCTCCTGTCAAAGATAGTCCCGATACATTGAATTGAAAGCCACGAACAGCTTCTGGGTTGTCCATCATTATTTCAACAGTTCCAGATTCTACATCTAGAGCTCCAAAACTAACATTTACATCTTGAGAAAACGCAATCGTTAACATACATGTAAATGCAATGACTATATTTTTAGTAAAATTTTTCATTATTCCTCCTCATTTATTTGAATTTACTTCTTAATGACCTGCTAATAAAAGGGGTGCAAAACACTCCCCTATCCTCGACAACAACAAAGCCAAGCCATACATAAAATAAAGTTTTTTCTCTTTTAAATAGAGAGATACACACTCAAAACGGGCTGTAAAATAGAAAATATCTACGTTTAATTCAAGCATAATTTTTACAATTTGTTACATTTTCTGAATTAGTTTTCAATTTCAAGGTTTATCTTTCTCAATATTTATATAAAAACCGCATAAAAAATATGCATAGTTAAGCAAATAAAATGTGATGGAAAACACATTCAATTTTAATTGAGCAAAGTATTGAATTAATATTTAGAGGGAATTATTGCAGTTCATTCATAAGTTTTATCATAATAGCATTTTGGGCATGCATTCTATTCTCTGCTTCATCAAAAATAATTGAGTACGGGGCATCACAAACACTATCAGAAACTTCAACACCTCTTTCAGCAGGCAAACAATGCATAAAATAAGTATCTTTTCCTGTTGCTTTCATCATTTCATCATTCACTTGAAAACCCTCAAATTTCTTTCTTCTCTCTTCTGCCTCTTCTTTTTGCCCCATAGAAGCCCACACATCAGTATATATTACATCAGACCCTTTTACTGCATCCATTGGATCATGTGATATTTCCACGGTAGATAAACCAGTATCAATAGTTCTTTTCACCATTTCATTTGAAGGAGTGAAGGAATCCGGACAAGCCACAACAAATTCAAATGGTAGTCTCATTGCCAAGCTCAGCCAAGAATGAACGATATTGTTACCATCACCTACATATGTGATTTTCAAATCTTCCAAAGTTCCTCTATGCTCATAAATTGTGAGAATGTCAGCCATAATTTGACATGGGTGATTAAAATCAGTAAGACCATTCACAACAGGTGAATCAGAAAATTCTGCTAATTCAACAATATGGTCGTGGTCAAACAAACGTGCCATTATCATATCATTGAATCGGCTAACAACTTTAGCAATATCAGCTACAGATTCACGCTTTCCTATTCCAATATCATTAGGACCTAAAAAAAGTGCATGACCACCCAATTGAAAAAACCCAGTTTCAAATGAAATACGAGTCCTAGCTGATGGTTTAGCAAAAATCATTGCCAGTGTTTTTCCATCAAATGGTTTAAAGGGTTCGCCCTTTTTACATTTTTCTTTGACCCACTTTGCTAATTCTAAAGTTTCCCAAATTTCTTCTGTTGTGAAGTCTGTAATATGTAAAAAATCTCTTTTCATGGTTTTCCTATTATAATTTCTATTTTATTCAATTTACAAAATGTAACGTCTCAAGTCTTCATTTTCACTGACATCATTTAATTTTAAATGCACCATTTTTTTATCTACAACAACATTAGTGATTTTTTTATTTGGCAAATCAAATAAAACTTCATCCAATAAACTTGTCATTACAGTATGTAATCGTCTTGCACCAATATTTTCCATTGTTGTATTTAACTCAGTAGAAATTTTAGCAATTTCTCGAATTGCATCAGTTTTAAACTCTAATTCTACTCCTTCTGCTTTTAGTAAAGCCTGATATTGTTTTACTAACGCATTTCTAGGACGTGTTAAAATCTTAATAAAATCTTTCATGGTTAAATTATCCATCTCTACCCTAATTGGGAAACGACCTTGCAATTCTGGTATCAAATCTGACGGTTTGCTAACATGAAATGCACCTGCAGCAATAAACAAAATATGATCTGTTTTGACCTGCCCATACTTTGTACTCACTGTACATCCCTCTACAATGGGAAGAATATCTCGCTGCACACCTTCTCTGGAAACATCAGGTCCACTGTTAGATGATTCACCTGCAATTTTATCTATTTCATCTAAAAATACGATACCATTTTCTTCAACATTATTAAGAGCAACTTTTACCACTTCGTCCATATCTATCAATTTTTCAGCCTCTTCTTCAATAAATACTTCCCTTGCCTCAGAAACTTTTAGCCTTTGATTTTTTTCTTTTGATGGCATAATACTACTTAACATATCCTGAATATTACCTGCCATATCATCCATGCCAATTGGTCCCATAACTTGCATCATTGGTGCTGCTTTTGCTTTTATTTTTACTTTAATTATTTTTGACTCATATTTACCTTCAAGTAGATTTTTTCTTAATTTCTCACGTGTTCTTTCTTGGCGTAAGTTTCCATCATCATCTGAAATTTCTAGCTTCGGTTTAGGGAAAAGTGCATCTAAAATTCGTTCATTTGCATTTTGCTCTGCTCTTTCTACTACGTCAAGTTCTTTGGTGTTTTTAACCTCTTTAACAGAAACTTCAACTAAATCTCTTACAATTGATTCTACATCCCTGCCAACATACCCAACTTCTGTGAATTTAGATGCTTCAACTTTGACCAAGGGAGCATCTACTAATGTTGCCAACCTTCTTGAAATTTCGGTTTTTCCAACACCCGTTGAGCCAATTAAAATAATATTGTTTGGGTTGATTTCGTTTCGAATAGATTCTTCTACTTGTTGACGTCTCCAACGATTTCTAAGAGCAATTGCAACTGATCTTTTTGCGCCAGGTTGACCAATGATATACTTGTCCAATTCTCGAACAATTTTTTTTGGTGTAAGTTCTTTCATTATGCTTCCAAAATAGTAATATTATCGTTTGTATAAATGCAAATATCTGCTGTAATCAACAGCGAACTTTTAACAATTTCTGTTGGATTCTTCTTTCCTGCTTTTAGAAAAGCTCTTGCTGCAGATGTTGCATACCCTGAACCACTTCCAATTGAAATCACTTGACCGTCTGGTTCAATCACGTCTCCTGACCCAGAAAGAATATATGCATTTTTACGATCCATTATAGCTAGAAGTGCATCTAATTCTTTTAGAATTTTATCAGTTCTCCAATCTTTTGCCAACTCAACTACTGCTCGTTGAAGATTGCCATTCATTTCATCTAATTTGCCTTCAAATTTCTCAAATAATGACATTGCATCAGCTGCGGCTCCCGCAAAACCAGCCAAAACTTTACCATTGTAAAAACTTCGTACTTTTACAGCTTTAGACTTCATTTGGATATCGCCTAATGTTACTTGGCCATCTCCACCAAGAGCTATTTTATTTTTTGTTCTTACGCCTAATATAGTCGTAGATATAAAGTTTGTTTTTTTCATATTTATAATTCTCTTCTTAATCGTGCTACAGGAAATTTAAATTGCTCTCTATATTTTGTAACAGTTCTTCTTGCAATACTAAACCCAAGTTTGTTTAGTGATTTCGCTAAATCTTCATCACTTAAAGGATGTTGCTTGTCTTCACTAGTAATTAATTGTTTCAATTTATCCTTAACAACAGTATTTGATATTTCATCACCCGTGGATGTTACTACCCCTTCAGAAAAAAACTCTTTTAACTCTTTTATCTCCCAAGGAAGTTGTACAAATTTTCCATTTGTAACTCGACTAACGGTTGAAATATCCATCTGAATTTCATCTGCAACGTCTTGCAAAATCATTGGAGTTAACTCTCTTTTATCTGAGTTAAAGTAAGCATCTTGCTTTTGAATAATAGTTTCCATCACCATTAAAATTGTATTTCGTCTTTGTTTAATTGCTTCAATAAACCATTGAGCTGATTCAACTTTTTGCTGAACAAACTTCTTAACATCACTTTTGTCTTTATATGTTGAAAGCATTTTTTTATATTGAGTGCTTATAACTAATTCTGGGATAGATGAATCACTGAACGAAATCGACCATCCTTTTTCATTTGGTTCAGCAATAACATCTGGAATAACAAAATCTTTTTCAATATTTGTAAGAGAGTCTCCTGGTTTGGGATTTAGTAAAGATATCACTTCAAGGGCATTTTGCAAAGAATCTTTGTTACAATCTAACTCCGTCATAATTTTTTCGTATCTATGATTTGCAAGATCATCAAAATACTTATCCATAATTTTATATTCAAGTGAATTTTCTTGAGAACTATCCAATTGTGCTAATAAACATTCACGCATATTAGTTGATGCCATTCCTGGGGGATCTAACCGTTGGATTCTATGCATGACAGATAAAATTTTACCTTCATCTAGTCCCATTCTATCTGAAATTAAAACTGGTTCAATTGTCAAATATCCTTGATCATCTAAGTTACCCAAGATTTGTTCTGCGATTTTTAATTCTTCAGCACTTGCATTAAGGTCACGAAGTTGCTCGATAAAGTTTTCTGTTAAAGATTTTACTTCTTTAATTGGGATATTTGTATCTTCGATATCCTTACTAACTGGTTGCCGTATTTCATATTCATCTGGATCACCAAGCAGTTCTTCCCACTCAAAATCATTTTCTTCTTGAGTATTTTCATCCAACTCTTCTTCTGAATCATCAATATTATCATTGTCAATATTCTCATCTAAATCAACCATTTCAAGAGCTGGATTTAACTCAAGCTCTTCCAATATGCGCTGTTCAAGATTTAGACTATTGAGTTGTAGTATTTTTGCTTGAATTATTTGCTGAGGAGTTAACTTCTGTTTTAACTCAATATGTTGGGATAATTTGGGCATTAACTTTCAAAATCCATTTTAAATTTACTGCCTAAGTATAATCGTCTGGTTTCTTCGTCTTGCGTTAGTTCTTTTGCTGTTCCAGAATTTAATATGGAACCCTCATACAACAAATATGCACGATCTGTAATTGTCAATGTTTCTCTAACATTATGATCCGTAATCAAAACTCCGATATTTTTTTCTTTCAGACGTTTAATAATTCCTTGAATATCTTCAACAGCAATTGGATCAATACCTGCAAAAGGTTCATCCAATAAAATAAAATCTGGATTCATCACGAGTGATCGAGCAATTTCAGTTCTTCGTCTTTCACCCCCAGATAATGTCATTGCTTTACTTTTGCGAATATGTGTAATGGAAAATTCTTCTAACAACTGTTCTAAACGTTCCTTTTGTTTAGAGCGAGATTCATGAGTCATTTGGAGAACTAGTTTTAAATTGTCTTCGACGGACAATTTGGTAAACACTGAAGCTTCTTGTGCTAAATATCCAACCCCAATGTTTGCTCTTTTATACATTGGAAATTTTGTAATATTTGTATGATTAAAATATACTTCCCCTTTATTTGGTTGAATCATGCCAGTTATCATATAAAATGTGGTGGTTTTACCAGCTCCATTAGGTCCAAGCAATCCAACAACTTCGCCTTGTTCAATTTGTATTGAGACTCCTTTGACAACTTCTTTTTTGCCATAGGTTTTATGTAAATTTTTAATTTTTAAAATAGATGGCTTGCTCAATTATTTTCCTGAATTTTGATGTGTAATTCCATGCGGTTTTAACACTTTGTAATGAGTTAAATCCATATCAGATTCAAATCCTACCCCAAATAAAGTATCTCTATTATCTGTAGTAAACATCACTGAATCATCCGAAGTTACTAATTTGTATTGATTATCCCAAAGAATATGTTGAGTTCTCAAAACAAAACCACTGTCAGAAACAACGGTAACATTTCCATGCGCATTCAAATTATTGGTTTTATTATGAATAATGGCTGAATCGGAATACATAACACTTACATAATCTCCCTCATCATTAAAAAACTCAGCCTTCACGTTTCCAACTAATAATGCATTTTCATTTGATTCTTTATATAGTTTCATGGAATGCGCTTCCACAACTTTATTCTCTCCTCTTGAGATAATGATAAATGGATTCGTGATATCATTTTCTATATAATCTGAAATTGATTTTCCAGTAGTTTTTGCATTTTGCGAGTTATTGCAAGATAAAACTAATAGTACAAATCCTATTGACACAAACCACTTCATGTACCATATACTTTCGTTTTCATTTTTTGAAGTGTCGTTTCATACAAACCTTGTGCATTTAGAATTAACTCAACGAGTTCTCGCAATGCTCCTTTACCACCTGATGTTTTTGTAGTATGTCTTGCAATTGACTTTACATATGGATGCGCATTTTCAACTGCAACGGGGAACCCTACTTTTTCCATTACTGGCACATCAATCATGCCATCACCAATATATGCAACCTCTTCATCAGTGACATTATAAATATTCTTTAACTTTTCATAGGGTTTAAGTTTATTCAAACTTCCTTGTAAACAATAATCAATGTTCATTTCTTGCATTCTATACGTGGTCGCTAAAGAAAATCTTCCAGATATAAATGCGACTGGAATACCCGCTAATTTTGAAAATGCAACCCCAGCACCGTCTTCAACGGTAAATTGTTTAAATTCTTCACCATTGGATGCTAAATAAATAGCACCATCCGTAATTACACCGTCAACATCAGATATAATTAGTTTAATCTTTTTAATTATGGATAATTGTTCAGGCATTATTTTTATATTTAATCGAAGCAGAAATAAAATCATTAAACAATGGATGTACTTCTACAATTCTACTTTTAAGTTCAGGATGAAATTGAACTCCAACAAACCAAGGATGGTCATTTATTTCAATCATTTCAACCAAATCTAATTTCTTATTCAAACCACTGATAACCAATCCATTTTTTACAAGTTTATCTCTGAAATCGTTATTAACTTCGTACCGGTGTCTATGTCTTTCCTCAATTTTCTTTTTACTATATGCTGAATATGCAAACGTGCCACTCTTAACATCACATGGATATGAGCCTAATCGCATGGATGCACCTTTTTTACTAACGTGTCGTTGTCCGTGCATTAAGTCAACAACTGGAAACCGTAGATGCTTTTTAAACTCGGTACTATTTGCATTTTTCATTTCACAGACATGTCTAGCATAATCAATGATTGCACATTGCAAACCAAGACAAATACCAAAGAATGGAATTTTGTTTTCTCGAGCTATTTTAGATGAAATAATTTTACCTTCAATCCCTCTATCACCAAATCCCCCTGGAATAAGTATTCCATCTACTCCTTCAAACTGAGATTCAGGGTTATCAATGGTTTCTAATGCTTCTGTATCTATCCATTTTACATTAACTTGTGTTGAGTTTTCTATTCCTGCATGGATAAATGCTTCAAGGATACTTTTATATGCATCATGCAAACTATTATATTTTCCACATACTGCAATGTTTACAGATTCTTTGGGATTTTTATATCTTTCAATTGCTCTTTCAAGTGAGTTAATGTTTTTATGTACTGATTCAGAATTCAGTTCTAATCGTTTTATAATTTCAGTATCAAATCCTTGTTTATGAAGCACCAACGGAATTTCGTAAATCGTTTCAACATCCGGAGATTCAAAAACATGACCCTGTCGTACATTACAAAATAGGCCCAATTTCTTTTTTAATTTTGTGGTTAAGTGATGATTTTCTTCAGTTCTGCAAACAAGTACATCCGGTTCTATTCCAATTTCACGAAGTCGCATAACACTATGCTGAGTTGGTTTTGTTTTCATTTCACCAGCAGCATTAATAAATGGAAGTAATGTGGTATGAATGACAAGCGTATTTTCTTTTTCTTCTTCCAAAACCATTTGTCGAATTGCTTCATAAAATGGTTGTCCTTCAATATCACCAACAGTACCACCCACTTCTGTAATAATTACATCATATTTTCGTCGAGGGTTAACTGCTTTAATACGACGTTTTATTTCATCGGTAATATGGGGAATAACTTGAATAGTATCACCCAAATAATCCCCTTTTCGTTCTCGTTCCAATACATCCCAATAAACACGACCAGATGACGTTGTATTTAATGTACTTAAATCTAAATCAATAAATCGTTCGTAATGACCTAAATCCAAATCGGTTTCAGAACCATCATCTAATACAAATACTTCCCCATGTTGAAATGGATTCATTGTTCCGGGATCTACATTTAAATATGGATCTAATTTTTGAATGGTTACATTATATCCAAGAGATTTTAATAAATAACCTAAGGAAGATGCAACTATACCTTTACCTAATCCAGATAAAACTCCTCCAAATACAAATATATACTTTACAGATGGTTTTTTTGTCACAAATTTTCCCTTGTAATAGATTTTGGTTTAATTAAAATATGATTCAATTTAAAAGAGAGAATATTGTATAAAGGAATTGTAATCCTCCGAAAACCAATATTCATTTTTCTGCATTTCATAATCATATTGAGGTGAAATTCTAGTAGAAATATCGGTCTAAAAGTTAAGATAATTTTACGTGATGAAATAACACTAAAATTAAATTCAATAATTTTGGACGGAAAAATATAAAATTTATCAATACAATAGAAAAATCACTTCACAAACATAAATAAGGTAGGTTAATTTTTCACATCGTATGAGCAGCATTTCAGAATTATTAAATAAGAATAAAGAAATTTCACAGATTTTAAAATCTGCTGGGGATTTGGGTAATGAATTAAATATCCCAACATTTGCCGTGGGTGGATGTGTAAGAGATTTCCTTTTAGGAAGACAAACAACCGATATTGATATCATGGTTGAAGGTAATGGCCTAGATTTCGCAAAACAACTTTCAAACCGACTTGATATTGGAACAACCGTTGAATATGAAAAATTTGGAACAGCAATGATTCCACATCCAAATATTGAAATTGAAATAGCCACAGCTCGCAAGGAAACATATTCATCTACATCCCGTAAACCAGAAATAATTTCAACCACAATTGACGAAGATTTATCAAGGCGTGATTTTACCATAAATGCAATGGCAGCATCCCTTTTACCTCATAACTTTGGTGAATTGTTAGACCCATTTGGGGGAATTACTGATTTACATAAAGGATTAATAATTACACCATTAGATCCCGATGAAACATTTAGTGACGATCCATTAAGAATGCTTCGAGCAGTTAGGTTTGCTTCGCAACTCAATTTTAACATTGCACCTTTAGTTTTAGATAGTATTCACAACCAAAAACATCGTATTGATATAATTTCTTGGGAAAGAATTACCGAAGAGATAATCAAAATCCTTAAATCTGATAAACCAAGTATTGCATTTTATTTATTAAAAGAGGTGGGGTTACTTTCATATGTTTTTCCTGAGTTAGATGTCATGTCAGGTGTCGAAGTTAGAAATGGAAAAGGACATAAAGATGTCTTTGCTCATACTTTGCAGGTAGTAGATAATACTGCAAAGTTAACCAATAAACTAGAAGTACGGTTTTCTGCCTTAGTGCATGATATTGCCAAACCACGAACCAAACGATTTGAAGCTGGCAAGGGTTGGACCTTTCATGGGCACGATGAAATTGGTGCACGAATGATGAAAAAAATTGCTAAACGCATGAAATTATCCAATGAACTTCGCGACTATTTAATGAAACTGATACGGCTCCATCTAAGACCTATTGTTTTAGCAAAATCAGATATTACGGATAGTGCGGTAAGAAGGGTAATGTTTAAAGCTGGAGATGACATTGATGATCTGATGATTCTATGCCGAGCGGATATAACTACTAAAAATCCACATAAAGTAAAAAAATACATGGCTAATTTTGAACGTGTAGAAATATTAATGCAAGATGTAAAAATGAGAGATGAAATGCGCTCCTTCCAGTCGCCAGTTCGGGGTGATGTTATTATGAAAGATTTAAAGTTAAAACCTGGACCAAGTATTGGAAAAATAAAAGATGCAATTGAAAATGCAATATTAGATGGAAAAATCCCAAATGAATATGATGCTGCCTATCAATATATGATGGAAATTAAGGACTCTCTAATCAATAATTAGATTAACCAGTGTTAAAATATCTAACACATTAATTATACTATCTGAATTTAAATCACCGATATAAAAATAGGGTTCTTCATTCATAATATTATTAACCAATAAAATGATGTCCTGGACGTTAACAACATTATCCCCATTTATATCACCTAATAAAATAGAGTTGAAATAATCAATGCTGTATTTATTTGCCCTAGCAATCCAATGGTTAGTTATATTGGTGGTATACTCATAATCCCAAAGAATACCTCCATCTGACTCCACCTCAATAATACGTGCGGTATGGGTTTGTGTTATCAATGTGTTTCCATTGGGTAGTCTGAACGCTCCCCCCTGCATTGGAGTTGTAAAGTCTCCCATATGAATCCACTCCCATAATTCAGGACCATAGGCATCACTCTCATCCAAAAAGTAATTACCATTTTCTAAAAGTGGTGGTTGGATTTCTAAAACTGCAGATTGTCCTTCTTCATGAAAATTATTGAACAAAAGTAAATTCCCTTCGCCCGGATATCCAATTGGAATCCAATTCACACTATGTTGAGAATTTAAAATGGTATTTGCACTAATTCCTCTATCATAATTTGATGGATTTCCCCATCTATATAGAATATCTCCCCCTTTACCACTATTACCACCACTATGGCTTCCAGATTCAACCATGGTGGTACTATGGTCAATAATATAAAACTCATTTTGTAAGCGAGAAGAAATTACAATTTGATCAAGAATTGGATTGTAATCAATTGAATTTATATGCATCCAATCAGCATTTGCCCCTTGTGGACCACCTGCATTACTACCCACTGACCCACAATTTATATCAAACAATTCAGGATGTTCTGAAATTATTCCAAAGTTTGGTTTTTCAGAATCAATATCTTGAATCAAATGGTCCCATAAATGCCATTCCCAATCAAAATTACCTGTGTTTGGGTTTAGTTCTAAGACTGCTGTTGACCACATTTGATTTAATGGGTTAATGATTTCTTCTCTCCCCATTTCAAATGCTTCTTGAGCAGACTTCTTCTCCCATGCAATGATTAAAATATTTCCATTGGGTAAGGGTTGTATATCGTGGTGATGTTGATATATCTCATCTGAAATAATGTGCTCCCATTCAATATCACCATTCCAACTTAGCTTTTGGATGCCTCCTCCAACTCCACCCGAAATCATTGTGGGAGATTCAACTCTATAGGGATAAATAATAGAACTGTCTTGCATTAAATATGGCATACTAGCTGGACCAAACTCATGTGACCAAGAATGAATAACATCTTCATTCGTATCCAACAATATTGTAGTTGCACCGTCTTCATCGGCACTTTTTGGTGTAAATAGAGTGTATCCTTCAAAGACTTCTCCAAGAAGGATAGAATTTAATAGAAGTAGAATGATACCTTTTTTCATGATATAATTTAACAATTTTATTGGAGTAAAAATTATCACTAACCAACAATTCTCAACTAATTTATCCCCACTATTGCTCAATGATAACACTAACTAATTGGACAATATCTAAGACTGAAAATAAACCATCTCGATTGAGGTCAATTTTATATAAATCAAATACGGTTGGGTTAGGATTTTGACTTATAACTTCATTTACAAGATAAACAATATCTAATACATTTATAATTTGGTCAAGATTGGGATCACCTACAAGTAAATCAATGTCAAACTCCCAGTTGCTTTTAGTAACACGATACGTTAAATAACCAAATGGATATTTAATTTCCAATACAATATTTTTATCCATATCAACTTCAGTTATAATAGTACCCAAGCCACTTGAAGATAATGAGCCCCAGTTAATTAATGTATTGCCATTGGGTAGTCGTTGAGCACTTCCCATTGATAATCCAAAGTAACCTTCTGGATGTGTGTATTCCCAAACCATTGATAAAATTTTATTTGTTTCATCTATCTCATACTCAACAACTCTTGAAACTTGAGTTTCATGTCCATTTCCGTTGTCAAATAAAGTGTAATTTCCATTTGGCATTATTCTAACATCATGCTGTAAACTAAACCCATTGAGTGGGTCATTTTCTATTGAAAACTCATTTTGAGGTCCACCTAACCTCCAAATTACATCCCCCGTCTGTCTGTGTATTTTAATTATTTCGCTACTAGTTCTATTGGAAATTACAAAATGATTATCAACATCAATTTCAATACTATTTCCATGCATCCAGATAATTTCTGGGGCATATAAATTCAGATTCGTATAGTCGGTAATATCTAAATAATCCCACGCTTGCCATTCAAATATTAGTTCGTGATGTGAATTAAACTCCTGAATCACAAGCTGATCTTTAATAATCACAACTTGTAGTCCACCATTAATCAATTGACTCATATCAACAATAAGTGAACCATATGCTTGTAAAATATAATGTCCATTAGGAAGCAATAAACATTCGTGATAATCCAGAGGAAAGTTATTAACCATGTGTAATGTATCAACTTCTCTCATTTCTCTATTTGTTAATATCCAATACAAATTATCTTTATGAAAATAAGATAGATTATTACCATTGGGTTTAAAATTCATTCCCATATTTTCACTCATAACATCCCACTTTAAATTCATATTGGTATCTAAAATAGACATATATCTATTTTCTTGTGATGTTATATGAATAAACAAATCTGCAGGGTAGGGATTATCATTTACATTTATTTCAAATTCTGGATAAGTATTGGATTGTAAAAACACCCCAGAAACCAAAACAAATAAATATAATAATTTCATTTTCATGATTTATAATTTACCACTTCTGACTTTAGTGTGGACTTAATTAAGTTCAATCCACTTATCCAATGCTTCCCGCATGCTCCCGATGAAGGAGTGCGGGCAGGTAGCGTTGGGGTGAAAAGAACTAAGTAATAACGGGCTTTAGCCCAACTATTTACTAAATTCATATTTTCTGAAAAAGGTTTTATTCTATGATGCTCTTCTTGATTTCTAATATAATTTCGAACTGTTGGACTAAAACTCACATTTTGCTTATGTGTAAACCCTACTCTAAAGAGCAGTGTAAATATTCTTTTTTCAACCATAAAATATGAGATACCTTTTATCAATTATACTTTCACAGTAAAAAAAAAGCCCGGCAACGCCGGGCTTTTTTCTGTACTTAAATAAAATTTATTTAAGTAGCATTACTTTTTGTATTGCGACTTGACCTGCATATTCAGCGCGAACTAAATATACACCACTTGAAGCATCTGCTGCATTCCAAGTAAAGGAAGCATCAGTATTTTCAATACCGTTTGCCAATGTAGCAACAACTTGACCAGCTAAGTTATATACCTGAACAGATACATAGCCAGCTTCTGGTAAAGTTAGATTTACAGTTGTGCTAGGATTGAATGGGTTTGGATAAGCAGCACTTAAACCAAACTCTGTTACTTCTGATGAAGTCAATACTAGACCAGCACCATCAACAACTAATGCATCATCATTTACATTATCAAATGTGAATGATTTAGTTTCTAATGTACCACTCATGTTGTAAATAACTGTCATTCCATTTGCTTCAGCAACGATATCGCTACCTTCAACAGTTGAAATTAAAGTACCTTCAACTTGAATACCACCAACATTAGTTACGTTGATTGTGTTATCTTTAATATAGAAAGAACCATCAGCACGAGCTGAACCGCCTAGGATGTAGTTAACAATCATTACGATATCAGATACGTTGATAGTTCCATCAGCATTATAGTCACCTGCAAGTAGTGCACATTCATCAGTAAATGGTGTAGAACCTAAGATATGGTTCACTATTTGAACGATATCAGATACGTTTACACTACCATCAGAGTTAACATCACC
>CAZCRK010000044.1:0-13070 GCA_964501035.1 uncultured bacterium
TCACGCTATGAAAGGGTTCGACTTACGTTATCAAAATGGATTTGACTGTCAAGGACTTTGGGTTGAAGTTGAAGTTGAAAAAGAATTAGGGTTTAAAGATAAACGTGAAGTTCTCGATTATGGAATTGAGAATTTTGTTAATAAATGTAAAGAACGTGTCCGTAAATATTCTAAAATTCAAACCGAACAATCCAAACGATTGGGATATTGGATGGATTGGGATAACTCATATTTTACTATGTCCGATGAAAATAATTATACTATTTGGGCATTTCTTAAAAAGTTATTCAACGACGGTAAAATTTACAAAGGAACGGATGTTGTCCCCTGGTCTGGTCGTTCTGGAACATCATACTCACAAATGGAAATCATTGAAGGTCGAAAGCTTGTTGCTCACAAAGCAATATTTGTTCGGTTCCCCCTCAAAGGTCGAGATAACGAGTTTTTATTGGTTTGGACAACAACACCGTGGACATTAACATCAAATGTATCAGCTGCAGTAAATGTAAATTTAGAATACACCAAGTTAAGAGCGTCTGATGGCTCATTATATTATTTTGCAAAAGATAATTTAGAATTCAAAAGATTAGATAAACAGTTTAAAGAGAAAAAACAGTGGATTGATGGTGTTCCAAAACTAAAAACCCTCGCACAAATATTTAAAGAAAGGGGTGGGTATTCCATCGAAGGTACCATTAAAGGTGCTGAAATGGTTGGATGGGAATATGAAGGTCCATTTGATGACTTTGATGCGCAAAAAAAGGCAGGTGGATATCCCTTTATAAATTCCGATTTAGAAAATAAAAATATATCGGCAGTTTCATGTCATAAAGTAATTGATGGTGGTAAAGATGGAATTGGTAATGACAATGTTGTTTCCGGTGAAGGAACTGGCATTGTTCATATTGCACCTGGTTGTGGTGATATAGATAATAGAATTGGAAAAAAAATTGGGTTAGTTGAAGTTGCCCCCTTAAATGACGAATCCAAATATATTGATGGTTTTGGTTGGCTAACTGGTAAATCTGCTACAGACCACGATACTACCGATGCAATTCTTGAAGATTTAAAAACTCGTGGATTTTTAGTCTATACTGAAAAATACCCTCATATTTACCCCCATTGTTGGAGATCAGGAGATGAACTGGTTTTCCGTATTGTGGATGAATGGTATATCAATATGGACTGGCGAGATAGAATTAAAAATATCGTTGGAGATATTAATTGGATTCCTGAATGGGGTCACGACCGTGAAATGGAATGGTTGGAAAACATGGGTGATTGGATGATCTCCAAAAAACGGTTTTGGGGACTCGCATTACCTATTTGGACATTCGAAGATGGTTCTTTTTATGTTGTTGGCTCAAAAGAGGAGTTAAAAGAATTAGCAGTTGAGGGCTGGGAAGAGTTTGAAGGCAATAGCCCACACAGACCTTGGATTGATAAAGTAAAAATTAAACACCCAGAAACTGAACTTATTGGTTCAAGAATTCCTGATGTTGGAAATCCTTGGTTAGATGCAGGTATTGTACCGTTTTCAACTTTAAATTATAATGATAACAAAGAGTATTGGGAAAAGTGGTTTCCAGCAGATTTTGTAGTTGAGTGTTTCCCTGGTCAATTTAGAAACTGGTTTTATTCACTTTTAGCTTTATCAACAGTAATGGAAGACAAAGCCCCCTTTAAAACGCTTTTGGGACATGCCCTAGTTAAAGATGAAATAGGTCGTGAAATGCATAAATCTTGGGGCAATGCCATATGGTTTGATGATGCTGCAGAAAAAATGGGTGTGGATGTTATGCGCTGGATGTATGCGAGTCAAAATCCAGAACATAATTTATTATTTGGATATTCAAATGCCGATGAAGTTCGAAAACAACTTATTACCCTTTGGAATACATATTCATTTTTTGCAACCTATGCAGTGTTAGATAATTTTAATCCTAAAACTGACACCGCTAATGTGGAAGATTTAACCAAACTTGATAGATGGATTTTAGCTAAAGTAAATGAATTTGTTAAATCAGCTGAAACTCATTATGAAGAATATCAAGTGTTTAAAATCATGAAAGAATCAACTGAAATATTAGATGATATTTCGAATTGGTATGTTAGGAGAAATCGAAGACGATTTTGGAAGTCTGAAAGTGATTCAGATAAGACAGCAGCGTATAGTACATTGTATCAGGTATTGGTTACTTTTATCAAAACACTATCACCGGTGATTCCCTTTGTAACAGATAAAATGTATATAAATTTAGTTAAAAATACAAACTCAAATGCTCCAGATAGTATTCATCTGACTGAATTTCCAAAATATGATTCAAAGTTAGCAGATGCAAAATTAATTCATGAAATTGATACCATCAAAAATATTGTGAACTTAGGTCGGTCTGCACGAAATAAAGCCAATATTAAAATCCGGCAACCTCTTGAAAATATTGTTATATATAGCACCGAAGATGTATGCCAAGTGGCAAAGTCAAATCAAAGTGAAATTTTGGAAGAGTTAAATATAAAATCACTTTCTATTGCAACTGATGAAGCAGAGATTGTATCCTATTCCGTTAAACCCAATTTTAGTATTTTGGGTCAAAAATTTGGAAAAGATATGAAATTAGTAGCTTCTTTGATTAATAAATTGCCAGTAAATGAACTGATAAAATTGGTAAAAAGTAAAAAAACAGTTACCTTAAATCAGGATGATTTCAAAGCAGAAATATTGCCTAATGAATTTATTGTTGAAGAAATTCCAGTAGAAGGGTACTCAATTTCATCCCATACAAATACAATTGTTGGAATTAATATGATTCTAACTCCTGTTTTAGTTTATGAGGGTATGGTGAGAGATTTGATACGACAAATTCAAAATTTACGTAAAGATTCTGGTTTAGAAGTTGAAGATAGGATTGATATTTTTATAGAAAGTAATGAAGAATTTAATAGTGCAGTTTTAGAGTTTAAAGATTATTTTATGAATGAAGTTTTAGGGGTAAATTTATCATTTAAGAATGAAAACTATAAATTTAATCACCAAGTTAAAATTAATGGGCACCAAGTTTTGTTCGGTGTTTCAAAAAACAGTCAATAGGAGGTAGAAATGGCTAACAAAAAAAAATGGACCAAAAAGGAGTTACAAGACTTTCAAAAAGTCATAATTGGAAAGCGTGAAAAGGCAATAAGTGATTTAGATATTGCTAAAGAACGTGCTGAAGATATGAAAAGTAATAATACTCAGAATGCAATTTATTCTTCGCATATGGCTGATGCTGGATCAGATCATTCAGAAATGGAAAAAAGTTACTACATGATTGCTAGAGAAAATAAATTTGTGGAGTATTTAAATAGAGCACTGGATATGATTGAAGAAGGCACATTTGGAGTTTGCAAAGCATGTGGTGAACTCATTGCAAAAGAGCGATTACTTGAAGTTCCGCACACAACCAGCTGTTTTTCTTGTAAAACAAAGGTAAGATAATTGCAAATATTTATACCAACTATTTTGGTTGTTCTTTTAGACCAGTTTAGTAAAGTTTATATTAAACAATATTGGGATGTAAATAATTTGTTACCCTTTGATCACATAAATATTATTGGTGATTATTTACGATTCGTTTTTGTTGAAAACCCTGGTATTGCTTTTGGTATCAGAGTAGGTTCTTTTAATATATTAATAGCTTTGTTTAGCTTTTTAGCAGCAGTATTTATAGGTAGATACCTTTATATTGCTGGGAAAAAATTCAATTTGAACACGATTGGATTTTCACTAATATTGGGTGGAGCTATTGGAAATTTGATTGATCGAGTTTTATGTTTTGTTCCAAACTCTGGTTACAATGGTGTCGTTGACTTTATTGATATTGGTATAGGAACTCACAGGTGGTATATCTTTAATGTTGCAGATTCAGCTGTTTCTATTGGAATTGCTCTTTATTTTGCTCACTCATACTTTTACTCAAAAACAGTAAATTAACAAATTATGATTCATCAATTTGACCTACAAGTTGATATCGAAAACATACGTTTAGATGTATTTATTGCTAAAAAACTACCTCAATATTCACGCTCAAAAATTAAAAGTTTCATCTCTCGTGGTTTCGTCACTGTAAATGGACATATTTCAAAAGCATCACAAACATTAAAAGGTAATGAACATATTCATTGCGAATTTGTAAATGAAGAAATTATTGAAGTGAAAGCCGAACCCATTGATTTAGATGTTGTTTATGAGGATGAACACTTAATTGTCATAAATAAACCATCTGGATTAGTAGTGCATCCAGCAAGCGGTAATTGGACAGGAACATTAGTAAATGGATTGATGTATCACTTTAATAAATTATCAACAGGAAGTGATTCTATTAGACCAGGAATTGTGCATAGATTAGATAAAGAAACAACGGGTGTTATTTTAGTGGCCAAAACGGATGAAGTCCACATGAATCTTTCCGAACAATTTGAAAATAGAACTGTTCAAAAACAATATAAAGCAATTGTATGGGGTAGAACAGACGATGAGGGTGAAATTGAAGGATTAATAGGAAGGCATTCCAAAAACAGGCAAGCATTTGATATGGTTAATTCAAATGGAAAATACTCTTTTACTCATTACAAAACCGATAATTATAAAGCTCCACTTTCTGTAGTTAATTTATTTCCCAAAACAGGAAGAACCCATCAACTAAGAGTTCATTTAAAGTCTATTGGGCATCCAATTTTTGCAGATGAATTATACTCTGGTGGAAAAAAAAGAATTAAATCCTATCATACCCAATACACCATGCTTTTAAATAGATTATTTAAAAACATGAATCGTGTTGCATTGCACGCTGAAAAGATTGAAATTAAACATCCTGCAAATGGAGAAAAAGTGGTGTTTGAAGCACCAATACCAGATGATATGATAAGAATTCAAAGTATTTTGGATAGTCAACATGAATAATCAAATGATTGTGGATGAATTTCTCGATTATTTGACCAATGAAAGAAAATTTTCAAAACATACCCTACGTGCATACACTACAGATTTGAATTCTTTTCTTGAATTTATTAGTAACACTAAACCAAATATATCGATTTTGGAACTTGAAAAATCAGATATCCAATTATTTTTACGTTCTTTATCGTCAGGGAGAAAAAAATCTGTACGAACTGTGTCTAGAAAATTAGCGACAATTAAATCTTTGTTTAAATATTTGACAGAAAATAATGTTGTAAGTATTAACATAACTCAATCAATAAAATCACCCAAACTCCCAAAACGACTGCCCAATTATTTACAGGTCTCTGAAATTACAGATTTACTAAATATACCCGTAGGTGAAACATATCAATCATATCGTGATTTATTAATTTTAGAATTATTTTATTCAACTGGAATGCGTATTTCAGAACTTGTTAAAATTAAATTGAATAATGTTAAAATTGAGAGCAGGTGCATTCATGTCACTGGAAAAGGGAACAAAGATAGACTTGTGATTATTGGAGAATCAGCAACAAGGATTTTGCGAATGTATTTAGAAAAAATGCATAATAATTCAAAAATGGAAAATTCAATATTTTTGTTTCCAGCACAAGTCAAAAGCAAGAAACCACATATAAATGAAAATACAGTGTATAACATTGTAAAAAAATATATAAAACAAGTTTCTAAAAATGAAAAACTAAGTCCACATTCTCTACGGCATACATTTGCTACTCATTTGTTGGAAAATGGTGCTGATTTAATGGCTGTGAAAGATTTATTGGGGCATAGTAGTTTATCATCAACTCAAATTTATACTCATGTAAAAATTGATAAAATGAAGGAAGTATATAAACAAGCCCATCCCCATGCAAAATAAGGAATAAGATGAAGAAAATTGAATTAGGATTAGATAAATTAGGATTAAAAAATATTGGTAAAATACATAGAAATTTACCGATTGAAAGTCTCATTGAACACACAATTCTTAACCAAGAAGGTAAAATGGGAATGAATGGTGCAACAATGGTAGATACAGGAAAATATACTGGCCGTTCTCCATTAGATAAATTTATTGTTGATGAACCATCAACAAATGGTGACTTGTGGTGGGGTTCTGTAAATAGAAAGGTTGATGAATCAGTTTTTGATGAATTATATACTAGAGTAATTGATTATTATAATTCAGCAGAGAAAAACACAAAAACGTATATATTTGATGGGTTTGCAGGAGCTGATATTGAAAATCAGTTAAATGTTCGAATTATTGCTCGAAAGGCCTGGCAAGCACATTTTGCAAACAATATGTTCATTAACCCACAAGAAAATCAACTCTCAAATTTTTCACCAAATTTTACCATCATAAATGCATCTGATGTTCATAACAAAGATTTTGAAAAACATGGACTCAACTCGAGCACATTTGTCTTATTTCATTTGAAACGACGAATTGCAATCATTGGTGGTACAGAATATGGTGGAGAAATGAAAAAAGGTATTTTTTCTGTGATGAATTTTCTACTTCCATTAAAGGGAATTTTATCTATGCATTGTTCAGCTAATGTAGATAAAAACGGTGAAAACACCGCACTGTTTTTTGGACTTTCTGGCACTGGAAAAACAACCTTATCAACGGATCCAAATAGGCCACTAATAGGCGATGATGAGCATGGATGGTCTGATAATGGGATTTTTAACATTGAGGGTGGATGTTATGCTAAAACGATAAATTTAAACAAAGATGCTGAACCCGATATTTATAATGCAATAAAACATGGTGCCTTGCTTGAAAATGTAGTAGTAGATGAAGATACCAGAATTATTGATTTTGCAGATGGATCAAAGACAGAGAACACTCGAGTTTCGTATCCACTTGAACATATTGAAAATTCACTATTTGCACAGGGAAAAGATAGTATTGCTTCTCATCCTAAAAATATTATTTTTCTAACATGTGATGCCTATGGTATTTTACCGCCTGTTTCGAAATTGACCACTGAGCAGGCTATGTATCACTTTATTTCAGGGTACACTGCAAAAGTAGCTGGAACTGAACGTGGAATTACAGAACCCCAAGCTACTTTTTCACCATGTTTTGGAGGACCATTTTTGACCTTACATCCGTTGAAATATGCAGATTTGTTAAAACAAAAAATTGAAAAATATAATGTTAATGTATATTTAGTAAATACGGGTTGGATTGGAGGCTCAGCACAATCAGGAGCAAAACGGGTGAGTATCCAAAATACACGGGCAATGATAACAAGTATTTTAAATGGTTCGATTGAATATAGTACATTTCAAACCGACCCCATTTTTGGGTTATCAATACCTACTTCTTTAAAGGGAGTTGATACAGATGTGTTAAACCCACGTGAAGCTTGGAATGACACTCAGGAATATGATGATAAAGCTAAAAAATTAGCAAACCTATTTAGAAATAATTTTAAAAATTATGGGTCTGAAGTAGAATATTTAATTCACGTAGGGCCAAAATAAAAGAAAGGGGATACATGAATATTGAAATGACTGCACGACATTTTAAACCATCTGAAAAATTACGAGATTTGGTTGATGAAAAAGTCGGAAAAATAGAAAAATTTAACCACGGTATTTTAAATTGTAATGTTGTCTTAACTAAAGATGCATCGGGTGAATCTGTGGAAATTAAAGTACATGCAAAAGGTCATGACTTTATTTCTCATGAAACTTCATCAATTTTTGAAAAATCATTAGTTAGTGCAGTTGAAAAAATAAAAACACAATTAGTAAAACATCACGATAAGACTATGGGTAAGTAATATTCAACCTTTGAAAGCTATTATTCCTGTTGCAGGATTAGGTACTCGATTTGAACCGCATACCCAAAAAGTTCAAAAGTGTTTACTTCCTGTTGCAGGAAAACCAATATTAGAGCATATTTTAGATCCACTTATAAATGTGGGTATATGTGATTTTACTCTAATAATTGGTCATTTAGGTGAACAAGTTGTAGAATTCACCAATCAATACCCAAAAGAAATCAAGTTTCAATTTGCTAAACAATCAGAACAACTTGGTTTGGGTCATGCAATTTATCAAGGACTATCAGAAGAGAGCGCAAACCCTGTGTTAGTTATTCTGGGTGATTCAATTTTCAAAATGGATTTTGCAGAACTCATTAAATCACCCAATAGCACACTGGGTGTATTTGAAGTAGAGAATCCAAGCAGATATGGAATTGTTGAACATAAAAATGGCTTGATTACAAATCTAGTTGAAAAACCAGAAAACCCAAGGAGCAACCTTGCAATTGCTGGTGTGTATTTTGTTAAATCTGAAGCAGAATTGTTAAAGTCAATACAGTATTTAATTGAAAACAATATTAGAACACATGGTGAGTTTCAGCTTACAGATGCACTCCAACATTTGGTTCGAAAGGAACATATGTTTAATATTGCACATGTGGATTGTTGTTTGGATTGTGGAGTACCTCAAACTATGTTGGATACAAATAAATTTCTTTTAGAAAAGCAAATAAATAGCATTTCAAACACAGCTGAAATTATGAATTCTACGGTTACGTTGTCAACAGTATCAGATAATTGTAAAATAGAAAATTCAAATTTAAACAATGTCATCATGTTTGAAAATAGTGTAGTAAAAAACATAAATCTATCCAATAAAATAATTGGATTTAATGAAATATTAACTGGAAATTAATAGCTTACTTGTTTACTAAAATCATAGAGTATATAGTGGGGAAATGATGGAAAGAAATTTTATTTTTACTTCAGAATCAGTTACCGAGGGACATCCTGATAAGGTATGCGACCAAATTTCTGATGCAATATTGGATGCAATATTAAAGCAAGATCCTGAAGGACGTGTAGCCTGCGAAACTTTAGCAACTACAGGGTTGGTTGTAGTTTCAGGAGAAATTACAACTGAAGCATATGTAGATATTCCTAAAACGGTGCGAGATACATTAAAAGATATTGGATATACTCATTCAGATGTGGGGTTAAGTGCACAAGCAACCGCAGTACTTACAACTATCGATGAGCAAAGCCCACATATTTCTCAGGGTGTTGATGATGATAAACATGAACAAGGTGCTGGGGATCAAGGGCTCATGTTTGGATTCGCTTGTAATGAAACTCCTGAACTTATGCCACTTCCAATTCAACTTTCACATCGATTAGCAGAAAAACTAGCTGAAGTAAGAAAAAATGGTGAGCTTAGTTGGCTTCAACCAGATGGGAAATCTCAAGTTTCTGTTGAGTACAATGGCTTTACACCAGTGAGAGTTAAAAAAGTTGTCATTGCAACTCAACATAACGATATGTTAGAGCAATTTGGGTCAGAAGAAAATGAACATGAATTTATTTCGAAAAATGTAATTGATAAAGTAATTATTCCCATTTTAGAAAAATATGGAATTGATTATGATGAAGATTTTATTGTAAACGGAACTGGCCGATTTGTGTTTGGTGGCCCTCAAGCAGATACTGGTTTAACAGGTAGAAAAATAATTGTGGATACTTATGGTGGTTATGCTCGCCATGGTGGTGGTGCATTCTCTGGAAAAGACCCATCAAAGGTTGATAGATCTGCCGCTTATATGACACGTTATATAGCTAAAAATTTAGTAGGAGCTGGTCTAGCAGATAGATGTGAAGTGCAGTTGGCATATAGTATTGGTGTTGCAGAACCAATGTCTGTAAGCGTTGAAACGTTTGGAACAGGAAAATTATCTGATGATAAATTAACTGAAATTGTAAAAGAAAATTTTGGACTTAAACCATTTGACATAATTTCATCCTTAAAATTGAAACAACCAATGTATCAAAAGTTGGCTGCATATGGTCATTTAGGACGTGAAGGAACTCCCTGGGAAGAATTGAATATGGTCGATAATTTAAAGAAATATATTTAAGGGCTGATATGTCAGACTCTATAGTGGAAGGAAGAAAAGTAATGGATTATAAAGTTGCTGATATTGGGTTAGCAGATTTTGGACGAAAAGAAATTCAATTAGCTGAAGTAGAAATGCCTGGATTAATGGCATTACGTACTCAATATAGTGATTCAAAACCTTTAAAAGGTGCACGAATTGCTGGTTGTATTCATATGACAATTCAAACTGCTGTATTAATTGAAACACTTGTTGAATTAGGTGCTGAAATTCGTTGGTCATCATGTAATATTTATTCAACTCAGGATAATGCAGCTGCTGCAATTGCTGATGCCGGTTTACCCGTGTTTGCATGGAAAGGAGAATCTGAAGAAGAATATTGGTGGTGCATCGAACAAACTTTAGATTTTGGTAACGGTAAAGGACCAAACATTCTGTTAGATGATGGGGGTGATTTAACTCAAGTTATTTTGGAAAAACGAAAAGAATTAATTTCTGAGATTAAGGGTGTTTCTGAAGAAACTACAACAGGTGTTCACCGACTATATCAATTGTTTGAAACAGATGATTTACCATTCCCAGCTATTAATGTGAATGATTCAGTAACCAAATCTAAGTTTGACAATAAATATGGTTGTCGAGAATCTCTTGCTGATGGCATAAAACGAGCAACTGATGTTATGTTAGCGGGTAAGAAAGTTGTCGTATGTGGTTTTGGTGATGTTGGAAAAGGTTGTGCTCAATCTATGGCAGGTTACGGGGCACAAGTATTTGTTACTGAAATTGATCCAATTTGTGCTTTACAGGCTGCAATGGAAGGGTTTTCAGTTGTTACAATGGATGAGGCATGTTCGTATGGTGATATTTTTGTCACATCTACAGGAAATAGAGATGTAGTAACTGGCAAACATATGGAACAGATGAAAAATAATGCAATTTTGTGCAACATAGGTCATTTTGACCATGAAATTGATGTAGCTTATTTGGAAGATAATTCGTCTGTGAAAGAATTTAACATTAAACCACAAGTTGATAGATTTGAGTTTGAAGACGGACATTCAATTATATTACTTTCTCGCGGAAGATTAGTGAATTTAGGTAATGCTACTGGACATTCATCTTTCGTAATGTCCACATCATTTACGAACCAAGTATTAGCACAAATGGCACTTTGGAAGGGTGAAGTAGAGAATGGTGTTCATGTTCTATCTAAAAAATTAGATGAAGAAGTAGCCCGTTTACATTTAGACCATCTAGGTGTGAAGTTAACAAAAATGACGGATGAACAAGAAAAATATATTGGTGTTTCTAAAGATGGTCCATTTAAACCAGATCAATATAGATATTAAATGATAAAAAGAGGTAAAACAAATAGAAGAAGAACAGGAGTTGCTCTTTTTCTCTATCTAGGCCTGATTTTAACAGGATGTGATTTTCGCTCACCCGAGGCTTGGGAAATGCCTACATGGACATTACCTATTTCATTTCCATTAATGGACACAACATATTATTTTCAAGAAATTGCCGATGATTCTCTTTTAATATTTTCAGAAGAAGATAGCATTTTACAAATTAATTATACTGGTGATTTGTTAAGCCCTGAACAAGATACCTTAGGTATTGATGATTCTTTTGATAACTATTTTGTAATTCCAGATACTTCCATTGCAGAAATTGAAGATGTTAGCTTGCCAAACATTGATTTTCCAAATGAAGAAACACCCTTAGAAACATCATCTGTTTCATCTGTAGCAATTTCATCTCTAGCAAATGAATTGGGAGTAGAAATAAATGGTGGTGATTGTTTTCCTGATGCAGTTTTAACCGAATTTGTGCAGTCTGAGACTATTTCAGAAACATTATTTTCTATTGATGATTTTCAATCTGAAGGTGTGGAATACATTGAATCGATTGACTATGTTACAGTCGATTCAGCTGAAATTAGTATTTCTGTTACAAATACATTTCCATTTACTATCGACAATATTCAATTAGTGTTTGAAAGTAATGAAAGTACCATTTTGGATACAGGGTTTGTTAATTTAACTTCTGGAAGTTCAAATGAAATAATTTATGATTATTGTTTATCTGATTGTGATAATAATGAGTTTAATCTAGGTGAAGAAATAAGTATCACATGGCAATTTGATGTTGAGGATAAAACAAATACAGGAAATTCAATTTGTGAAGATCAAGGTTATGGAAATCAAATTACAGGATGGGATTTAACTCCAGATTTAAGTGAAAAATTTACAATGGAAATTTCTGTAGATGTTGACAATATTAAAAGTGTTACCGGTCAAACTAGTGAAATTTCATATGTAGATTCAGTCTCAATTGTACTTCCACAAAATGAGGGTATTATTGCTACTGGAGGTAAAATTACTGCAGATTCTACAAATGTAAATATGTTGACATTAAGTTTTCAAAACAATCTTTTTACACCAATTGATTTTGCAATTGAATTACCCAATTTTAGTAAAAATGGACAAGTGATTTCGTTAAACCAAACTTTGGGTTTAGATGAAACAACTGATATTGAAGTTCCCGTCTGGAATGCAATTTTAACTTCTGAAAAAGAAATTGGTGACCCTATTGATTCAATTCGAATTATTTCTTCCTTAACAATCCCTTCAACAGATACAACAATATTGTTAGATAATATTGGAAGTTTAAATGTAAATGCGATGGAATTGTTACCTGTTCGCCTTGAGTATATTTCAGCAATTGTAACTGAATTGGAATTTAATGCTCCAAAATTTGGTATAGATGGAATTCCTACTGGATTTAAAGGTTTAACCTTTCATAATCCAAAGCTAACCTTAGAAGTTTATAATGAAATTGGTGTTCCAGTTTCATTTGATATGAATCTAGTAGGTGTTAATGGAGAGGACTCGGTTCTTGTTCCAATCAATCCTAATATTCAAATTCCGAGTGAATATGGAGAGTTGGCAAAGTACTCTCTAATTGAATTGGGAAGTTTTGGACAACGCACGGTTTGGTTCAATAATGATAACACTATTATCTATGATGATACTACAAATACTGACACAACAACAATTGTGGATATTTTAAAAATTGCTCCTGAGAGCTTAAGTGTTGAAGGGTTTGCAGGTCTAGAAGGAGCTGGATTTCTTGCGCCAAATTCAAAAGTTTGGGGTAGCTTTGAGTTAATTGCTCCTTTTTCATTCGTGATAGGTGAGGAAATTG
>CAZCRK010000045.1:0-12990 GCA_964501035.1 uncultured bacterium
CCTAATTGTGGCATCATAAAAATGGAATCAACCGCAATTTGAGTAATTCCTTCAGGCAAAAATGAATCTATAAGCATTCTAGCTGCTTGATGTCTTCGGGGAGCATGCGATAATACTCCACCAGAACCAACAATTAAATCGAGTGATTTCATATCCACTAGAGTATCACCAGACCCAGTTTGTTCAAAAGCATCTGAAATAGTACGCTCTCTTTGAACACCTTTTAAACCCACTGCAAATTCTTTGTGTTGTTTAAAGGATAGTCGTAATGCCTCACGAGCAATTGCCTGTTCAATTTTTAATGCTTCTAAGGATTGCGGAATTGTCGTTGGACGAATCATCTTATTTGCAATTCGATTTGTCAACTCTTGGTTATTAATTTCAAATGGAACCCACCTTAAAACATTTTCTAACTCAGCTTCAGCTAACACATTGCAAACAGAGTAACTCATACCTAAGTTAGCACTCACGGTTCGATTAAACTGACCATCAAATACTGAAAACACATCCGTTGTTGCTCCACCAATATCTACTCCAACTACATTTATATTTTCAACTTTTGCAATTTTTTTTATGATTTCACCAACAGCACCTGGAGTAGGCATAATTGGTGTATCTGCCCAACTCATTAATTTCTTATAACCCGGAGCTTGCGCCATAACATGCTCCATAAACAAGTTATGTATTTTATCTCGACTCGGTTGTAGATTTTCCTTTTCTAATGTTGGACGAATATTAGGAACTGAAGTAAAATCAGTAATGCTAGCTAAACGTTCTGAAACTGCATCTGTTGCTTTTGTATTACCAGCATAAATAACAGGTAGTTTGTAATTTATACCTAAACGAGGTTTTGGATTTGCAGACTCTAATATCTCTGCAAGCTCTACAACATGCGACACAGTACCACCATCAATTCCACCGGATAACAAAATCATATCGGGTCGTAACTGGCGAATTCTTTTTACTTTTTCATGGTATAATCGTCCATCATTTGCAGCAAGAACATCCATTACAATTGCTCCAGCCCCAAGGGCTGCACGTTGTGCGCTTTCACCCGTCATATTTTTAACTACACCACCTACCATCATTTGGAGTCCACCACCAGCAGAACTGGTTGAAATATAAATATCTACACCAACTTCATTTTTGGTAGGGGAAATAATTTTCTCACCTTCAAGAATTTTTTTACCTGATAACTCCTCTAATTCAATTATGGAATTAAGTACACCTTTTGTAACATCTTCGAAAGGAGCTTCAACTGTTGTTGGTGCTTCTCCACGGTGTGTTAATCGATAGGACCCGTTGACATATTGAATTAACACTGCCTTCGTGGTTGTAGAGCCACAATCTGTAGCTAGTATTACTTTAATCTTGTCTGTATTTGATTTTGCTGACATTTATTGTTTTAACCGCGGATCCAAAGCATCCCGCAAACCTTCTCCTACTAAATTATAAATTGTGACTGTAATAAAAATTGCAGTTCCAGGGAATACAGCCATCCACCACGCATACGTTGCTCCTCTTGCAACTGATAATATTGATCCCCACGAAACTGTAGTTGCTGAACCAAACCCTAAAAAACTAAGAGCAGATTCTGTGAGAATAGCTGAAGCAATACCAAATGCAGTGATTACTAATACTGGTGCAATTGCATTTGGCAAAACATGTTTAAAGATGGTACGCATACTACTAAATCCAAGTGCTTCCGCAGCAGTCACGTAATCCATATTTCTAACTTTTAAAAATTCAGCACGAGTAAACCGAGCAACACCAGGCCAAGAAGTCAGTCCAATAACAAACATAATTACCCAAATTCCACCACCAGGATAAAAGGCAACAACCGTTATGATTAAAAAGAACATGGGAATTGTCATCATTATCTCAATGATTCGTTGCACAACTATATCAATAACTCCACCATAATAACCAGCAATTGCTCCAACAAACACACCTATTAACAGAGCAATACCCATAGAAATCAACCCTACCGAAAGGGCAATACGGGTTCCATGAATCATACCACTTAAAACATCTCGACCAATCTGGTCTGTTCCTAAAATATGTTTGCTTCCAGGAGATTGAAATCGAGCAGTGTAATCCAAGTTTGTTGGTAAATATGGTACTAATGGCCAAACGACTGAGTCATACTCCAGTTCTTTCCAATCAATGTTAATTTGGTCAACATTCCACTTTCCAATACCAACATCTACAGCATATTCCTTAAACACGGGAAAATATCTTTCACCATTTATAACACAGGTTAAAGGTTTATCATTGGCAAATATATCAGCAAATAATGCAGTTAGAACCAAAAATAAAATCATATATATTCCAATAACTGCAGGTTTGTTTTTCTTGAACTGCTGAACAACAATTTGTCTGTATGATTTACCAGTTGCTTTCATTACGCTGTTTTCTTTCCAAATGTTATACGAGGGTCAACAAATGAATAGAGAATATCAGATAGCAGAATTCCAAACAAAGTAAGAACTGCACTAATAGTAAATACAGCCATAACTATTGGATAGTCTCTTGCAATAATAGATTCAAATGCTAAAGATCCCATTCCAGGAATTGTAAATATTGTTTCAATGATTATACTGCCGCTTATCATTGCTGGAAGTAAATACGCTAAGATTGTTATTATTGGAATCAGGGAGTTTCTCAAAGCATGCTTGTAAATCACAACTTTCTCTGAAAGTCCTTTAGCTCGTGCAGTTCGAATATAATCTTGGCGAATAATTTCTAACATTCCAACACGCATCTGTCGTGATAAGTATGCGAAACTACCGTAGGTATAGACAAAAACTGGCAACACTAAATGCCAACCCAAGTCCATCATCTTTTCAAAAGGAGTCATAAACTCATACGAATTTGAGTACAACCCTGCATACGGGAACCAATCAAAGAAATCTCCTCCACCAAAAAAGATGATTAACATGGTTCCAATCCAAAAACTAGGCAAAGAATAGAGTATAAATACAAATACTGTACTAATTCTATCCCAAAAACTGTTTTGATTTACAGCAGAATAGATTCCGAGTGGGATGGCAATTAAATACGCTAGAAATGTGGAAATTACATTTAAAGTAAGCGTTATAGGAATTCGTTCTTTTATTTTCTCAAGTACGGATTGATTATCACGGAAAGATTTACCAAAATCTAATTTTAACACATTTGCTGTCCATATATGATATTGATTTTTGGTTCCATTCCATGTGAAATTAATTCGTTGCCAAAATGATTTTGGATTATCTTCATCAAATTCATTTAACAAAGACATATAAAATACTGGCTTATCGAGATGCCATTGCTTGCGAATCATTTCTATAATTTTTTCATTTAAATCTTTTCCACCGGTGGTTAGATTTTGATTTGCCCCAATCCCAGCTTTTAGTTCTGCAGGGTCGCCTGGAGCTAAACGCGATATACCAAATGAGAGCACTGTAATTACAAACAGCGTTGGAATTACCAATAACATTCTCCTAATAAGATAATTGATCATTCAGAAATAAATAGCTATTTTGAATATTTTTGTAATGGAATTGGAGACCACCATTCTCTCAAATCAAACCCAGGTCTAAATGGATAAATAATTACATCTTTAAATCTTTTATGATACGATAAATTAGACTTGGGGATTACAACAAATGTGTACGGTTGCTCTTCATGTAAAATATCTTGAAATTCAAACATATATTTTTTTCGAATGTCAGCGTTGAATTCTTTCCGGTTTAACTCAATCAACTCATCAGCCCGATCGTTTTTAAAACTAATAGAATTTGAACCACGCCCAACGGCTTGAGAAGAATGAAAAATCTGATACGGGTCGGTATCTTTTATTGACATGACCCAGCCTAATATTATTGCGTCAAACTTATGGTCACGAACATTATCCAAATATACTGACCACTCCATAGTTTGCAAGCCAGCATTAATACCTACTTTTCTAAGTTCTTCAACCATAATTAAACCAATCTGTTTTCGCTTTTCATTTCCTTGATTGGTTAAAATGGTGAAGGTAAAGTCAACCAACTCGCCATTAATTTCTTTGTCCAAAATTCCATCATGATTTGAATCAATCCACCCTTCTTGCGATAAGATTCTGCGTGCTTCATCGGGGTTGTATTCCCAAGGTTCAATTGTATCATTGTATTCTGGGCGTTCGAAGTATACATTGCTTTTTGCTATGAGTCCATCATTATAATAGATTGATTCCAAAATCTGCTCTCGATTACATAAATGTGTCATAGCACGACGTACTAATTTATTTTGAAATAAAGGGTTTTCATTATTCCATCCTATATAGGTGTACGACGGATAAAAAAATGTTTCCTTTTCATAGTTATCTGTAAATTTTTTGGAATTAGTTTGATTATAATATAAGTCAGGTGTCAAACTACGAATTACATCAATCTCTCCTTTTTTTAGTCCTGTTAATGCAACTGGAAATTCTTTTACAGATTTATAAATTAACTTTTCAACAAAATTTCGTTTGGGAGTATCATCAACCTTATCACCCCAGTAGTCATGATTTCTTGTTAAGATAATTCTATCATCAGTTTTCCATGATTCAAACAGATATGGACCTGAACCTATTGGATTCCTCCCCACTTCAGTACTATTGAAATATTCTGCAAATGTATAAGCATCTGAATTTTCAAAAGATTCAACTTCATTGTTCTCAGAAGAAAGAAGAAGTTTTTCTAAATCTTCAAATGAATATTGACTCATTAATCCATTTGGATCATAAATATGAGCCGGGTATGCATATAAATTCGCACCTATAAAATCTAAATGCTTGAAATATACATCACTACAAATAAATCGCAAAGTATATGGATCACCATTGACCAGTTCAGCTTTTTGAATGTCTTTGTAATAGTTTCTTGATGGTGCTGCATCAGTAAAGGGATTCTTTATAGTTTTTAAACTAAATATAAAATCTTCACCTGTTAATGGATGGCCATCTGAAAATGTCACATCCTTCCGTAACTTGAAAGTATAAACTAATTTATCATCGCTTACAACTGGCATTTCAGCAGCAATCACAGGCACTAATTCATACGTATGATTGTCCATTTCCATTAAAGTTTGAAAAATATGTGACTCAATATATGTCGAACTTGCACCAGAGGAAATATTGGGATGTAGTTTATCTGGGTCACCAAGTTCATGTATTACAGCCCAGTCGCCCATATTATCTTGTGAATTCATTTGGGAAATATCTAAATCCCAAGATTTTGAAGCTGAAGCATCCCCACCCCCACAATTTATCCAAAACATTAAAACAAAAACAATAAAGCCAATTCTTTTCAAATGAACACCTTTCTAAATGATAAAGTATAAAACGTAAAAATAAGTAAATGGTCCCGCAAACATTAGTGAATCAAATCTATCAAGTATCCCACCATGTCCTTGTAAAATATTACTTGAATCTTTAATTCCTGCTTCACGCTTGAGTAAAGATTCAGCAAAATCACCTAACTGACCAATTCCACCAGCAATAAGCCCAATGATTATAGCATCCATAATTTGAACACTATCACCAAAAAAATTTAAGTAGTACAATAAACCCATAAATATAACACTAGATATTAAGCCTGCGATTGTGCCAACCCACGTTTTATTGGGACTTACATTAGGTAGAATTTTGGATTTTCCAAATTTAGAGCCAAAAATAAATGCCATTGTATCACATAACCAAACAGTTAAGAATAGTGAAAGTGTAAGTTCAAACCCTATATCTGAAAAATTTCTTAACAGAGTTAATTTTGATAAGAATACTGTAATCCAAATAAATCCAAAAACTGAAATAGATATATTCAAAATTGATTTTTTGGATTTACGAAAAACTTCAATACTGAAAACTAAAAACATGAATCCAATTAAAAATAATGGTTGATCAAAATTTATATGACTCACAGAAAATGCAATGTACAAACTAGAGACAATCATAACAAATCGATACAGTATGTTCCCCCCATAATGTTTTGCAAGTGAATTCAATTCTATATGACCTAATAAAATAATTGTTGTAATAAAAGCTGTGAACCAAAATCCTCCTAAATAAATCATTAGAAGAATTCCAGGTACACCTAAAATATTAACTAAAGTTCGTGGTTTTGATGTTTGTGTTTTAGTCATTTTTTCACTTTCATATAGACTGGAAATTTAGACATTAAATGAGTGTATTCCCAAGATGTAAGATATGTTTACAGTAGTTATTATAAAAATGGAACTTTTTCAAGTGTAATACATACTCAAAGAGTTGTAAGATTTGACACAATTCGGAGAATAAATGTTTAAAAATTTGTTGTATAATAATTTAATAGTTTTGATTTTGTTTGAGTCAATTTTAGTGTTTGGTGATACTCAAACTGAATTTGAGAAAAAATATATTGGTGAGTGGCCGGTTAACTCTGAAATCAATACCTTAGATGAAATTAACTTTAATAGTGAATGTCCAGGTGATATTACATGTAGTTGTGAAACTAATGCTGATTGCAAGAATGATAATTGTTTTAACTCTCCAAGAGGTAAATATTGTGCCCCCAAAGTTGGTGACCAAATCCCACATTTTATAGCTCAAGATCAATTTGGTGAAATGGTAGACTTATATGATTTTGCAAATCAGGGGAAATTAGTTGTTGTTGAGATGTCAGCTGCATGGTGCTCCCCATGTAACGACCTTGCAGGATGGATGACATTTGATGAAACTGCAATACAGGCTAATCGTTGGTGGAAACCCGAATATGAAAAAGTGAAAGAAAAAATTAGAAATAAAGATATCTTTTTTATCAATATTCAATACGAAGATTATTATCGTGATACATCAAACCAAGATAGTATTGAAGAATGGTATAGTACGTATCCTGAAGATAATATCCCAATATTAATGGATAATGAACGTAAAATGCATGGATGGATTAGACCTAGCGGTTTACCATGTGTTTTTATTTTAGATGAAAATATGAAATTTGTAAAATTTACTACACGTGGTTTAAATGTTGCATTTGATTACTTGGTAGGTTTAGAAGAAAAAAAACAATCCAAAACTAAGGAAATGTACAAAGGTTCTAAATAATCAATGATGCATATAAACGTTATCACCCCATTCGATAACATCAATACGAACTTCAGTTGTACCTTGATTTACAAAACCTAGTTTTAAAGCTGCTCCATAAGAACAATCTAAAATTCGATTGCCTACATAGGGACCCCTATCATTGATTCGTAAAATTTGGGATTTGTCATTTGCTAAATTGGTCACCCGCACTATTGTGTTTAAAGGAATTTCTTTATGGGCTGCTGTTAAACCATACATATCAAATATTTCACCATTTGCAGTCAGTTTTCCGTGAAATTTTTTACCGTAATATGATGAAATGCCAGTAAATGTTTTCTTAGTTGTATCAAAATTTGATTTCTTTTTGGAAGTTGTCTTTTGAGTGCTACTATTTTTTTGCAATGATGTTGAAGATTTTGAACTGCTACTCGTATATCTTGGTGAAGGCGCACAACTACTCGCAAGCAATAAAACCCCAGTTGATAATACTAAGAATCTAATTTTCATAAATAAGATTCAACTTTGCCAATGATTTCAGAAATATTCTTTAACCCATAATCTTTACAATACTGATTCAACTCTGATAATACTTCTACCCCAACATTGCTATTCGTAAAATTTGAAGTACCAATTTGGACTAAACTTGCCCCCGCTAACATTAATTCAATGATGTCGTTTGCATTGGAAATTCCGCCAATTCCAATAATTGGAATGTGAATAGCTTGATGTATTTTAAACACATTCGCCACAGCAATTGGATGAATAGCTGGTCCGGATAAACCACCTGAATTTGTAAACAAACTTGGTTTTCGTGAATGAATATCAATGGACATACCAACCACTGTATTTATTGCTGAAACTGCATCTGCTCCACCTTGTTCAGCAGATTGTGCAATCTCTTGAATATTGGTAACATTGGGACTTAGTTTAATAATAAGTAATTTCTTTGTTCGTTTTTTTAATTCCTTCGTTAGGGTTTCTGTTACGTTACTTTGTACTCCAAATGCCATTCCGCCTTCTTTTACATTTGGGCAAGAAATATTGATTTCATACCCAATATGATTCCCACCCATATCCTCAATCATCTCTAATGTTTGAATATATTCTTCTTGTGTTGATCCAGCAATATTAATAATTACATTAGTTTTTAACTTATTCAAAAATGGGATTTTATGCCTACAAAATTCATCCACACCTACATTTGCAAGTCCAATTGAATTTAACATTCCAGACGGAGTTTCACAAATACGTGGAGGAGGATTCCCTTCTCGAGGATGGTAAGTAACTGATTTAGTAACAATTCCACCTAATTTATTTACATCAACTAAATCGGATACTTCATGACCATAGCCAAATGTACCACTTGCAACTAGAACTGGTGAATTAAATTGGTTTTTGCAAAAGTCTATGTTTAAGCTCATTTTAAATCCTTTGCATTAAAAATACTACCATCTTTACATACCAATGCAAATTTTGATCTATATGAATGCAGTTGTTTCTTGGTATTGTCATTTAACTCAACTGTACATCCTTGACAAATCCCAATACCACATGCCATTATTGTTTCTAACGCTAAATAACAGGGTGAATTAACAGAATCTGCAAACGTCTTAACACTTTGCATCATTGGGTCAGGTCCACATGAATAAAATGTAATATGTTTTTTTGTTTGAATATTATCTTTTAACGATTCCAACGCGTTTACCGCATAACCATGAATACCTAAACTACCATCGTCGGTTGATAAAAAAATATTCTCCGAAGGATTGTGTTGTAAAAAATGTTCAGACTTTTTTCGAGCACCCATAATCAATAAATGTTCAATCTTTTTTGTTTTTAATGTATTATGAAGATTCTGAATAGGAGCAATACCAACTCCACCACCAACCAAAATTGGAAATGTACTTTCGAAATAATCCCATTTATTTCCCAAAGGACCAATTATATCAACTTTATCTCCTATGCGCCAATTTCGCATAATATTCGTACCATCACCAACAACCTTGAATATTATGCTAATATGACCATCATTTTGTGAAGCAATACTCATGGGTCGCCGCATGACTTTTTTCCAATTTTTCGATGGTAAAATGTTTATGAATTGACCTGGATAGGAATCAGCAGAAATTTTAGGAGAAAATAAATGTACTTCCACGGTATTAAACGCAATTTCGTTTAAATGGACTACTTCAGCTAATTCTTGAAAAATCATTCATTTTCCTTAAACTCATACCTAATTTTCAATTTCATTCCTGTAGATACTTTGCCATTTGTTTGAGATAAATAATCTTCATTATCCATTACTAAAACCGTCCATGCATCAGGATTATTATAGATTTTTTCAGCGATAACTCCAAGATTATCACCTTCAACAACAATATATTCAGAAGATGAATTCGTTTGTCCAAAGATCTCATGTTCAGTAAATAAGTTTAAAACTTCAAATACAGTTTGTTTTGAACTGTCACTTTTTGATACAAAATTCCAACTATAAACAGCTTCCCAAGGATATTCTGTGTTACTAAAATACAAATTAGTTAAACCAACACCTAATGTATCTGCAATAGGAATTGGAATATCTTCTTTAACAGTATCAAATACAGTGGAAAAGGCATTGATGTTTTGGTATTGTTCATCTAATTCGCTATATAAATTTGAATTTATATCAAGGGATAACAAAGGGCTAATTACAATAGTTGAATCTAAATAAAAACTTGTATCAGGGTATTCATCATGTAATAATTTAAGCCAGTCAAATGTTGAATCTAACTCAGCCATATGCAACATAGAATATGGTCTAAAGGTGGATACTGAATATTCATCAATTATAAAGTTGAATATTGACTTTGCACTGTCTTTTATTACAAAATTAGTTTTAAACAAATTTGCTTTTTTATAATTTAATGAGTCTAACTCATTGTACTCTGATATTTGGCTTGTATTTGTGTCACCAATTGCTAATGTTGTATCTGCAAGAATCGATTGAATTTTTGATTCAATTTGATTATATATATCAATATTTTGACTTAATTTTGAAGCAGTACTTTTTATCGATGTGTTTTCACCTGATTTTACTTGATTTAATACAACCTTTGCTGAATCTAGTAAAAAATCATGCTTTATCAGGCTTAAAGCATCATAAAATAATTTTTTTTGATTAATTTTATGAAGTTCAGTCTCAATAATTGATGATATTTCATTCATCCTATCATTTGCAATAATAGATTGCTCATGCTCTGGGTATTGAGTAACCAGTCTTCTGTAAATCTTGACTGCATCTTGAAGGTTATTTAAGTAAATATCTGCAACCAATCCTGCTGAATACAAAGAAATTGGGTCATTTTCTTCTTCAGCAATTTGTAAAAATTTTTCTTTCACTGCAATATAAGAGTCTATTTGTAAATCCCATGCCGAATCACGCTTAACAATTAGGGGGTCAACATTATGAGCTGTCTCATTTAGAGTGTCATTCTCTGAGCGTTGCAGGTATGTTGATTCTGGATATTCTGTTTCTAATTTTTCCGCCCAATTTTGATTTGGAAAATGTTGATGTAAAATATACAGAGATTGTGGAATAAATTTAGAATATGGATATTCATTTACTAGATGAATATATTTTTCCATAGCTGAATCTTCTTGAAAAAAATCGAAGTATAAAATTTGTCCCATTCTAAACAATAATGAATCTGGATTTGTTTCATTACCTGACATTTGAGGGACTGGTGGTGACATTACCATCTCATTATCAATAAATGTTGAATCAAGAGTTTCTTCTAAAATAAAAACACTATCTTCAATTGCTGGTTGTTCTTCAGTTAAATATTTATAATCCTCAACAAGAATGGTATAATCTTCTATTAGTTCTTTTGCATCATTTGATTTTTTACCATATTCTGAACGTGGTTTTTCTTCTTTGGATTTAACAAATAAATCTGATGCTAAACTTAAATTGAAATTTTCTAGTAGTTGAATTGTACCCAAATGATAATATGCTTCAGCAGTTTCATTTTTCTTAGTGTATTCTTCAACTAAGGTTTCAAAAAATCCTTGAGCAGTTTCAAAATCTCCCATGTCTAAGTACACTTTTCCACGTTCTAACTCAAGTTTAATTTTAATGCTACTATATTCTGAAAGCCCTAACAGTTTCTCAATTTCTTCAATGATAATATCATAATTTTGAAGCTTTCTATTTACATCTATCCAATCCAATTTTGTGCTTCTGCGTATATCTGATTTTGAAGTATATCTTTCTACATTTTCAAGATAACCTACCAATTTTTCATAAAGTTTATTTTTTTCAGCCAAATTTGCTAGGATGGAATAAATTTTAAATTTCTTTGAATCAGTTGAAGCATACCGAATACAGGTTTCATATTCTATAAACGCAGTTTCATTGTCTTTAAGGTCAAGGGCTATCTCTGCTAAAATTGAGTGGATTAAAAACTTGTCTTCTTTCCGTTTTGGTTTTGACTTTAAAACATCGTCAAGTTCTTGCTTTGCCAACTCGGATTGACCCATTTTAAAATGCACGTATGATAACCATATATGCGCTTCAAATGCGAACTCGCTTGAAGGATACTCTTTAACTAGTTTTGATAAATACCTCTCAGACATTGCAATATCATTTAACAATAATGTAGAGCGTCCAATTAAATAAATTGCATCATCTACATATTTACTTTCTGGATATTTTTCGATAACTATAAAACTATTCTCTATAGACTTTTCCAGTAAATTCCCTGCTTGCGAAGGTATATCTCCACTTTCTAACTGTGCAGATTCCTCAATCAATTCATTCGCTTTGTCAAATGAAGTTTCTGCATTATAAAAGGTGTTATAGTAAACACAAGAAGTACTGAGTACAGAAATTACAAAAAGAAGAAATATATGTCTAGAAAGTTTGCGCATTGATTAGTATGTAATTTAGACGATTAAGTATAGTTCCTCAAACGAAGAACTTTGTTTTATTTTATAGAGTTATTTTTTCTCATAGGAATCAAGTTTATATACATTGTAATCTTCTCCAACTGCAGACCAATCCAATAAATTATTCATCACATCTGAAGCATTATAGTCTTGCCCAAGATCAACAAATAGAACTTGATTATTGTTTAAAAATATTTTTAAATCCGTACTGGATATCGATTCGATACTAACAACACAAGCTAGGTTTACAATCCATGACTTCTGTTGTGGCATACCATGTAAATCAACAAGCGTATAAGTAAATTTAACAAATGGTGAGTAAATCTCATTCATATAGTACTATTCTCCATACCAATATTTTATGATTAACTTAATATAATCTAAAAGGAATTTAATCGATATGATATTTGAAACGACCCATAAATTGCTTCTCCCTCATCACCATTGGAAAAATCGACATAGAATGAAGTAGATAAAGAGTTTAACCATTTTTTGAAAAATTCTAAATTAATATTTTGTTTTTGATAATTATCACCATCAATTCCATAATAGTACATTTCCCTAGAGATATTTAATGATGTATTCCAGTTTTTTGTTGAATAGATCAATCCTATTCTACCCTTTGAAGAATTATATAAAATACTTTTTAGCACATCAAATGTTAACTTTCCACTAACATTCTTAAATATGAAATTGTCCTTAGAAAGTCTAATGGAAAAATTATTAATACTATTTTGATTGTTTTTAAGTAGTAATTTGGTATAACTAAAATTACATCTTATCTTATTTGGTAACTTTACAAATATATTTTCACCAAAAAATTCTCGAGTAAGTTTGTTTATTGTTGAATCAATTGTAACGTTACTTTCACCATAATTATAATATGTTGAAGTTCTTAACCATTTAAACAATCTAATATCTGTGTACACATTTGCTAATGAAAGATATGAATTAGTTCCATTTGAATTTGGAATATTATATCGTGTGTTTATTGA
>CAZCRK010000046.1:0-12846 GCA_964501035.1 uncultured bacterium
ACTGAAAATAACACCTTAGTCGGTGTGGGAATGGATGGACTTTTTTTAATGGATAGTTTTGGTGAGTTTAACCATATCATTCCAATGAGCCAATCAGAACCATTTCCAACAAATATTGATGATACTAATAACCATTTTCAAGGTGTAAAATTGAACTTTGAGATTGCAAAAGACAACCCATTGTTCTCAATCATAGAGACATCAAATAATAATCTATTGTTTGGTAATAAAGGTGTTAGACCTCATAATTCAGAACCTATTACTAAAGGCGCAGTGTTTGAAATAAATCCAACTACTTTTGAATTTAGTATTTATGATACAACCAATCAAATTATTGATGCCCAAGATGGAATATATACTCCTTTGTGGAATGTCCAATATATGGTTATCTCACAGATACAAAAAGACCATAATGGTAATGCTTGGATTCTAAATCCTATGGGGGAATATTTTGGTAATATGTTATCTATTCAACATGCTGATGGTGAGACGTGGTCACATGTAAAACAACCCGATGATCACTCTTATTGGGCTAATAGTATTGCGTTTGATAATAGTAATCGAGCTTGGTTTGGAATACGAGGTGGTTGGGGAAACAATTATACTACTGGTGGGTTGAGAGTATTACAATATTCACCTAATTTAAACTGGGATGAAACTGACACAACTTGGATTGAAATTAATAATCAAATTGTTCTGCCAGGTGGAAACAATACCACTGTATTTTCATGTGTCATTGATAATAGAAATGATTTATGGGTGTTAACTGGTGATGGAGTGCAAGGGTATTCAGTTAGTGGAAGTTCTACAATTTCTTTAAGTCCATTGAACACCTATTATGACTATTTATATTATGCTTCATTTGAAATGGGTGACAGAATACGTGTGGATGCTCAAAATAATAAGTGGATTATTACCCATAATGGTATTTGGGTAATTCAAGATAATCATACATTTTGGCCAGATGAAAGTGGAATAAACTCAAGCAATAGTGAAATACTTTCTGATGTTGTTTTGGATATTGCATTTGATGAAGAAAATGGAAATGTTTATTTTGCAACCGACAAGGGAATTTCAAAGTTAAAAACACCATTTGCAAATTCCGAAGAAGCTCAAAATTCAAATAGAATTTTATTAAATCCCAATCCATATATATTACCCAACAGTGAATTGTTTAATGCAAAAATACCTTTCAAAGGGGCGACTGTGAAAATAATGCAGTTAAATGGCAGAGTACTAGTGAGTCACCAATTAGATAATTCTGAGAGAAAATGGATTAGTTGGAATGGTAGAAACTCACAAGGACAATATCTTTCTAGTGGGGTGTATCTAGTCACGGCATCAACACTAGAAGGTGAAACTGCTTCTGCTAAGCTTGCAATTATTCGCAGATAGTAATTCTAACTAAACTACAATTCTTTTTGCAAAACCAAACTCATCTTCTAATTCAGAAATAACCGATTTAATGAGCTGTTTTCTTTCTTGATGATGTAAAAATGCACTTTTAAATCCAGCAATGACAATATTTCGTAAATGATGTAAGTCCAAGTTAAATGTTTCCATTGCAAGTGCATATTCTTTTGTAAGTGTTGTTCCTGAAATTAGTCGATTATCTGTATTTATTGTAACTCTAATTCCTTCATCTAAATAAAATTTAAATGGATGGTTTTGAAGTGAATCAACACTTTTAGTATGGATGTTGCTAATTAAATTTATTTCAAGTGCTATCCGGTGATCATTTACAAACTGCATCAAGTCAGGATTCTCTCTTAATCGGGTTCCGTGCCCAATACGATGCGCACCACAAGCATGTATTGCTTGATGAATACTCTCTGGCCCGAAAGCTTCTCCAGCATGCAGTGTTGTATTAATATTGTTTTTCAGAATTAATGAAAATGCTTCTTGGTGATGTTTTGCAGGGAAATTTTCTTCAGCACCAGCCAAATCAAACCCAACTACACCTTTATTCTTATATTGAACTGTTAAATCTGCAAGTTTTAAAGATACTTCTGGAGAAATATTTCGTATCCCACAGATTATAACACCCGTAATAATTCCAAAATCATTTTCTGCACGCTTCAGACCTAATATGACAGAATCCACTGCTTCAGAGAGAGTCATTCCAAGTTGTGTATGCAAAATAGGCGAATATCTTGCTTCTAAATACCGAACACCATCATTCCAACAATCTTCAGCAAGTTCATAAGCAGTACGCTCTAATGATTCGGGTGTTTGCATCACAGATAATGTAATTTCAAACCGTTTTAAATAATCTTCCAATGACCCAATATTGTCACCAATAGTTAAAATATTAGTTAGCTCTTTTTTATCAAATGAGGGTAACTGAATTTTATTCTGTTTTGCAATATCAATAATAGTTGAAACTCTTAGTGAACCATCTAGATGACAGTGAAGTTCAGCTTTAGGTATTTTTTGTAATAAATCAGAAGGGAATTTCATTTACTTTTCCTCGTGCAAATGAGTTTTTGGTTTGTAAAATTTAACAACAAATAGAAATAATAATGCAGTTATAAACATAGCTCCTGCAAAGAAATAAAAGTATGATGCTCCAGCCAATTTAGATGTGCCATCAGGATTTTGAATAAAAGCATTTACCATTGCAGTAAAAATATTACCCAATGAAACAGAAAGCATAAAAAATCCCATTATAAGTGATTTCATTTTATTGGGAGCTTGAGTATATGAAAATTCTAAACATGTTATTGATACAAGTACTTCAGCAGCAGTTAAGATAGCATACGCAATAACATGCCAAGCAATGCTTGGAGTGTGTCCGGCATCTAACCATGATTGTACTAATCCTATAATTACAAATGAGGGAACCGCTAAAAAGAGTCCAAAACTAATTTTCTTCAAAGGAGTTACTTCGAAGTGTTTCCCCATAAAAGGATAAATGACATATGCAAACAAAGGGGCAAAAATAAGAATCATAACAGGATTTATTGCTTGAATTTGTGATGGCAACCAATGAATACCTAACCAATTTCTGTTTAATTCATCAGCTTGTAATACCCACGTAGATCCCGTTTGGTCAAACAGTGCCCAAAAAATAGCAACAAAAATATAAATGATAAAAAGCCGAGCAATAGTTAGTAAACCATCTTTACTAAATGTTTCTTTAATAAACTCTACACCACTAGCTGGGATATGGATAAAAACATTTCGACCTAGCCAAAATACCCATGTTGCCAATAGCATTAATGCACCTGGAACACCAAATGCAATACTGGGACCAAACCTATCTAATAAAATTGGTGTTAATATGGTTGAGATAAACGCTCCCAGATTAATTGCAAGATAAAACCAACTAAATACTTTTTCTAGCAGAAATGAATTTGTTTTTCCAAATTGGTCTCCAACATGAGCAGAGACACAGGGCTTAATTCCGCCTGCACCAATGGAAATAAGGGTTAGTCCGAGAGTTAACCCTAAACGGGTTTCATCTAATGCAAGTGCTAAATGACCTAAACAATAAACAATTGAAAGCGATAAAATAGTTCTGTATTTCCCAAAGAATGCATCTGCAATAATTGCACCAACTAATGGAGTAAAATACACTGCGGATGTAAACAAATGATACCAGTAAGTTGCTTCTTCTTTGCCCATAGGGGCAAGTGAGCCTGATGTATCCATTAAATATTTTGTCATAAAAATAATTAGAATACATTTCATACCATAAAAACTAAAGCGTTCAGCAAGTTCGTTACCTATTATATAAGGAATTCCTTTTGGCATAGACTTTGATGCTCTAGGTGCAGTTAAATATTTACTCATTTGTCTCTTTCATAACTTCTTTTGAAATATAGACTGACAATATACTCATTAATTCTAAATAGTGAGAAATCTTTTTAGCAATAACTTGTTTATTGCAGTAATTTTAGTCTGTTAAAATCGACCATAATGAATAAGAAATACTGTAAAAGTTTAACAAATTACTCAAGACGAAAAAGTAGAATTGTTTCTATTGGTAATATTCCACTTGGTGGACATCACCCTATTCGAGTTCAATCCATGACAACAACGGATACAATGGATACAATTGCAACAGTTGAACAGTCTATACGAATGATTGATGCAGGTTGTGAATTTGTTCGAATTACAACCCCTAGTATTAATGAAGCAAAAAATCTAGAGAATATTAAAAATGAACTTGTAAAACGAGGATATACAATCCCCTTGGTTGCTGATGTTCATTTTACACCAAAAGCAGCTGAAATTGCAGCAACTATAGTTGAAAAAGTACGAATTAATCCTGGGAATTTTGCGGACAAAAAAAAGTTTGAAATTGTTGATTACTCAGACGCAGAATACAATGCAGAATTAGATAAAGTTTATCAGCGATTTTCACCCCTAGTTCAAATTTGCAAAAATAATAAAACTGCAATGAGAATTGGAGTTAACCATGGTTCCTTATCTGATAGAATTATGAATCGTTTTGGAGACACTCCACTGGGAATGGTAGAGTCAGCTCTAGAATTTATTCGAATTTGTGAAAGCCATAATTATTACGATATTGTATTATCCATGAAATCTAGTAATCCTATTGTTATGGTAAATGCATATAGGCTTCTAGTAAATAAAATGGATGAAGAAAACATGATTTATCCACTTCATTTAGGGGTAACTGAGGCTGGCGATGGGAGTGATGGTCGAATTAAATCTGCTTTGGGAATTGGAACGTTACTTGCAGATGGACTAGGTGACACAATACGAGTTTCCTTAACTGAAGAACCAGAAATTGAAATCCCTGTAGCAAATAAGTTAGTTGAAAGATTAAACCATCATAGTAATCAAACTAAGGTTGATGATATCGCTCAAACTCCATTTTCTCCTTTTGAATATACAAAACGAAAAACAAATAAAGTAAACAAGATAGGTAGTTCTCAAGTGCCAGTAGTCATTGCAGATTTGAGCTGTGAAAGTGATTGGAATGGTTCACGAATTCAAGAGCTAGGTTACTTGTATGATGACGATTCACATTCTTGGAAAAAAGAAGATGTCGGTTGTGATTTTATCAATATTGGTAAACAAGACATTCCACCTAACTTACCCTCAAGTTTAAGGGTGATTCAGTCGTATTCAATTTGGAAAAATTTAAAAAATACTCATGTTTTTCCAATTATGACTACAGAACAGTATTTGGAAAATTCAAATTTTCATCCAGAACTTAATTTTGTATCTATAAATTTACGAGAATTAACACAAGAAATAATTAAAAAGTTAAAGTCAGATCCAACAATTGTCCTAATTTCAAACTCTAGTTGTAAGCATTCTATCTTTGAACAGCGAAGTATGTTTATCAAATTGATAAATGCAGATTGTAAAACTCCTATGATTGTTCGAAGAATTTATAAAAATTTATCTAAAGAATCACTTCAATTACAATCAGCTACAGATATAGGTGCTTTATTGGTGGATGGTTTTGGTGATGGAGTTATTCTTTCAACAAACAACTGTGGTTCAATTCGTTCCACAAATGAAACTGCATTTGGAATCTTGCAAGCAAGTCGCACACGAATTACTAAAACTGATTATATATCATGCCCATCATGTGGACGAACTTTGTTTGATTTACAAACAACAACTGCGAAAATAAAATCAGTAACCGACCATCTCAAAGGGCTCAAAATTGGAATTATGGGATGCATTGTTAATGGTCCCGGTGAAATGGCAGATGCAGATTATGGATATGTTGGCACAGGTTCTGGGTTGATATCATTGTATAAAGGCCATCATGTTGTTCAAAAAAATATCCCTGAAATGGATGCAGTAGAATCATTGATTAATTTAATCAAAAAAAATGGAGACTGGAGCGAACCAAAATGTTAAAAAGAGTTTTGATACCAACTTTTATTCGTAAATATGTCCAAATTTTCAGAAAAGAAGGATTTAAAGGGTTAATAAAAAAGGGTGGTTGGAGGCTTCTTTTGGGATTCATTTTATTTTATTTAATTCGTGATACTATTTTATATGTAATTCCTTTTTTGCTGATTGCAAATGGGGTACATACCTGTGGTTAATAATATATCAGTATAAATCAAAAACCCCTTGCTCAAGGGGTTTTTGATTGGTGGGCGATGAGAGACTCGAACTCCCGACTTCCTCCTTGTAAGGGAGGCACTCTGAACCAACTGAGTTAATCGCCCAATTTCAACAATTATGCTTAATTGCTGAGTGACAATTTTATTACATCTTCCACTTCATTTACAAAAGTAATTTTTAAATCTTTTTTGATTTGTTCCGGAATTTCTTCTAAATCCTTTTCATTTTGTTTAGGTACAATAATATGGTTTAAACCAGAACGTAAAGCAGCAGTTGATTTTTCTTTTAAACCTCCAATTGGTAGAACATTACCCCGAAGAGAAATTTCGCCAGTCATACCAAGTTTTTCTTTAACAGGTTTGTTTGTTAAGAGCGACACAATTGCAGTTACCATTGCAACACCTGCTGATGGTCCATCTTTAGGTATTGCCCCTGCCGGAACATGAACATGAATATCATTCTTAGTATAGAAATCAGGTTCAATCCCATATTGTTCAGCATTTGAGCGAACATATGAAAATGCAGCCTGGGCAGATTCTTTCATAACATCGCCTAATTTCCCAGTAAGTTTCAATGCACCCTTACCAGGCATTTTTGAGGCTTCGATGAATAATATATCTCCACCAAATGCTGTCCAAGCCAACCCAACAACAACACCGGGTTTAGAGCATCGTTCTGCCACTTCAGAAAAGAATTTACGTGCACCAAGATATTCTTCAACTTTATTGGGTGTCACTTTTACAGATTTACATTTCTTGGTAGCAATATCTAGTGCAACTTTTCTGCAAACATTAGCAACTTGTCGTTCTAAGTTCCTAACACCAGCTTCACGCGTATATGATTCAACCAATTTTAAAATAGCATCATCAGAAAATTTAATTTCAGACTTTTTCAAACCATGTTCTTTGATTTGTTTTGGAATTAAATGACGTTTTGCAATTTGAATTTTTTCCTCATGGATATAGCCAGTGAATTGCAAAATTTCCATTCTATCACGAAGAGGTCCAGGAATTCTGTCGATTTGATTTGCAGTGGTGATAAACATAACATTGGATAAATCAAAATCTACCTCTAAATAATGATCATTAAATGCAAAATTTTGTTCAGGGTCTAATACTTCCAGTAATGCACTTGATGGGTCGCCTCTAAAATCCATACCAAGTTTATCAATTTCATCAAGCATAAAAATTGGATTATTTGTGCCGGCTTTTTTCAAACTAGCAATAATTCTGCCTGGAAGCGCTCCAATATAGGTTCTTCTATGTCCTCTTATTTCAGCTTCATCACGAACACCACCCAATGATATACGAACAAATTCACGTCCCATTGATTTTGCTATTGATTTTCCTATAGATGTTTTACCTGTTCCTGGAGGACCTCCAAAACACAAAATAGGGCTTTTTAAGATTTCACCTTTTTTGCTTCTTGACTTCTTTAAATTTCGTACTGCCAAATGTTCAATAATTCGTTCTTTAACTTTTTTCAAACCATAATGGTCATCATCCAAAATTTCTTGAGCAAAGTCAATATTTTCATTATCTGTAGATTGTTTACTCCAGGGAAGTTCAACAAGCCAATCTAAGTATGTACGAGATACAGTATACTCTGGAGATTGTGAAGGGATTTTTTGCATTCTGCTGAGTTCTTTGTTGGCAACTTTATCAACTTCCTTCGGCATCTTTGCTTTTTTAATTTTATCTTCAATTTCATTTATCTCAACACTCGACTCATCTTCTCCAAGTTCTTTTCGAATGGCTTTCATTTGTTCACGCAGAAAATATTCACGTTGGGATTTTGAAATTTCATCTTGCACGTCAGATTGTATTTTTTCACCCAATTCTATTCGCTGGATTTCTCTATTTATTAAAACAGTAGATTTATCTACTCGCTCTTTTAAATCCAACTCTTCAAGTATTTCTTGTTTTTCATTGGTGGGAATATTCATAAGAGAAATTGCTTTATCAGCAATTCGCCCAGGATGTTTGATATTTGTTAGAGCTGATGCTTGCTCTTCTGATAGATAGGGTGCTATTTCAATCAATTTACTATAAATATTTTTGATATTTGTAGTACCAGCATCAAGTTCTTCCGATGATTCAATAATTGCATGTGGTGTTTTTTGAATCAATCCTTTGAAATATGGATCATGTTCAATATAGTTTACAATTTTGACGCGTTCAATCCCTTGAACAATAGCTGATTTTGAATTATCAGGCATATCAAATGTTTTCATGACAGTTGCAAGGGTTCCGTAGGTATATAAATCAGAACCCTTCGGATTTTCAATTGAACCATCTTTTTGAGCTACAACAACAATGTATTTTTTCCCTTTATTAGGAAGATCGTCAATCAATTTTAATGATTGTTCTCGTCCCACATAAATTGGTATTATTTGTTGTGGAAATAGGACGGTATTTCTGAGTGGAAGAATGGGGTACTGTTCGAGTACATTTTCTTCATGCTCTTTTTGTGTTTCTTTGTTTTCTTCAGTCATTATCACTCCAAAATTTTAATTAACAGTTTTATTAGTGACAAATATTGTGCCACATGATGTATGGGTAATTTAGGTATTAAATATCTGTATTATTGTCATGTTTGGGTCGTGTTGATTCAATTTCTTGTACTAGTTTTAAAATATTTACTGTGACATTTTCATCAGCAATTGGCATATGTCCGGCAATTTTAGGAAAATATCCATCTTCCATTTGTTGTTCTATCAACCAATTTAACATTTTACGAACTCGCATATCTTCTGGTGTATATCCGCAATTTACAACCCCTTGAAGAACTTTATAAGTTCCACCAGTGAACATACCTTCGCTTGTATGTGTAATGCCCAGTTTATCCCAATTTTCTTGTGCACTCATAAGAGTTGAGTTGTTTTCTTGAAGAACTCTGTTAAGTAAAAATTCTGAGGCTTTGAGAGCATGAGTTTTAAACATTTTTTGTCTTAATGATAATAATTGGAGAACTTCAGCTGTTGTCCAAATACAAGAGGGTTCATTATCATAATTATTCCCTTTTGCAACCGTTGAACGATGTAGCCATCCACCATCTTCACGTTGTCTATTTGCTATCCATGTTATTGATTTATCAAGCAAACGATTTCCTCTCATTCCCATTTGCAATAACAGAAAACATGCATGAGAGTGATGATGATATAGTAGAGGAAATCTTCCATCTTCTGCTTGAAATTTCATTAATTGAATAATGATATCTTTTACAGGTGGGAAAAATTTATTTCCACCCAATTCATACACATTATGTGAGATCTTTAATAATTCTAAAAAAGCAAGTGATGATCGTTTTTCATTATCAAGTTGTTCTACAAATTTGGTTAAATCGGTTTTAAGTAATCTTTGTAAAGCACGTTGTAAAAATACTCTTTTTTCACCCTCACGAAATAGTCTGTGATGTTTTTCCAAATTATACACATCTTTTATCAACTTAAATGCAGTGATTGGACTCCCTTTTCGAATTAATTTTGGGAGTGGATTGTAATTTAATGCAGATATCCACTCTGGGGTTACATCTACAGATTTTAGCATTCTAAATTGAAATGAATCTTCTCGTTTTACAAAATTCTTCCTTCGATTATTCGATTTAAAAGATTGTTTTTTAAAATTTGATTTTCTTTTTTCCACTATGCATTCTTTCTATACAAATTTACTTGATCATCGGCATGATATGAAGAGCGGACTAATGGACCAGATTCTACAACTTTATATCCCATTTTAATACCTTCATCATGATACATTTGAAACACATCAGGATGCACATAGCGATGAACGGCTAGTTGTTGTTTTGTGGGTTGTAAATACTGCCCAATATTGAATATTTTTACTCCAAGTTCGGCAAACTCTGCCATGGTGTGCAATACTTCATTATCTGTTTCACCTAATCCAACCATTATTCCAGTTTTTGTAACTAAACCATACTCTATTGATGATTTTAGCACAGATTTTGTTTGTTGCCAATTGGATTGTGGTCGAATTTCTTTTGAAATTCGTTCTACGCATTCTACATTATGGGAAAATATATCTGGTTTTGCTTCAAATACTGTTTTTAGAGCAGATTGATTATTATTGAAATCCGGTGTTAACACTTCAATGGAGCAGTATAAATTCACCTTACGTATTTCATTAATTGTTTCTGCCCAAATAGTTGCACCAAAATCTGATTTAATATCATCCCTATCAACAGATGTAATGACTACATGTTTTAACCCCATAGATTTTACCGCTTCAGATACTCTAACTGGTTCACTCAAATCCAATGGATTTGGTTTTCCTGTTTTGATTGAGCAAAACCCACACGCACGAGTACAAACATCTCCTAAAATCATAATGGTAGCAGTTTGTCTATTCCAACATTCATAAATATTGGGACAATTAGCTTCTAAACAAACAGTGTTTAGTTTACTTTTGGTTATTGTATCACGAGTTTGGGAATATTCCTTTCCTGTGTCTAATTTTATTTTCAGCCAATCAGGTTTTTTAGTTGGAGGTTCTTGAACTTTTATCATTAAGACTAAGGTAGTTGTTCTTGAAAGCTTTCATATCTTGTAATAATCTTATGTGTTAATTCAAGTTCCCTGTCACCATCTTTATAAAGATTATAGGCTTTTTCTATTAAATCCAGAGCTTCTTCCATATTCCCTTGCTTTTCTTTTAGAATGGAATATTCATAAAATAATTCTGCATTTTCATCATCAAGTTTCAGACAAGCTTTAAACATTTTCCCTGAATCTTTTAATAATCCTAATTCCTGATATACTCGTCCTTGAGATATATAAGCACCTATCTTCATAAGATTTCCCATCATTGATTCTTCATTTATAATCTTCATATTAAGCTCAGTTGCTTTTTCAGTATCTCCTATACTCTCAAAATACCTAACAGTCATTAAATCAAGCATAGGTAACATAAAATTAAAACCGATTGCTATAGCACCATCATGAGCACTTTTGAGATTCTCATTGAATTTATCCCAATCCTTTGTTGAAGAATAATAACAACATCGCATCAGGGGTGTTAGCATACTTAAAGGTGGAGCAATTATTGTATTTAGTGTATTATTTAATTCTTCTTCTGCACCCTGAGTATCACCTAATCGAACTTTAGCATCTATGAGATCTACAGAAAAAAATGCTCCTATTCCTGGGCCTGCTTGACTTTGTCCATATTCTGCTAAATTTTTAATATATGGAATAGCATCTCTTACTCTCCCCCTACTACTCAGTTTCCAATTAATACTACTATATAGCTGCAACATAGTTTGAAATCCTGCTTCTGGATTCTCTTCCATAATGCCCTCTATCTCTTTGATATACTGCTCTACTGACCAATTATTTAATTTTGCATTAAGATTAGTTAATTGCAACTCAAAATCAGGTCCAGTTGCACCTACAGCTTCGGCCTTCAACATATAATTATATGCATTCTCATAATCTAATTGTACCATATAAACAGATGCAATAAGCTGATACCCCTCTGGATTATTCGGGTTTGATTTTTGATATTGGTTGTAATATGTTAATGCATTATCATAATCAGAGATAGTTTTATAGGTACTTCCTATTTCAAGTAACAATTCATGTTTAGATGGATCTATTTGTAATATTTTTTTCTGAGTTGAAATAACATTCGCCATATCTCCTGTTAATAAATAAATATGCGCAAGATATTCAAGAGGCCTAATATCATCTGGATAAAGCTCTATCCACATATTGATTAAATTCAATTTTCTATCCATATTAGGATTCATGGCATCCATTTCATCAATTCTAACTCCAAACTGTGTGCCCTCATCTAGTTTATTGATATATTTTTTAGCAAGTCCCATGTGATGTGAAAAACATTCCATATCTTGTTTGTTTAAACAGAGAGAATATAACATCGCATGGGCAAGTGCAAATTCTTCATCATATTTGACAGCTTCATTTAGATGATAAAAACTTTCTTCAAATCCTAGCTCACGATAAGAGGAAATAGTAAAATGTTTTAATGCATCCATTGAATCTGTCAATCTATCTTCAAGGGGCAAGTCTTTAGTATTCTCAATATGAGTTGAGGGAATTCCAATATCCTGTTTGATTTGTATCGTGGCTAAATCTATTAGTTCAAAGAAATTGTTACCTTCATATTTATTTGAACTTATTAATTTTGCATTACTTGTTTTATAGACTTTAAAATTCAAAGTATACACAGCATGTTCAAAAGAATGATCTCCTGTTATGAAGAACTCAGATGAAGTTCTTTTTGATATTTTTTGCATATCTCCAAGAGAAATATTATCCTTAGAAGCGTATCCTATATCATTTTTCATTTGTGCGGCCCAGCCAGATTTTGATGTAATAAATAAATCTTGTTTTAAATCATAGATAGAAGCCAATCTAATTGCCTTATTCATCCAATTATTAGATGTATCCAGTGATATATTATTAAAATTAAAAATATTAAGCGTTTTTCTAAATTCTGATTTAATAACAGTTTTTATTATTTCATTTCCACTTAAATCTTCAATCGTTACATCTTTTGTTACAGCACCTAAATCTTTAGGATAAAAAGAAATAAATAAAACAATTGTGGCTATGATAAAATTTGCAGGTACAACAATTCTTTCAATTCTATTCCATTTGTCTTTTCCTGGTCTACCATGGAAATAAGATAAAATTAAAATACTTGGCAGCATAGATATTGCAACACCAAGAGATAAATCAACTAAATGCGTTGATAATAAATAACGATCCACTATCCAAGTTATAAATTGAATAACACCCCA
>CAZCRK010000047.1:0-12571 GCA_964501035.1 uncultured bacterium
GAACCAGTGACCTCTACGATGTCAACGTAGCGCTCTAACCAACTGAGCTAACCGACCAATTAATCATAATTATGCCATATTATAGCCAAGAAATTTAAAGAATTATTTATTTTAAAACATAGATTTTATTCAGAGGGTTCCTCTTCGAGTAAAATTGCAGATTCTGTTGCGGGTTCAAATACATCATAATATTGATTTAAGTTGGTTAATATTTCAACAGCTTTAGAATACTCTGAATCAAGATGTAAGCTTACTTTGATACGCTCTTGCTCTCCTGAAACAACACGTGAAAACTCGCGCTCTAAACCGTTAACAATCCATTTTACATTTTCTGGTAAGTCAAATTGGCTTGCTCTTTCCTTTGCAAAAAACCTATCTAATCTTTTTGTCAACTTTTCCATTTTAGTTTTCTTTTTACTCCAAAACATCAAAAATTCGATAGGATTAAACTTTTTTGTTACTAATGTGGAGTCTTTACTCATTTGTTTTTTCATTGATTCTAATGCTCTTTCGCCTGGCAAACTGTAATCTATTTCAAAATCATTAAGGAATATCTTGAAATCTTTCAACATCTTATCAGTAACAACAATTGGTGCTTGAATGTTGTGTACAGGTGCGTAAGTTGCAGCAAATGTCAAAAATACTCCATCTTTCCATAAACCTTGAATATAGGGAGGAAACTTATTTGGGTCAGTTGTAAAATCTGGCGTTATTCCTCCTCCACCTTTAACAGTTCTTCCACCCCGAGTTACAAATAAGGAATCGTGCTTATCTAATCCATCTGTCAGAAACCCATTGTTTAAATAGTCTTCTTTTTGAATTAACCTACCAGATGGTGTATAGTACTTTGCGGTTGTTACTTTTAATGTAGTTGTATCATTTAAGTTAAACATACTCTGAACAAGCCCTTTTCCAAATGATTTTTGTCCAATAACAACAGCTCTGTCTAAATCTTGCAATACTCCTGCCACAATCTCACTAGCAGATGCAGAACTTTTGTTTATCAAAACTGCAATCGGTAAATCAGGTGAAACAGACATCCTTCGTCGTGAATTATATGATTTATTAGCTCTATCAATTTTACCTTTAGTAGAAAGAAGTGGACTTCCTCGATCAGTTAAATTGTCCAAAATGCTAATGGCATTACTCAATAACCCACCAGAGTTACCTCTGAGGTCTATGACCAATCCTTTCATTTCTTGACGTTTTAAATCATTTAATGCTTTGTTAAAATCCTTTGCTGTATTTTTTGAAAATTTAGTGACACGAATATACCCTATTCCATGCTCGTCCACACCCCAATAAGGTACATGTTTAACCGTGATATTAGAACGAGTTAGCTCAAAACTAATTCTTTCAAATGTTGATGGGCGGAATATATGCAAAGTTACTGTTGACCCTAGCTCACCTTTAATCAAAGAAGATGCTTCTTTTAATGTCATTTTTTCGGTAGAGGTAGAATCAATTGAAATAATTTGATCACCTGCATGAATACCTTCAGAATATGCAGGGCTATCTTCCATTGGTGCAAGCACAGTAAGAGTATCACGTCGGAGTCCAATTTGAATCCCAACACCACCATATTTTCCAGTGCGCAACATATCTAAACGATCTTTACTGCTACCGCTTACAAATCGTGTATAGGGATCTAATTTTTTCATCATCCCTTTAATTCCCTCTTTTATAATTTCAGATTCATTTACGGAATCAACATAAGCAGCATTTAATTTATTGAAAGATTCTTCGAACATATCCAAATATGCTTGTGTATCTTGATTATTGCTAAATTCAACTTGATTGGAATTTTTCCTTCTATTTTCTTTTTTAGTTTGACCAAACAACGCAACTGAAATTACAAGTAGTAATATTATTCCCTTAAACTGCTTCATTCTTCCCCTTCAAATCTTTCTTTAAATATATTTAAAATTTGTTTTTGTATTGATTCAATTGAATCAATACCATTTATTAATTTATATCTTTCATTATCCTTTTTTACAAGTTCATGATACCCATTTCTAACACGTGATAAGAATTCTGAACCTGCAGATTCCATTCGATCTATCTCACCTTTAGTTCTATTTTGCGATACCTGTGCATCAATATCTACAATAAATGTTAATTCTGGTACTAAATAACTGGTTGCGAATGAATTCAATTCATAAAGTCCGTGAATATCTAATCCCCTTCCATACCCTTGGTAAGCAATAGTGCTATCTATATATCTATCACAAAGTACAAATTTCCCATCAGATAAAGCTGGTTGAATTTGTTCATCCACTAATTGAGCACGAGCCGATAAAAATAATAAACTCTCAGCAACTGAAGTAAGTTCAATATTAGTTTTATTAAGCAAAATATCTCGAATCTTCTCAGATACCTTTGTACTTCCTGGTTCACGAACACTAATATACGATAATTTACATGAATCTAGGTAAGCTTCGAGCAACTGAACCTGGGTGGATTTCCCAGAACCATCAATTCCTTCAAATGAAATTAATTTATTTTTTATACTCATAAATGAGAATATCCTTCTTTAGCAATTAATATCACAAATTCACCTTTAGATGATTTTTGTTCATACATCCGTACTGCATCAGATACCTTTCCTAACCAAACTTCTTCATACATTTTTGTTATTTCGCGACAGATTGAAATTGACCTATCACCAAAATGTGTAAATATATCATTTAAAGTGCGTTTGACTCGAAAAGGTGATTCAAACACGACAATAGTTGCTGGTATTGATTCCAAAAACTCGAAGCGAGTTTTACGTCCCTTTTTTTTAGGTAAAAATCCCTCAAAAAAGAAATGATCTGTTGGAAGTCCGCTAACAGATAATGCCGCAGTAATTGATGAAGCCCCTGGAACGGAAACAACTTTAATACCATTATTCAGCGCACCATTTACCAACCGATAGCCAGGGTCACTAATACCAGGGGTACCTGCATCAGATATTTGAGCAATATTCTTACCTTCAAGCAACAGACTGATTAGCTCATCAGATTTAGATTTTTCATTTTTGTCATGATAAGAAATCATTTTAGTTGAAATTTCTAAATGATTTAATAATTTTCTGCTCACACGAGTATCTTCAGCTGCAATACAATCAACTGAACCCAAAACTTCAACTGCTCTGCGTGTAACATCGCCTAAGTTTCCAATGGGTGTTGCAACAACATAGAGGATTCCTGGCATATTTATTTTAATGTATTTCTTACAGCCTTATGAATAATTTCCATCGCAATATCTATCTCTTCAGTACTTACATTTAAATGAGGTCTAAATCTGATAGACTGATCACCACTAATAAGAATTAATAGTTTTTCATCCATCAATCTTCCCCAAACTTCATCACGTTCTGTTTGAGAAGGTAAATCAAATGCAGAAAACAGTCCCTTTCCTCTAGGATTCGTAACGTATGCAGGAAACTCAGTTGATAATTCTTCTAATTTACCAATTAAATAGTTACCAACCGTTTCTGCATTCTTAATTAAATTTTCTTCCTTTATTATTTCAAGTGTAGTTTGGAAGCGAACCATATCAACTAAATTTCCACCAAATGTTGAATTAATTCGACTGGATTCATTAAAAACATTTTTCTCAACTTCATCAATTCTTGGACCAGCTAAAGCTCCACATACCTGAGTTTTCTTTCCAAATGAAATTATATCTGGCTTAATAGTATAATGTTCATGAGCCCACATTTTACCAGTTATTCCAATACCTGTTTGCACTTCATCCATTATAAAAATAATATCGTTTTCATCACATATCTCACGTAGTTGAATAAAATATTCATCTCTAAATTGATTATCTCCACCTTCACCTTGAATAGGCTCAATTATGATAGAAGCAATATCGTCAGGATTGTCTAAAATTGCTTGCTTAAACTGTGCAATCGACTTTTCTTCGGAAGAAATGATATCCTTTAGTGCATCATCAGTTAATGGAAATCGCATTTTTGGATTATGGATTCGTGGCCACTTAAACTGCGGAAAATACATAGTTTTTCGCGGATCTGTAGTGTTTGTTAATGAGGTAGTATATCCAGATCTTCCATGAAATGCTTGATGAAAATGAACGACTTGCATCCCTTTTTCACCCTTGCCTGCTTCCATATTTTTACGAACTTTCCAATCAAATGCTATTTTTAAAGCATTTTCAACTGCTAACGCACCACCATCAATAAAAAATGCATGCTTTAAATAATCTGGAACCGCAATTTCATCAAACGTCTGAACAAAATCTGCAAACAATGGATTATAAACATCTGAAAGTGTTGGTTTATTGATTCCTGCTAATGCAATTTTATCTTTAACAGCTAGTATCTTTGGATGATTGTATCCAACTGCACCTGATGCAAACATAGAAAACATATCTAAATATTTATCGCCGTTTCTTTCATCAACCAACCATGATCCATGTGATTTATTCAAATCCATAATGGGTTCAAATCCATCTGCTAAAATATTTCGCCCTAATATTTCTCTAACTTTTTCAGCGTGTACTGACATTATTTCTCTCCTAATTAGTCTAAATCAAATTTAATACCCTGAGCCAACGGCAAGTCTGTGCTCCAATTCATTGTATTTGTTTGCCGTCTCATATATACTTTCCATGCATCAGAACCTGACTCTCTTCCGCCACCCGTTTCTTTTTCTCCACCAAATGCACCACCAATTTCGGCTCCAGATGTTCCAATATTAATGTTTGCAATTCCACAATCACTTCCTTTGTGTGACAAAAATGTTTCAGAACTTAGCATATTGGTAGTGAACATTGATGATGAAAGCCCTTGCGGTACACCATTGTGCAATGAAATTGCTTCTTCTAGATCATTATATTCAATAATATAAAGGATAGGAGCAAAAGTTTCCTCTTGTACAATATCAAAACTATTTTTTGCCTTAATTATTGTCGGTTCAATAAAAAAACCATCTCGTTCAATAACATTACCACCATAAATCAATTCACCACCTTCAGATTTTGCTCGTTCAATTGCATTCAAATAATCATCCACTGCACCTTGGTCAATTACAGGTCCCATCAGTGTATTGGAATCCAGGGGATCTCCTATATTCACTTGTTTATATGCATTTACCAATCGTTCCACTAAATCATCAGAAATGTTTTTCTGAACAATAATTCTTCGTGTACTTGTACAACGCTGACCTGCAGTACCTACAGCACCAAATGCAATTGCAGGTATAACCATTTTCATATCGGCAGTTTCATCCACAATTATTGCATTGTTTCCACCTAATTCTAAAATAGTTTTTCCGAGTCTTTCTCCAACTACACCACCGATGCGTTTCCCCATTTTTGTTGAGCCAGTCGCAGATATTAATGGTACGCGAGTATCATTTATCAATCTTTCACCAATTGTGGAACCACGGCCAATAATTAAATTAAAAATTCCAGTATACCCATTTCGCTCTAAAACATCATTACAAATATGCTGAACGGCTATTGCACATAAAGGAACTTTTGATGATGGTTTCCAAACCGTAATATCTCCACATACAGCAGCTAAAAATGAATTCCACGCCCAAACAGCTACTGGAAAATTAAATGCAGAAATTACACCAACAACCCCAAGAGGATGATACTGTTCGTACATTCTGTGCAATGGTCGCTCTGAGTGCATAGTTAACCCATATAACTGACGAGATAGTCCAACAGCAAAGTCTGCAATATCTATCATTTCTTGAACCTCACCATCACCTTCAGCTTTTATTTTACCCATTTCTAATGCAACTAAACTTCCTAACTCATCCTTTCTTGCTCTAAGTTCATTTGCCATCTCTAAAATTAACTGTCCACGAATAGGTGCTGGCACCATTCTCCATTCTTCAAATTGCTTTTGAGATTCTTCAATCACCTTTTCATAATCATTTTCTGAACATTGATATACTTTTGCTAACAATTCTCCAGTTGTTGGATTGTAAGATTCAAGCACGCCTGCATCTGTTGTTTTAGACCAATTACTTGCACCAATACAAGCACCATAATTTTCTTTTTCTATTCCTAATTTACTTAATATATCATTCATTGTTAAATCCTTATTTATTATACAGTTATCTATTTACACTTAAAGTTTTACTTCATACACTCGAAACACCTGACTTGATGCGTATCATATATATTTTCCAACGAAGGTTTATTTGTTTTACATTTTTCAATTGTCCTATCACAACGTGGTTCAAAATGACAACCTACAGGATAGTTTGTAGCTGGTGGAACTACTCCTTTAATATTGAATAAAGAATCATCTTCAATATGTTCACCAATTTTTGGGATTGATTTCAACAAGCCTTGAGTATATGGATGTTGTGGGCTGTGAAATATCTCCTTCACAGCACCTTCTTCCACAATTTGCCCTGCATACATAACGATAACTCTATCACATATTTCAGCAATAACCCCTAAATCATGTGTAATCATTATTACGGACAACCCCAATTCTTTTTGTAATTTCTTAATGAGTTCTAAAATTTGAGCTTGAATGGTAACATCCAATGCTGTTGTTGGTTCATCAGCGATTAATATTTCGGGGTTACATGACAACGACATGGCAATCATAACACGTTGACGCATCCCTCCTGATAACTGATGTGGATATTCATGAATACGTTGTTCTGGCGAGGGAATCCCAACAAGTTGAAGCATTTCAATCGCTTTATTTTCTGCTTCTTGAATATCCAATCCTTGATGTAATTGTATCGCTTCAATTATCTGGTTTCCAACTGTAAAAACGGGGTTTAAAGAGGTCATTGGTTCTTGAAAAATCATTGATATTTTATTGCCTCTAATATGCTGTAAATCAGCTTCTGGTAAGCTTAAAATATCTTGATTATCATAAATAATAGATCCCCCATTAAAAAATCCAGGTGGTTTTGAAATTAACCGCATTATTGAAAGCGATGTAACCGATTTTCCACAGCCAGACTCTCCAACTATACCGAGGGTTTCTCCCTTACTAACCGAAAAACTTACATCATCTACAGCTTTTGCAATTCCATCATCCGTATGGAAAAATGTTTGCAAATTATTTACAGTTAATATTGTATCATTATTTAACATTAATTAACCGGAGTGTTCTCAATATTTTTATTATTAGTAAAAGCCCAAATTGCAAGCAAAACCACCATTAAAACAAAAATAACGATTGTTGCATAATTGTATTCTGAAGAACTAAATGCAATCAAATCATTAAATCTTCCAATAAGTAATGAAATCCTACCCATAACGGCAAATCCAAAAGATGCACCAAAAGAAATCATAAGAAAGTAAATTCCAATCTTACTTAACTTACCAATTACCCCTGAATGTTCTTTCGAAAAGAAAAAGTACAGTAATCCCGTTAATGTACCAATAATAATTATAAATTGATTAAATATTTCAAATCCACTTCCAGAAAAATTTATTGTAGAAGATTTTATCTGTTCAATTATGTCGGAATTTAAAAAACCATAAAACCTTAAACCCGCTGCCATGCCAACAGTGTAAGCAATTGCCCAACGAGCAAGCCAACCAATTTTAGGAAATAAACGGAGTAACATAAATATACCTAAAATAAATGGAATAATGTATATGAATCGTATTTCTGAATATCCTTCAATTCCACCAACAGGAAATACATGCCGCTCAATTAGCCCAAAACCAGAGGTTAGCCATCCAAGAAAATCATAAATGTAGTACCACCCGGTTATAAAAAATCCCTGATCAGAATCCTCAGCCAACTGTGGCCAAAGTCTTCCAAACAGATTCGGTTGTACTTGAGTCCAAAAGAAAGTAGCAACCCAATACCCAGCTGAGACACCAACAAACAAATGTTCTGCTGCTTTATAAAATGGATTATCGTTAAATAAATAGCTAAAAATAGCAAGTGTTAATAAAACTGTTAACCAGACCCCAAATAAATCAAATGTCATAACGCCCCCTAAATCTTTTCTTTTCGTTTACGTTGGATATAATACGTTATATTACCAAAAATAATAAATAACACAATCACAACATGAGCAAAGGATTGAGCAGCCATCATCCCAGTTGCATTTCCTGTTTTCCCAACTAATTTTTCATACTCAGCAGCACCCGGCATTCCTGCTAAAATCCCACTGATTTGCCCACTTTCGACATAAGGAACCACTTCGGTTACCTGAATGGAAGTACAGCCTGTTGACATAGGAATATTGTGGGGATCGCATCCAAATTGCACCCATTCCTTTGAACCAGGATATCCTGCTGAAAAACTGAAAACAAAATCAAAATCTGTAATATTATTTATATTTTCCATCATTGGAATATTTTTCACTTTATTTCCACGAGTATCAACCGAAAATAATGTATGAATATCTGTTGCAACTCCTTTAACAACCGCTTCATTACCTGGTCTAAATCCTAAATTAACATAGTCTTTCCCATACGTTAGATGAAATTCCTCATCAGCTACTTGATTAAATGCTTCAGTGGACATGAATAAACCATCTGGCCATAAAGCCATAGCATATACTTTGTGATTATGAGAAAACAACTGTCTAAGTAAAGCAATTGCCATTGGATGAATTTCAGGTTTAGTACTTGGACCGTATTCAAATGAAAGTAAAATTTTGGATCCATTTTCTAAAGATTCAATTGCGTTATAGGTGTCTTGGGATTGCTTTGTAGCCCGAATTGGTATATCCACTGGCTTAATTAATGGAATGAGTACAGATAATCCCACTATTAGAAAAATAACTCGTCTGTCAACGGATCCTAATTTTATCAATATGTTTTTCAAAGTTTCCATATTTATTCTCCTAAAAAGGAACGTTCAATTCCAATTAATATTCTAAATGAAGTTCCAACAATTCCGAGTGCAATACCAATCATAATGGCTCTCGCTCCCGCAGTGGTAGGTACATTAAATATCCACTCTTGAATAATGGGAATATATAAAAATGTAGGTTGGTTAGTTTGCCATCCACTTAGAAATCCTGCAACTGTTACAAGTGAAATGCCAACTAAAACAATTCCAAGAATTATTTTCTTATTTGAAATAAAAGGAGTCATTACCATTGATGAAAAAAGAACTAATAAATAGGCAATAAACCATCCGCTTATCAATTGGCCTATTGGAACTCTACCTAACATTAAAATAATGCCTGCAAGCAATAATAGGGTGGCTTCAAAGTTACGAATTCTAAAAGCTCTGTATGATGCTGATGCAACAAAGAATGCAAGTAAAGCAAACATTGTAGCTGAAAGAGGCGTATAAATATGTGTAAATATCCAGTAAAACAAAGACCCTTTTGTTTGCAAATGCGCTCCCCATGGTTTTGAATCAACTGTACTTTCTGCACCTAATTGAATTAAGGAATTGGAAAACTCAATTGCAGTACTTTCTAATTTAAAAATATACGGTATTTCAAATTCACCAGACGAATCTAACAATTTACTTTCAATAGTTATAGCTTCGTTTCCAGTCTCTGTGGCTATAAACTCTGAAATTGGCGTGACATTTTGAACATCAAACGAATTGATCATTACAAAATTTGTTCCACGAAAGAAAAATCCCGCAAAAATCGCAAAGAAAAATCCCAGCACAGCTAAAATACTATATTGCCAATTTTTTTGTTTTCTCGTAATCTTTTGAATTTGGAGTTTTAACAAGTTTAAAGCACCTAGAAAAATTGCAAACGATGCAATTATATCAAACCACTGGGTTGCATCGTTATTTACAAATCCTTGAATACTATCATTGTTAATAAAATGTCCAAACAATGTTACGAGCCCAACTAAAATCATGATAAATAATGGTATTTGTCTTTTAAACATAATCCTGTCCTTAATGCGAGGTTAAAAGTTTAACAATATCAAATGAAATCCAATTGTATTGATACAGCCCATTTAATATCATAATAAATACAATTGAAATCATTAAAAACAATTTTACAATATCCTGGCCTTTAATGCTCCCAATCAAATCTGGTTTTTTAGATAAATATGCACTTGCAGTAAAAAATTCTTCACCAATTAATGTATAATCACAGGCTGTAACAAAAAATGGAATTTGCGATGGAGAGCCTGTTCCTGCTATTTGAATTGCACCTATCGAATTTCCAGTTTCTGCTAAAATAAGGGATTCAGCATAAAACTTACCTTGATAAAAACAAGCAGCAGGCTTTTCGCGTACCATAATTCCATTTACTCCTGCTGCATATGCAAATTGATCATCGGTTAAATAGTGAACCATATCATCAAAATATAAGTCTGGTCGTCCTGCTCTCAAATATGCTTCTTTACAGGCTTCTCTTCCTGCTTCCATTACAATTGATTTAGAAACAGGCACATTTAATCCAGTTTCATATTGTGCTGTCATTTCGGCAACATGTCCTAATATTACTAATCCAGATACAGTTTCTACTTGATCTAAATCGGAAATCCCTGGAACAAACAACACTGATTTTCCCATCTCTGTTGATCTACCTACGGCTTCTTCCATTGCTTTCAAACCCGCAATAGGACGTAAATAAATATTTTCCCCAGAACGGGCTCTATCAATATAATAATAAAATATCAACGATACTCCTAAAACAGCAATAAACATAGGTTCATTGCCTGTTATAAACAGATTACCATGTCCAAAATAATAAACTAATATTGACATAAAAAATAAGCCTACCAAAATAAACTGCTTTTTATTCATTGTTTCCCCAATGCTTTAAATTGCTTTTTTTCAGATTCTAATCTCTCAATTTCAGTTAACAAAAATTCAACATTTTCTTTATCTTCTAATAACCTAGCTAAATCATAATAACCATCACTTCGAATAAATGACGTAATAAGAGGTCCAAAAAATACTAATAATTGGCTTCCAATAAAAGAAGCATATTTGCTCATTTCAAGAAAAAATATCACTGGTACTGAAAACCCATGTCCTACAATTCGTTTTGCAAACCGAGTTATTATTTGCTTATCTTTATTCATTATTTATCGGATAAAATCATTTCAAGATTTGCTCTCGGTATTATTTTGATTTCACCATTTAGAAATTTAACTTCTGCCACTCTCACTTTAGTTTCTGATTCCATTTCAAGTAATTCAGGAGGCAGTGAAATCACATGCCCTACTTCACCAAAAAATGGGTCACGAACCACTCTCACTTGTGAACCTTCAGAAATTATCAAGTCATCCTCATTAAAATCAACAGTTGAAGCTTGCGAATCATCTAATGGAATCAATACTTCTGGTCGTATTACGCCTGCTCTAATTTGAGTTGATCCATTTATTGAACCAAACTTTCCAATATGTTTTGTTAATAAATCAAATGTTCTATCGGCAATTGGAATATTTCCAAAGCCTTCTGTAATCATTATTGAAATACCTAAATCTTCAGAGCCAGTTATAGCCACTCCCAATGAATAACCTAAGATTTTGGATAAGTCACTATATGCAAATCCACCAACCACAATTCCTGCTACATTGAGAGATTGTGCTTTTTCAAACGTTTCTAGTGAAATATTTGCACCACAAATCAATATTTTACCTGAATGAGATTCATTTAACATATCTGCATTTACAACCTCATTTGGGGCATTAACTAATGACAGTATTTCCCCATTATTTTCACCACCAATTCCTAAAATTCCCTGAATCAACGCACACTTTGCCTCTATCACGACCCCTTCTTCTGGAATAACTTCAGTCACTTTTCCTGAAGTATATGCATTTACTTCAATGGGAACAGGTGGTTCTGACAAAATAGCTTGTCCGGTTATGTTTGAAACATTTGCTAAGGTACCATCAATGGGAGAATTCACATGACTTTTAAACAAGCCAAACAAGCCTTTACTCTCTGCAATTACTTGTCCTTTAGAAATGGGTTCATCTAACTCAACTAACATGCATTCAGGTACCGTTTCCGGTTCAACATTGAGTTGATTTGCAATGTTTAACATCTGGACATTTCCTGGGATGTTGGTTGAAGCAACAATTGTATCAAATTGAACTTCATCTTCTACTTTTAAGTGTACTTCTCCTTTAAGAGGTAATTGCCTTAATCGTGTTAAATGGGTGTTTCCTAAAATTTTTAATCCAGGTGAATATGATTTCGACATTTATTTGTTCTCCATTGGAAATTCTTGGGTGTTATGCGCCCATGAAGATAATTGTTGAATTCTCATTACATTATCATTTGAAATCATAAAAGGAGCTCTTCCTCTACCATCTAAAATTAACCCAACTACACCACCAAAAACGTTTGTTTTTATAATTTCATTTATTCCGTTACCAATATCAATTCCCTTGCTTGGTGTTAACGTTGCCTTTATTGCCTCATAAGGTGCTTCAATTAATTTTATTTCACCTGAAACTAACTTACCCGATATTTTTTCATTGGGTAATTCAATCTCGTAATGCATCAAAGTTGAACCCTTTTTAGTTTCACCAACAGGAGCAATACACGTACCTAAACGTATCATACAATCTTTATCAAATACTTCAACTGCTGCTTTTGGATGTACGGTTGATAAAACACCTAATTGTGGCATCATAAAAATGGAATCAACCGCAATTTGAGTAATTCCTTCAG
>CAZCRK010000048.1:0-12472 GCA_964501035.1 uncultured bacterium
GATTTCTTTAAAGGTTGTATTTTAGTTGATGAATACAATCTTGCATAATATTATCAAACCAAAATAGTGAAAATGCTTCGTCTAAATCATTACTAGTCTTTAACTGATCCACCCAATTGCCTAATTGAGTCAATTCAAGATTATCATTCAAACAAGAAAAACAATATAACGATGCACCATTGTTGAGTTTTTCATTACAATAATTGCAAAACTGAGGAAATATTAAACTTTCAATATGGGACGAAAATATTGAATACATAGGCATTTTTAACTACTCAATAGAAATTTTCACGTACGATTCATCTGTTTCAATATCTAGTATTGTACCAATTTTTGGGTTTTTGACTGCTGCATTGTACAGATCTTCAATATCAATACCCTCATCAATAAATTTATGTTTCATTTTCTTTGCTATAATTTTTGCAATAAATGTCATATTATTTAAATTCAAATTGACAGTACTTTTCTTATTTCCTTCTATTTCGGTGACTTCTATTTTCAATTTATTGCCTTCCATAGAAGATATTTTTTCAATATGTTCATCCGTTGAATTAGAATCGTCGGTTGGAGATGTTTTCTCTTTTGATTTTTTGGATGATTTATCCATTGTTATTATGCCGTCATCTAAGAGAAAATGCGAAACAAAAAATATTGCTGCAAGAATCCAACCTTGCACTCCATCAATTAAAGGTATTCCATATTGAGATTGTCCAAAAAACAACGCACATGCTAAAGAAAGTGGTAACCCATAACTTTTTGAAGAAGTAGTTTTCTTTATTGGTACTCCTTTAAACATTTTTATCAACTTTTTAACTCTAAAAAATAAAATAACCGAGAAGAATATCCCAAAGATAATCCACAACCACTGTGGAAATTGCCAACCTAAAAAATACCACATTGTAAGTAAAACGACCATAATTTCATCCTTTTGTTTGAGTTTTGATATACTAATGAACTTAAAAACTGTACTAGAAAATAACTTTTTAAGTTAAAACTATTTTATAAATATTGAAAGGTATTTGTATTAACTCTTCTTTTTTGAACCATTTATACAAATAAACACCTAAGTTATGTAGTGGAGATTAGTTACATTGTTTAATATAATTGCATATTTTACCAAACGGTATCATTCACCTAACTTGACTGCTAACGAACTCAAATGGATGTTAAATTGGTGGCTACCCTTTATATTTAATCGAATTAAAATATTGAGAATTTCAGACGATTTCATGAGAGTTGAGGTGTTATTAAAGCGATCCTTTTGGAATCAAAATCCTGGAAAATCTATTTGGGGTGGAGCTATTTTTAGCGCGACAGACTCCTTTTACCCTATCATGTTAAAGCAAATCATCATGAAACAATTTAATATCCCAACAGAAGTTTTTACAAAAGCAACCAATCTACAATATTTACGTGAATCAAAAACTGATATTACGTTTGAATTTGTACTCACAAAATCTGATGTTACATTAACCCATACCAATTTAATGTCAACAAACAAACATGAAGAATGGTACCGGGTGGCTGGTCATGATACGAATGGAAAAATATGTATTCAAGCAGATATTCAAGCATACTTGCGTTGCAGAAATAATGAAAAGGAAGCATCAAAATGAAACAAATAATATCAATATTTTTATTAAGCTGTTTATTTACTTTTGCATTTGCACAAGGTACATGGCAATGGTCAAAACAAGTTCATTCAGAGTTAGAATGGAGTACGATTTCCACCGAACACTTCAGAGTGCACTATCACAATGGAATTCATGATATTGCGGTTGAGGGAGCTAATATTGCTGAAACTGTGTATCCAGAATTGTTAGAACAAGTAAATTTAGAATCAACTCCAGTTATTGATATTATTTTCACAACAGAAGATGAAATCATGAATGGATATGCAATGTGGACAAATCAAACATTTATTTGGGTAGATCAAAATGATGCTGTTATTTGGCTTGAAAATGGAAAGTGGTTGTATCAAGTTGTCGCACATGAGTTGCAACATATTGTATACTTTAATAAAGTAAAATCCTGGATGGTAGAACCTTGGGGAATGCTACTTGCTAAAACTCCAGGTTGGTTTGTCGAAGGATTGGCTGAATACATGACGGAAAAATGGCGACCGTATCGTTCAGATATTTCACATAAATATCATATTCTTAAAAACACAACCGATAAAATGGACCCGCACCACGATGGGTATTCTAAGCTACTACTCTTTGCCGAAGAATATGGAGATTCATCCATCGTAAAACTTTTAGAATATCGAAATTCCTTTAAACTTTTTAATTTTGAAACTGCATTTAAAGACGTTACCGGAAAATCAGTTTCTGAATTTGAAGAACATTGGCGTCGTACTATGAATACGTATTTTTATGGCTATATGGCTCAAAAAGAATCTTACGAAGATATTGGTCATGTTACGTCATTGCCTGTAAAAAAACAAAGAGGGTTTGCATTTGCACCTGATAGTTTGAAAATTGTGATTAATGGGAAAATGGATAAAGGGCAATACGATCAATCTCTAATCTTAGCTGAGCAGGACACAACAACCAAAAAAGAAAAGTTTAATCTATTTAATTGGTTCAAAAAAGAAGAATCAAAAGATGATACAACCACAGATGGAACTGCAAAAAAACCGCATTACAACTTAATTGAAATTGATTTTGGACGATTCCATAATTCTATGAATTGGAATTCTAGCAGTACACAAATAGCGTATTCAAAGTATCACTTTTCTACAAATTCATCCATGGTGTATGATATTTCAATCTATGATATAGAAACAGAAGAGCATTATTGGTTAACAGAAAATATGCGTGCTAAATATCCAATATGGGCACCTGATGAAAAGAGTATTATTTTTGTGTCGCATTCAAATAGTAATTCAAACCTATTTGGCATAGATTTGGAAAGCAAAGAAATTACTCAACTCACACATTTCACAGGCGATAATCAAATAATTTCTCCAAGCTGGTCACCAAATGGAAATTATATTGCATTTGCTCGTTCAGGAAATGATGGTGCAACTAATATTTACACATTGGACATGCTGAACCAAAACATTGTTCAATTAACCACAAATCAAGCAGTAGAGTATGCACCCGTTTGGCATCCATCGGGTGAAAAAATATATTTTACATCTCATGCTGGAAATACACCTAACATTGTGGAACTTGAATTGAGCAGTAATGATTCAAATCCAATAACAGATATAGGTGGAACATTGCAATCTGTACAATGGAACCCAAAAGGAAACTCGCTTATTGCAAGTACTTTATATGATGTAGATTCATCTCGTATTGTGTTTATAGATGTTGAACGAGAAATTACTACCTCTCCCTTGTCCATACGACCCGATTATACACGATGGATGAGTAAAGCTCCTGATGTTTTGTTAACTGAATTTGATAAGATTTCACCCACAGAAATAATCAGTGATGAATCGTATGCATTTTACAAACATCCCAAACACATGACATCATTTATTCTACTAACTGATGGTCCTTTTGGAATGACACAATGGAGTGATCCACTTGGTAAACATATCGTCAGCATTATAGGTGGTACGACAGACTATTCTATGAATACACCGTATTCAATGATATCGTATATTAACGCACAACATGGACCCCTTTGGGGTCTATATTACTTCTATAATTTGTATTGGCAATTCAGAATTAACAATGCAAGTTCGTATGGATTCTGGGAAAAATTTGATGGCACACAAGTTTGGGCTATATTTCCAATTAACTCAAAAAACAATATGCATATTTCTCATTCCATTTCAACAGAATTTTCATTGTTTGACAGAAGTTTTACACTTTGTGAAGATATTTTTGAAGATTCTGATTGTTATAATTTTGAAAATACTAACCTTGGTTTTGAGCCTGAATCTGGTACTGATGGTGTGTTTTCAATTAAATGGCAATATGTAGATAAACGTGGTCATAAAGATAATTTCAATTTGCCACGCTATGGAGATGGTATTTCATTTAAATTAGATTTTGCTGATAAAAATATTATTGGAGATTTTACATATCAACGATACACATTGGATTCATTTTCAAATTATTCTATTGGGCCATTTACCCTATATGGTAGAAATAAATTTCAAGCAATTAATGGTACTCCACCAGGGCAAGAATATATAGGACTTACTGAAGATATGTCCATTTACTTTCCTGGACAAGGCACATTGGGTTGGTTTGAAAATATGAGCCCACGGGGATGGGAAGGTGGTTTGATTCTAGGAAATAAAATAAGCTTTTCAACAATGGAATTGCGTTTTCCATTAATGTCAAGTCTTCCAATTAATATTTTAGGCTTAACGTTAGGTGATATTTCTGGTGCAGTAATCTCGGATTATGGACATGTTTGGGGATTTGAAGTAGATGAAGAAGTTATAACCGCAGGGTACGAAGCTAAAATTGCCTTAAAACTTGGGAATGTTCCATTATTTTACATTTCTGTAGGTGAAGCTCAAACTATTGATAATTGGAGAGATAATCATACCCCTAATCCATATGTAAGGTTTTCTTTAATCAATCCATTTTAGGAGCAAACTTCTTAAGGAAATCATTCCCCGTTGGATCAAATCCTTCTAAATCTTGAAGGGTTTTGTTTTGAAATAAATGAACAAACTTATGTTTGGTTTCTTCCCAATGATTATGAATAGGACATGGATTATGGGTACCACATTTTCCTAATCCTAAAATACATCTGTTCAAAAAATCTTTATCTTCAAATGGGCGAATTATTTGGATTAATGTGATTTGCGAAGACAATTTATTTAATTTAATCCCACCACTTGGACCTCGAAATGATTTTAAAATATTTTCTTTAATTAATGTATTTGCAATTTTTGCAAGTTGAAAATAGGGAAGCTCTAAATGTTGTGCAATATCTTTAATATGAAAATATTCTCTCTCACTTTTGTACTCATTTACGTAAAATACTAAACGTATAGCATTTTCTGAAGATTTTGACAATATCATATTTACCACCTTTTTATCTTAAATAATTTACAAACATTCATTATTGTAGTTTTAGAGATATTTATATCTTTATTTTAATGTTGATGCGAAATATGATTGAGTTACATAAGAATATAAGTTTAAATTTTGGGCTATTATTTATAATACATTATCACATTAGGGGAAATTATGCCAGATATCAAGACAATGAAACGAAACAAAACTATATTATCTGCTTTTTGGGGAGGATTGATAGTTACAATAATTGGGTTTTTATTTATATTAAATCAAATGAATAAGCAAGTAGCTAATCATACATACACATCCCCCTATGCTTCAGATATTAAGGAAACAACTCCTTTATCACAAGCTGTTCCAAAAACCAAACAAGAAAGCCAAACAGAAACAGTTGCAGTTATGCCTTCCGAAGAATTAGTTGCATTTACAGATGAAGAGAATATCCTTTTAGGAAAAACTATTTATGATAAAAATTGTTTAGCATGTCATGGACCAGATGGTGGTGGTACTGTGGGACCAAATTTAACTGACGAATATTGGGTGCATGGTGGTTCTACACAAGATATTGTTACTATCATAAACGAAGGTAATATTGCAAAAGGAATGATTCCTTGGAAAACAACGTTGAACTCCAATGAAGTGTTACAGGTTACAAGTTTTATTTTATCTTTACAAGGATCAAACCCTGCGAATGGGAAAGCACCTGAGGGTGAATAGTTTTAGAGAATAACCTCTTCTTTACCATTCAAGAATTTGATTAACTAAAATATTGGTGAATAAATTCTTGCAGAATAGTAATTGCTGTTGGAATTGCTAATTCATTTGAGTCAAATAGAGGTGTATGGATATCTGTGCTGTTTTCCATTGCACTTCCTATGCGTACATACGCACCGGGGATATGTTCTAAATAATACGCAAAATCCTCACCTCCCATACTGGACTCGCTTAATATTTCTAAATTTTCAACACCAATTGCACGTTTGGTGGAAGACATAACCATATCTGTCATTTCTTTATCATTCGTTACACCGGGTGATGAGTATGGAATTGACCACGAAATTTCAGCTTCAGTAAACTGTGATACGCTTTTTACGGTATCATCAATTATCTGATGTAATTTATCTTTCAAATTACTGTTTAAGAATCGAAGCGTGCCTTCGAGTTTAATTTCTTCGGGAAGTACATTAAATGCATGTCCCCCATTTATCTTTCCAAATGCCAAAACAACTGGGTCCTGTTGATCTAAATGATGACGAATAGCTTCTTCAAGGGTTATGATTAAATGCGCTTGAGCCCAAACCAAATCCACAGATTCTGCAGGGCGTGAAGTATGACCACCGGGACCTTTTATGTTTAATTCAATTTGCTGAACCGTGGCCGCCATAGGTCCATATTTGATACCGACAGTTCCAGCTTTTAATTTGGGAAATACATGTGCTCCAATAATATGGTCAACATTCTCAATAGCTCCACCATTAATCATTGCAATTGCTCCACCTGGAGCTTGTTCTTCTGCTGGCTGGAAAATAAATCGTATATTTCCATTTATCTGCATTGCATTATCTTGTAAGAACTTAGCAACACCAAGAATAACAGACATGTGAATATCATGTCCACACGCATGCATCAAACCATCATTTATGGAGCAGTATGGCACATCATTTGCCTCTTGAACATATAAGCCATCCATATCACATCGAATTGCAAGTGTAGGTCCAGTGGAATCACCATAATCACATGTAAAACCAGTTATCATTTCTGGGGTTTGATTTATTTTATATCCATAACTTTTCATCAATCGCTGAAGAAACCGTGATGTTTTAACCTCTTTAAATCCAATTTCAGGATGTTGATGCAACCAACGTCTATGTTGAATAATATCTTGTAAATTTTGTTTTAACCATTGCTCAATCATGTATCCCTCTTTTCAAATCTTGAACGGCTAATTCTAAAACATCTTCAAATTTTTGTCGTTCATTATACGTGTCAATTTGTTGTTTATATGGTGCATATGAGTTAATTGTAGTTTCTTTTAATCGATTTAAATTGTCAGCACAATCATGTTCATTCGCAATTGGAAGTAACACATCTATAGTTTCAACAATAGCATCTTTTAAATGCTGTTGATTTCCATCATTATCCGTAATAACTTCAGCATCAATCCCAAAACGAGTTGCCCTCCATTTATTTTCCTTAATTACCCACGGATCCAATAACTCAAGTTGTGTTCCATTATCATAATGACGAGAAAGTCCAATAACTAAACATTGGGTGAATGCTGATAAATCCGTTATTTCTTGAAGAGATGGAACACTATCAAACACCCTAACTTCAACCGTACCATACCCAGGGTGTGGTCGGATATCCCACCATACTTCACGAATTGATTCAATTGTATTTGCACCTTGGAGTGCTTTCATGAATTTTTGAAACTCACTATAATTTCGTAATTGTGGTGGTAGCCCTGCTGTTGGCATTCCTTCAAAGATTTTTGTGCGAGTGGATGCTAACCCGGTCAATTCACCTCCAAAATAGGGAGAGTTTGCGGATATGCCTATCATATGAGGAATATATCGCGTTAATCCGTTGGTAATTGCAATTGCTTTTTCACCAGATTCAACACCAATATGGACATGAACACCGGTTATGAGCAGCCGCCTAAGAGGCCATTGCATTCTTTCTAAAAAATGTAAATATCTGTCGTTTTTTGTTACTGATTGCTCTTTCCAGCGAGAATAGGGGTGAGTTGCTATTGAAGCGAGTTTGTATCCTAATTTTTCAGAAATATCAAGAACATCTTTTAGTCGCTTCTGTAAATCTAAATATACTTCTTTAACATTGCTACAAATTCCTGTATTGACTTCAATAATTGAATCAAGGAGCTCATCTTTGACATGAATATCATCCTTGAAATGATCTAATATTTCAGAAGCGCCAGAAGTTAACTCTAATGTGTCATTATCCAGAATTTGCAATTCAACTTCAACACCAATTGTAGGGTTAGAAGAACCATTAAAGAAAATTCTTTCGCGACTCAATTACTGACCTAGTATATCCGCTAAAGAATTAAAATAAGAGTGTTCCAGTGTATCACGTTTTATGTTCACTAAATCATTAATAACAAGTGAATTAGATGAATTTACACGACCAATGGTTTGAGTATGTACATCCATTTTTTGAGCAAGGAGAATTAAATCATGTAAATTAGATTCTTCAATTGTAATAATTATCAAACTTTGACATTCACCAAATAGAAGTTCATCATTTCTGAGTTTTCTATCAATATCTAATTTCGCACCAATATTTTCTTTTGCATTTACTATGGATTCAGAAATATTTACAGCTAAACCTCCATCAGAAATATCATGAGCTGATTTTACAATATCCAATTTAATTGCTTCAAGACATAGTTCTTGGACACGCATTTCTAATTCAATATTTAAGGGTGGGATTGGTCCTTCAATTTTATGATGAATTGTTTTTAAATATTCAGATCCACCTAAGCATCCGTTTAATGCACCTAAGGTTACAATGAAATCGCCTTCATCTTTGAATTCAGAGGTAACCATTTTGGATGCATCCTTAATTTCTCCTACCATACCAATAACCGGTGTAGGGTACACTGCAGAATCAACAGTCTCATTGTAAAAACTTACATTTCCACCAGTAACGGGGGTATTTAATGCTCGACACATCTCACCCATTCCCAAAACAGCCTCTTTAAATTGCCAATATACTTCAGGGTCATTCGGGTTACCAAAATTTAAACAATTGGTAATTGCTAATGGTTCTGCACCACTACAAACAACATTTCGTGCTGATTCAGCAACTGCAATTTGACCACCTAATCGAGGATTTAGGTACACATACCTTCCGTTGCAGTCTGTACTCATTGCGAGCGCTAAATCTGTTCCTTTTACCCTAACAACGGCTGCATCTCCTCCGGGTCCCTGCATGGTATTTGTACGCACAGTAGAATCATACTGACCGTACACATACTTCTTACTGGTAATATTGGGTGAACGTAAAAGTGTTAATAGTGTATTGTTAAAATTTTCAGGTTCTTGTAGTTCATTAAAATCACAACTATTTAACTCAGAAAAGTATTTAGGTTCTGTAGCTGGTAAATCATACTGGGGTGCACCACCACCCAGAACTAATTCTTCAGATGGTAATGATGCAACAATTTCACCATCAAACTGAACCTCTAACAATCCTGTATTTGTAACAATACCTACTTCAGTACAATTTAAATCCCATTTTTCAAAAATAGATTTTAACGCGTCTTCATGTCCTTTTTCAATAACAACGAGCATTCGTTCTTGAGATTCTGAAAGCATTATCTCATACGGATTCATATTTTTTTCACGAAGTGGTACTTTGTTTAAATCAATATTGATACCCGTTTTACCTTTAGCAGACATTTCAGAACATGAACAAGTGATTCCAGCAGCGCCCATATCTTGCATGCCTACCAACCAAGGTTGGCGACATAATTCTAATGATGCTTCCAACAATAATTTTTCAGTAAATGGATCACCTACTTGTACATTAGATCGTTTTGATTCAGTTTCTTCTGTTAATTCAACAGAGGCGAATGTTGCGCCGTGAATTCCATCTCGACCTGTACTTGAACCTACAATAAACACGGGGTTTCCAACACCTTCACATGTTGCACTTGCAACATATTTTGTATCAACAATTCCAAGGGTCATTGCATTCACGAGTGGATTTCCAGAATATGAATCTTCAACAACCACTTCTCCACCGACAGTGGGAACACCTAAGCAGTTTCCATAATCTCCAATACCTTCAACAACATGGTCTAATAGAAACCTATTTCTTGCTTTGTCCAACGAACCAAAACGTAATGAATTCATCGATGCAATTGGTCGTGCACCCATTGTAAACACATCTCGCATAATCCCACCAACGCCAGTTGCTGCACCTTCATAGGGTTCCACAGCTGACGGGTGATTATGGGATTCAATTTTAAATGCAGTCGCAATACCATTCCCAAGATCAACTAAACCTGCATTTTCTTCTCCAGCTGAAACCAATAATCGACCACCATCGCGTGGTAATGTTTTTAACATTTTAATTGAACTTTTGTACGAACAATGTTCGCTCCACATAACTGAGAATATACCTAACTCAACATAATTTGGTACCCTACCCAATATGTCGATAATATGATTATATTCAGATTCTGACAATCCATGTTCTTTTGCAACATCCAAATTGACTTCTGGATTTAAATTCACAAGTTCTCCTTAAAATTGAAATTATTAAACCGAAAAATTACAATCATTAGATTATTAATTCTGTTTACTTTCAGAAAATTCTACAATAACTTTTCGTGTTCGTGCACCATCAAACTCAGAAAAATAAATTGCTTGCCACGTTCCTAAAACCAGCTGATTGTCCGCTACAACAACAGATGTTGAATTTCCAAACAATGACGCTTTAATATGTGCTGCTGAATTACCTTCATAATGTTTGTAATCATTTTCAAATGGTATTAATTGATTAATAGTTTTTGTCATATCTCTTACAACATCAGGGTCTGAGTTTTCATTAATTGTGATGCCAGCTGTAGTATGTGGAACAAAAATTGTTATCACACCGTTTTCCCAATGTTGCTCTGATACCACATTTTGAATAATCGTTGTGATATCTTTGAACTCAACCCTTTGAGATGTATTAACTTTTAACTCAACCATTATTTTTGTTTGAAATGTGCGGTGAAATGGCGCAAATGTTCAGCCTGATAGGTCATTTTTAGACCTGTTATTTTATCTCTTCTTTTATGCACATTAATTATCGTTTCAATCACATAATCAATATGACTTTGAGTATATGTTCTACGAGGAATAGCAAGCCGTACCAATTCCATTGGTGCCAATATTTCTTTGCCAGTTTCAGCATTTGTTTTACCAAACATAACCGTTCCTATTTCAACTGCACGTATTCCAGACTCTAAATATAACTCACAAATTAATGCTTGTCCAGGATACTCATGAGGTGGAATTTGAGGCAACATTGCTTTAGCATCAATATATACTGCATGTCCACCCGGAGGTTGCACAATTGGTACACCCGCTTCGCTAATTTTTTCACCTAAATATTGAGTTGATTTTATTCGATACTCCAAATAATGTTCATCCATTGCTTCACGTAGGCCAATCGCAACGGCTTCTAAATCTCTACCAGCTAAACCACCATATGTTGGGAATCCTTCTGACAGAATGAGAATATCCTTTTGTTTCTTTGCAAGTTCACTATCATTTGTGCATAAAAAACCACCTATATTTGCAATACCATCTTTTTTGGCACTCATGGTGCAACCATCAGCATAAAAAAACATTTCAGACACGATTGAGTCAATCGATGTGTTAGCATATTCTGGTTCTCTTAACTTGATAAAATATGCATTTTCTGCAAATCTGCATGCATCAATATAAAATGGAATATTATATTTACGTGCAACTTCTGATATTGCTCGAATGTTTGACATTGAAACAGGTTGTCCTCCACCTGAATTATTGGTCACAGTCACCATGATTAATGGAATATTTTCAACCCCTACTCTTTCAATGGTTGCATTCAATTTTTCAATATCCATGTTGCCCTTAAATGGGTGCGTAGATTGCGGATCTAACCCCTCATTAATGACACAATCTTCTGCAATTGCTCCTTGGACTTCCACATTTGCTCGTGTTGTATCAAAATGTGTATTGCTAGGAACAACATCCCCTTTTTTACACATCACGGAAAATAAAATACGTTCAGCTGCTCTCCCTTGGTGGGTTGGAATGATATAGGTAAACCCCATAATATCTTGAATAGTTTTTTCAAACCGTTGAAAACTTATACTACCTGCATACGATTCATCTCCTCGCATAACACCCGCCCATTGTTCACTACTCATAGCACCGGTTCCTGAGTCTGTTAATAAATCAATAATAACATCGCGTGAATGAACTAAAAACAAATTATAATGTGCTGCTTCCAAATAAAATTCACGACTACTTCGTGTATTCATTTGAATTGGTTCAACCGATTTAATCCTAAACGGTTCAATTATGGTTTTCATGAATTTTCCTTAAAAATAGAGAGCGTAATTTAGTGACTTCTCATTACGTCTTAAAACGGTAATTTCACCCATTTGGGATGTAAGATATGTTCAACTTTGAAGTGTTAAAATTTTATGGTTTCATTTTCCCATTTTACTATTTCTATTTCCCAACCAGTTGGATCTTTTATATACCAAGCAAGTGAATGAGGCCATTTAATAACTCCACCATAAAGTAGTTTTAAATGAAATTTTTCTATTTTACTTTCCCACTCTTTTTGGTTAGAAATTCGAAATCCAAAGTGTGCAAGATGGTGCTTCCCTATTTTACGCATTTCAAATCGATCTAAATGATGTAATGTAGAATCTTCATAAATACAAAGCATAGCATCTTGAGAACGTA
>CAZCRK010000049.1:0-9101 GCA_964501035.1 uncultured bacterium
GGAATTTATAATTTTGTAACAAAACGGGGTGCATGTAGAGGTGAGGATTCCAAAATTTCTTGGACACAAGTAGAAACAGGCTCAGCAGTTACGTGGAAATATCCAAGTTGTTTATTACAAGGCGAAAACTCCATTGGTGAGTTTTATTCAGTTGCTCTTACGAATAATTATCAACAAGCAGATACTGGAACAAAAATGATTCATTTAGGGAAAAATACCAAAAGCACCATTATTTCTAAAGGGATTTCAGCTGGCAAAGGTCAACAAACATATCGTGGTGAAGTAAAAATAATGAAAAATGCGGATAATGCTCGAAATTTCACCCAATGCGATTCAATTTTAATTGGTGACCAATGTGGTGCACATACATTCCCATATATTGATGTTCGAAATGCATCCGCTCAAATGGAGCATGAAGCAACCACATCCAATATTGGTGAAGACCAGTTGTTCTATTGCAATCAACGTGGGATTTCGACAGAAGATGCAGTTTCCATGATTGTAAACGGTTTTTGCAAAGATGTGTTTAAAGAATTACCAATGGAGTTTGCAGTAGAAGCCCAAAAATTAATGGAAGTAAGTTTAGAAGGATCAGTGGGATAGATTGAATTAAGGAAATTATGATAACAATAAAAGATTTACATGTCCAAGTTGAGGACAAACATATTTTAAAAGGAATTAATCTCGATGTCAAACCCGGAGAACTTCATGTAATAATGGGGCGGAATGGCACAGGGAAGAGTACATTAGCAAATGTGTTAGCTGGTAGGGATAAATATACAATTTCAAAAGGGTCTGTTAGTTTTAACGGATTAGACTTGCTAGACTTATCACCCGAAGATAGAGCTAGAGAGGGTTTATTTTTATCCTTTCAATATCCAATCGATATTGCTGGGGTAAATAATATGTATTTTCTAAAAGCAGCTGTGAATGCATGTCGAAAACATCGTGGTGAAGAAGAAATGGATGCGATGGATTTTTTGAAAATGATACGGGAAAAATTAAAACTCGTAAAATTGGATGAAAGTTTTATTCATAGACCAGTAAACGAAGGGTTCTCAGGTGGTGAAAAAAAACGTAATGAAATTTTACAAATGATAACCCTTGAACCTCAACTTTCAATACTAGACGAAACCGATTCAGGTTTAGATATAGATGCTCTTAAAACGGTTGCAGAAGGGGTGAACAATTATAGAAGCCCCGATCGCTCCTTTATTTTAATTACCCATTATCAACGCATGCTTGATTATATGGATTTAGACTATGTGCATGTCCTTATGGATGGTAAAATTGTCAAATCTGGTACACGTGAATTAGCGCAAAAACTAGAAGAGCAAGGCTATAACTGGTTAGAAAAATGACCCTTTCACACACTAAATCTGAATTTGAAAAATTACTAAAGAGGGATTATTTTTCTCAAGAATTACATCCTATCCGCAAAGAAGCATTTGCAAAATTTATGGCTAATGGGTTTCCAACTCAAACATGGGAGGATTGGAGATTCACAAATCTTACTTCAATTAAAAATGGTTCGTTTAGTATTTCAGAATTAAAAGATGCACCCGATTCAGCTGTGAGTTTAGAACCATACACATTAGATGGTGTTGATACGGTGGTTTTTGTAAATGGGCATTATCAAGAGAATATTTCATCAACACCCCAAGGAGTTACGGTATTAACAGGGTTTGAGTATATGCAAACATATAACCGTCCATTTGAAACTCCTGAAAATACTCCGTTTGATTTACTCAATTCTGCATTTATTGATAGTGGTCTGTGTTTTGTAGTAGAGAAAAATACCGTTGTTGAACGTCCATTACGTATTTTGTTTTTATCAGATGGTTCAGATTCAATTATGATTCATCCTAGATTACATATTGATGTTTGCGAATCGAGTCAATTGATGTTAATAGAACAACATGCTGGTAACGCAACATCCTATTATCAAAATGAATCCGTGTTCATCCAATTGGATAAAAATGCAAAGCTACATCACATTCGTTCTCAATCTCAAAGTGACAGTACGCAAAGCATGACAAATCTTCACGTAAAGCAACGTGCTGATAGTTTTTACAAATTTTGTCAGTTGATTGAAGGTTCTCAGCTTGAAAGAAATAATGTATTTATTGATTTAAATGAATCAAATGCAGAATGTAGTTACCATAGTTTGGCATTAACCAAACACAGTCAACATATTGATAATAATATTACTATAAACCATAATTATCCGAATACTCATAGTGCTCAGTTTGTAAAGACTATTTTATTTGATTCTTCCTCGGGTGTTTTTAATGGAAAAACTATTGTGCAAAAAGATGCTCAAAAAATAACGGCACATCAATCTAATAAAAATTTATTATTGTCAAAAAAAGCTAGAATGAATGCAAATCCTCAATTGGAAATATATGCGGATGACGTAAAATGTTCACATGGTTCTTCAACAGGTGAAATTGATGAAGATGCGTTATTTTACATTCAATCTCGAGGAATTGGAAGAGATGATGCTATCAAACTGGTTGTGAACGGGTTTGCAAAGGAAATTATTGACAATGTTAAGCATGAAAACATCCATGCATTTTTGCAATCTAAAATTGATAAATTATTGAAAGAAATGGTAAAGTAATGGATTTTTTTAGAGATTTGTATCAACAGCTAATTTTGGATCATAATCAAAATCCACGAAATTTTCGCGAAATTGAGCATGCATCTCATTCAGCAAATGGACATAATCCCCTCTGTGGAGATCAGTTAGAAGTATTTTTAAGTATTGAAGATAATATGATTAAAGATATTGCGTTTCAAGGATCAGGATGTGCTATTTCTAAAGCGTCAGCATCTATAATGACATCAGAGTTAAAGAACAAAACTGTCCTTGAAGCGGAGCAAATTTTTGATAAATTTCATACAATGATTACAGAAGGGAATACTGATGATTCACTTGGGAAACTATCGGTTCTATCAGGTGTTCATCAATATCCTTCACGTGTAAAATGTGCCATACTTGCTTGGCATACTGCAATGGGTGCAGTGAACAAAACTAATAATTCATCTATATCAACGGAATAATTATGACATCCGAAGAAATGATAACAATAACACGTGATTGTCCTGGAGTTTTGATTCCATCAGGAGACAATATAAAATTAGTGGTAGGAACAAAAGTAAAAATTACCCAAGCATTGGGTGGCGATTATACGCTGTTCGTAAATGGAAATTTGGTAAAGATTTCTGGACGAGATGCAGATGCTATCGGATTAGAGCCCATTGAAGAGACTCAACATAATTCCGAAACAAAAGAAGGTGAACCTGTTGAAGAAGAAATTGTTTGGGCACAACTTCGGACTGTGTATGACCCCGAAATTCCAGTAAACATTGTTGATTTAGGTCTAATTTATGAACTCAATATTGAACAAATTTCTAAGGGAAGTTGGGTACATGTTAAAATGACATTAACAGCTCCCGGTTGTGGAATGGGTCCAATCATTGCACAAGATGCAGAAAACAAAGTAAGGTCAATCCCAGGAGTGGCAGATGTTTTGGTTGAAATTGTATGGGATCCATTATGGAGTCGTGAAATGATGTCTGAAGAAGCTCGATTACAATTGGGATTATTGTAATGGGCATAGATTCACACAAAATCCGCCAAGAATTCCCCATTTATAAGAATTTAAGCAAACCCTTTGTTTTTCTAGATAATGCTTCCACCACCCAAACTCCCCAAATTGTTATTGATGCAATTACGGATTATTATAAAAAGTACAATGCGAATGTACATCGAGGAATATATAAAATTGGTGAAATTGCTACCGCAAAGTACGAAGGTGTTCGAGATACAGTAGCGCAATTTATAAACTCCAGTGATAAAAGGTCAATTGTGTTTACTCGTGGAACAACTGAAAGTATAAATTTAGTTGCACATGGGTGGGGTGAAACAAATTTAAAACCGGGTGATGAAATTTTGATTACCGAAATGGAGCATCACAGCAACAATGTTCCATGGCAAATGATTGCAAAAAAAACAGGAGCTATATTAAAATATATTCCAATCACCCTTGAAGGGAATTTAGACTTTGAACATTTAGATTTTCTGTTAACATCTAAAACTAAGATAGTTGCAATGATTCATCAATCCAATGTATTTGGAACTATTAATCCTATTAAATCCATCATTGACAAAGCTCATAATGTGGGTGCGCTAGTTTTAATTGATGGTGCTCAAAGTACTCCTCATATTTCAATTGATGTACAAGCACTAGATTGTGATTTTTTTACATTTTCGAGCCATAAAATGTGTGGCCCTACAGGTGCTGGTGTTTTGTATGCAAAACCAGAAATATTAGAGTCCATGGAACCATTTATGGGTGGTGGGGAAATGATAAGTACTGTCAGCATGAGTGATGCTACATGGAATACTATCCCTTGGAAATTTGAAGCAGGGACACCCAATATTGCCCAAGTTATTGGAATGGGTAAGGCTGTGGAATACCTTCAATCAATAGAAATGAGCAAAATTGTTGAACATGAACACCAGCTTTTGGAGTATGCAACGCAGAAAATGTTAGAAATTTCTGGCTTAACTATTTATGGAAATTCACCCCCCAAAGGTGCTGTTATTAGTTTTAATATTGAAGGAATCCATCCCCATGATATGGCGCATATTTTAGGCCAATTTGGTGTGGCAATCCGTGCCGGACATCACTGTGCCCAACCCATAATGTCAAAATTACAAATTTCAGCAACAAACCGTGCTAGTTTTTACATATACAACACTAAAGAAGATATTGATATTTTTATTGATTCCATTCGCCAAGCTCGAGCCTTATTTGGTTTAAAATAATCTTTTAATTTTTTATAACTCCTCTTTTTAATTGATACAAATTGCGTTAATTTTCCTATTGGGAACACTCTTAGTTTCTAGTTAGAAAGGAATTGTATCAAAAAGTATTTTAACATATTATTTTTAGTTGCTTTATGGGTAAATATCTCATTTGCTCAAGAAACGTACCGTCCTAAAATTGGATTAGTGCTTTCTGGTGGAGGTTCACGAGGTGTTGCTCATGTTGGTACACTTCGAATGTTAGATTCATTACAAATTCCAATTGATGTCATTGTTGGTACGAGCATGGGTGCTGTTGGTGGGGTGTTATATTCAACGGGTTATTCTGCTGATGAAATAGAACAATTAGTGATTACCACAAATTGGAACGAAATATTTTCGGATGAGCCTTCGCGAGATAAATTACCATATTTCAAAAAAAAGGATACTGGCAAATATCAGCTTGAGTTTGGGTTAAACGGATTTAAACCTCTCCCCCCCAGTGGATTTATTCAAGGTCAAAAAATTAGTCTTCTGTTTAGTCACTGGATGCATGCGTATGAAAATATAGGCAGTTTCGATGATTTGCCGATTCCATTTCGATGCAATGCAGTGGATATTGTAACAGGTAATGAAGTAATATTTGACAGGGGTTCATTATCCAAAGCAGTAAGATCAACAATATCAGTCCCCACGATTTTCAGTCCAGTACAATGGGGCGATTCACTCTTGGTTGATGGTGGAGTTTTAAACAATCTTCCTGTTGATATTGCCAAAAATTTGGGTGCAGATATTGTTTTGGCTGTCAATGTGGGTTCATCCCGTAAACATTACTCTGAGTTATCTTCAGCTTTAGATATTTTAGAACAATCCATAACTATTCATTCATTTGAAAAAGAATATGAAAATCAAGATTTAGCTGATTTTTTAATTACTCCCAATTTGCAGGGGTTTAGATCATCAGATTTTCGAGAATCAACACTCAGAGATATGATGAATATTGGTATTCAAACCGCAAATGAAAATATTGAAATCTTTCTACGATTGAAAGCATTGAGTCAAACTTCTGCAACAGAAAAAGCTATCAAATCCATTGCTTCTGAAGATGAATTGTTGATTGATAATATTAAAATCTTTGGTAATTCCATGAAATCACCAGATTATTTTGACAAAGTGCTTAATCTAAAAGAAGGAATACCTATAAGGAAAGATTCCCTCATTTCTAAAATTAGATTAATTCGTGATACGGGAGATTTTGCACAACTCAAACATCATTTAGTACCATTAGATAACAAAAAATATCAACTTGTGTTTAATGTGAAAGAAAGTGAAAATCAAATTGTTTCAAAAATTACTGTCAGAGGTAATGACTTATTATCACGAAAATTTATAAAACGACTTTTAGGGTATAAAGTTAAAGATATTTTAAACTATCGTGAGTTAGAACAAAGAATTACAACTGCATATAGTTTGGGATATTTTGAAACAATTACCTATGAAATTCATTCATTATCTGATTCAAAAATCCACCTTAAATTCAATGTGAAAGAAAAACTCCCGAAACGATTGTATCTAGGTGCTCGTTGGGATAACCATTATGGTTTAGTTGGTGTTGCAGATATACATGCAACGTATTGGTGGTTACCAGGACTTCAATTTGAATATCAATCTCAATTTGCTGGATTAATTAAAAATACATTCAAAATATACTATCCTTCACGAACATTAGATATTCCTGTTTTCCCTTTTGTAAAATCTCAATATTCTAAAAGACAGCTATTTACTATTGATGATGATTTTTCCATTATTGAAGAAGACTATGATGCTTCATTTTTGGGTGGGGGATTTGGGTTACTATTATACAAATATGGCGTATTAGAACTGGAGTATGATATTCTGAAATCAAATCTAAATAGCTTTAATGCATATCCACGATTTTCTTCAGAATTGATTGTAGACAATTTAGATAATGCACTTATTCCTTCAGATGGAATTAAAACGAATATTTATTACGAAAAAAGTAATGAAGTAATACAATACGAACATGTTTCTTCTACCATTGATGTGTATCATTCAAACAGGAGAGATACTTATCGTTTATTTGGTAAATATTCCCAAAATTATGGAGATACTCCGCACAATCTTTTTAATCATAATGATGTACCCAATTACTTCCCTGGATATGAAATGGAGCAAATATTGTTTCACAACTTTTCGGCAATTGGAATTGAATACAGATATCACAGGAAAAATAGTACGTATTTGAGGATTTTAGTATCACATATTTTATCCGCTGAATATATAAACAATAGTGAAATTACTTCTAAAACAGGATATGGATTTGGTGTAACGTTAAAATCACCCTTTGGTCCACTCGAATTCATGTGGGGATGGGCTGAAAAGGATTTAACTAGTCAGTCCTCTAAGCTTCAAAGTAATTTTACATTTAATATGGGTTATAAATTTTAATCTTTAACTTTTGTTATTATTAACTGTCCAACTTCTTAATTGTTACAATATTTCACATAATTCTAACCAATAAATTGGTAAATTTACTTTATGTACATGAATAAAAATTGAGTGAGACGCGTATGTTAAAAAATATAATAATTATTGGCGGTACAGTACTTACACTTGCTTTTGCAAATTTGGTAACTCCAGAAAACAATAGTACGTTGAATTATATTCATGTATTATTTGAATGGGATCAAGAACCAGGTGCAAGTTCTTATCAACTTCAAATATCAGAAAATAGTTCGTTTACCAACATTATCTCTGATGAAACGTCTGAATCATTATTATTTATTGATACTGATCATTTAGATTGGAATTCTCAATATTACTGGAGAGTTCGTCCAAACAATTCAAGTGATTGGATTAACACATTCTCATTTTCGACAGGTCCAGCATTAAGTAATGCTACTGTATCTATAGCAGATGAAAATTCGATTCAAGAAGGAATTACAATTTTTGGTGCATTTTTTGATTATTATAGTGCTGCATTGGATATAAATGGCAAAGAAGTGTGGAACTCTGGAGATAATAATTATGTTTTCTATCATTCCAACGACTTTGGGCAATGGTTTGGCGCATCCTATTTGGGGAATGTTCAAAATTATTTACAAGGGATTGAGTTTTCCCCTGCAAATACTATTCTCTGGGAAGAACCAAATGATGAGTTTGAGCATCATGAAATAATTCAACTTCCAAATGGAAATTATTTAGGATTAGTCACTTCAGAACAATTAGGTCCCATATCACCGGGGCCATGGATTCCCACATTTCAAAGTTTGGGATTTGTAGCAGATGGTGTAACCAATGAATTTTCCTGGATTGGTGATAAACTTGTTGAATGGCATAAAGATACAGGTGATATTGTGTGGAGCTGGGACACATTTGATTATTTCAACTTGAGTGACTATGACCCATCAGGGGGTGCTTGGCAACAAGCAATTAGCTCTCTGAAACATGATTGGACACATGCAAATGCATTTTATTTTAATGAAAGTGAATCTGCAATTTATGTATCATCACGACATCTTTCACGTATTACCAAAATTGATTATCCAAGCGGTAATGTCATTTGGAATATGGGTATGAATATGCCTTCAGGTGATGTGGATTTTGGACACGACTTAGGGTTTACGTTTCAACATGGTTTACAAGTTTTGGAAAATGGGAATATTGTTACATTAGACAATGGTAACCTAAGTACAATAGTAAATGGTACCGACTATCCAACTACCCGCGCATTAGAAATTGAAATTGTAAATGAATCATCTGCATCTATTGTTTGGGAATTTAGTTTAGATGAGGAATATTTTGGTAATGCATCGGGGAATGCTCAAAAGTTGGAGAATGGCAACTACTTAATTACTACCATAGGGAACGGTGCAAATTCCTTTGAAGTGTCACCAAATCATCAAATTGTTTGGGAATCAAATTATAATTTATCGTTTCCAAGTGGTGCTATTTACCGAGCACAACGTACCCCTGGTTTACACCCCATTGCTTTTAGCATCATTTCCCCTGATTTTATTGTGGATAATAATCAATCCATTATCGATCTTAATATTGGGAGTCAAAATATAGAGTTCACACTTGTAAATGAGGGGTTAACTCATGAAACGTTTGAGATATCCTTTTCGGATGAATTTGGATGGTTTGAAACAGTCGAAAATGAAATACTTTTGAGTGAATATGAGAATCCATTATCATTTGAGGGAAATATAGTTGCAAGTGATGATTTAAATGAAATCACATTAGCCGTTACACCAAAACACCA
>CAZCRK010000049.1:9201-12059 GCA_964501035.1 uncultured bacterium
ATATTTTTATTGGCAAGTATTCAACTTGTGTTTTCACAATGCGATGAGGGGTTTACCTATTTTGAAGAATTACCCAATTCATTAACTATTTTATCCGGTGATAATTGTTTTAAAAATGAAGATTTAGAAGCCCTAACTAGTTTAATAAATGAAAATAGTTTAAACTATGCTTCGTCACTCGAAGTAGGGACACAAACATGGTTTGATGGTCGATTGCGAATGTTTGTTGCGGGGTTTTATTTTGGTGGAGTTTCTTCTCAACTTACGGTTCTTCCGGATAATTTTGGCAATTTGGATGATTTACGTAGCTTGTATTTGGAGAGGAATCTGCTAACAGAACTCCCTGAGAGTTTTTCTCAACTAGTAAATTTAACATCACTATATGTTTCAAATAATTATTTGACGGCTTTAAATGAAAATATTGGAGATTTCCAGAGTTTATATTTTTTGGATGCCGGATATAATCAAATTGAATACTTACCAGATTCTTTCGTTAATTTGACAAGTTTACAATATTGTTGGTTGTTTAATAATCAACTCACAACACTTCCAGATGGATTTTGCAATTTAAATTTAAATTGGAGCGATATGGATTGGTCGTGGTATCCATATTTTGCAATAGGTGGAAATCCACTATGCCAAGATGTGCCAGAATGCGTGCTCACATCTGACCATTTTGAAATAAGTTTAGATCAATTTTATTATGCATTTCCAGTTGAAATACCAACAGAATGCACAACCAATAATGATGGCATATGGGATGTATTAGATATTGTTCAAATTGTATTATTTATTTTGGATGAAGATACACCCACTATCGAAGAAACAGTATTTACTGATGTCAATAATGACACTATAATTAACATACTCGACATTGTTCATATTGTTAATTTAATTATTGAGGGGTGAGCATGAAATCCATTTCCATTTTTAAACGATTATCAACTGCATATATGACGATAGGAAACACCTTTGGAACATGGATATCTCCTATTATTACTGGGTTATTGATAAGTACACTCAGATTAATCGTGCTTTTGGGTATGACAATTGATAATATTTTCTTTTCACGGATTCGGTCAAAGAAAGTGAATAACCCTATTGTTATTGTGGGGAATCCACGTTCAGGAACGACCTTCTTGCATCGATATTTAGTCAATAATGGAATTGGAGTAGGGTCCCAGTTATGGCAGTTAATCTATCCCTCTGTCATATTACAAACGTGTATTCGACCCATCCTCCCTTTGCTTGAAAAAATCAGCCCAACACGACATCATTCTACGGTGGCTCATAAAACTAGTTTAACATCCGTTGAAACCGATGATGCTTCTATGTTGTTTCGTTTTTTTGATGGTTTTTTCTTGTATGGATTTATCATGTCATGGGCAGAAAAAGATGTGTTTGATTGGTTTGACCCGAAATTGCGAGATACATCTAAACGGGATTTCAATTGGTTAGAATCTATTTGGAAACGAACATTATTTAAACACCAAGATAAACGAATTATTGGAAAGTTATTTTCAATTAGTACAAATGTCCCCAAATTTTTAAAACGATTTCCGGATGCACATCTTCTGTATATGGTGCGAGATCCACTCAGTGTTATCCCGTCAGGCTTAAGTTTGGTTACGGGAGTTTTAGATAAACGATTTGGATTCTGGTCTCTATCTACTGAGTTGCAACAACGATATATCAAAAGGCTATACAAAGCACTGGTTGAACTCTTAATTCGTTTTCATGATGATTGGGTAAATAATAAAATTGATAAAGACCGAGTGATGATTGTTAGATATGATAGAATGATGGCAGATTTTAACGGATTAATGGCTGACATTGTAAATTTTGTAGGACATGAATCATCTCAATCACTGATGGATAAAATTCAAGAAACAGCAGAAGCACAGCGAAATTATTCGAGTAAGCATAAATACGATTTATCAAAGTTTGGATTAACCGAAGAACAAATACTCAAGGACTGCAAATGTGTGTATGATACTTTTTTAACAGAGGAATTTTAGGTGAAAAACATTGTTATAATTGCAGTTAGTTTCATTCAAACCTGTCTGTTTGCCGGACCCATGTTGGAAGAATCAACTCAGTGGAATGAGTTACAATCAGGAAGTGTGTGGATTGGGTGGAATGAGAATGATGATATCCAATGGTGTAGAAGTATATCCACATTACCGTTTCCAATACAGTCTGTAATTGAAATTTTAGAGGATAAAGAAAACTACCCCCATGTATTTGATAGAGTAGAGAAAGTTCAAGTGTTTGAAAATGATATCATTCATCTTAGTTTAGATATGCCTTTCCCATTTTCAGGGCGTGATTATATTGTGCAATACACTATGGACACTCATAAAAATGATATTTCATATAAATTTCAATCGACGTATGAAGTAAATTTGCCCATTCAAGATGATTATGTGCGTCTCCCGAGAGCAGGAGGTGAATGGTATTTGTCTTCGCCTTCGAAATACCAAACCAAAATTATTTATACCTGGAATGGTGAATTATTGGGTGATTTCCCTAACTGGGCATTAACACGAGCATGGAAAGAACAAGGAAACGAAGTCATGGATTGGTTAACAATTGCATTGGAGAATCAGAAATGAGAAAATTTTTAATATTCTTGCTCCCCATATTTATTTTTGGTCAAACAAGTACATCGTTTTCTGGCAATGTTTCATTTGGAGATATTTATAGATTTTCAGATAATTCACGAATAGAAGTCCCATTTAGATTAACTAACGTTCAGTTAGATGTTGAATTTGGAGAGTTTCTGTTTAAATCCAATACAGCATTTGAGTTTAGACCTGGAGTTTATGATGCGTATGTATCTGAACTAAACAATAGGG
>CAZCRK010000050.1:0-11948 GCA_964501035.1 uncultured bacterium
AACATTTTATTGGATTAGAAGGTGCTCCAAAAGAGGATATTCAACAACTTATTGAAACAGGATTTATGTTTAGAGAAGTGTTGGATAGACCAATTAAAAAAGTACCTTCACTAACAGGTAAAAATGTTGTTAATTTGTTTTTTGAAAATTCCACTCGTACTCGACTTTCATTTGAATTAGCTGAAAAGAGACTTTCTGCAGATGTTACAAATTTTTCAGCAAGTTCATCCAGTTTAAACAAAGGAGAAAGTTTTAAAGACACTATTCAAAATATTCATGCGATGAAAATGGATTGTGTTGTAATGCGCCACCCCGTTCCTGGTTCGTGTATTCAATTAACACAATTTGTAGATTCAATTGTTGTTAATGCAGGAGATGGAACTCATGAACATCCAACCCAAGCAATGTTAGATATGATGAGCTTACATGAAAAATTTGGCAAGTTAAATGGGTTAAAAGTAGCAATTGTTGGTGACATTTCGCATAGTCGAGTTGCATTGTCCAATATTTTTGGATTGTTAACTATGGGTGCAGAAGTAACACTATGTGGACCACCTCATTTGATTCCTGTAGGAATTGCAGAATTGGGTGTTAATATAAATTACAATATTGATGAAGTAATAGAGTGGGCAGATGCATTAAATGTTTTACGCATACAAAGAGAAAGAATGGGAGTGGGATTAATTCCTTCAGTCCGAGAATACAGAGATTACTTTGGTATTACACAAGAACGGTTGGAACAACATAAAAAAGAAGTTGTTATTATGCACCCTGGTCCAATGAATAGAGGTGTAGAAATTGATAGCACAGTTGCTGATGGCGATCAAGCAATTATTTTGGATCAAGTATTAAACGGGGTTGCAATACGAATGAGTATTTTATATCTCCTTTTAGGTGGGGCAGAAAAAGAGGCGAACAATGACTAAAGAATTATTATTGATTAATGGAAATATTTATAATCCATATTCAGATGAACATGTATCTGGTTCTATCTTAATTAAGGATGGGATGCTAACAGAAATTGGTGACGTTAAACCATCTGGTAATGAAGAAGTAATTGATTGTTCAGGCAAAGTAATTACAACAGGTTTTATTGATATTCATGTTCATTTTAGAGAACCTGGCAGAGAAGATAAAGAAACGTTAAAAACTGGTGCTGATGCAGCCCTTGCTGGTGGATTTACTCGTGTTTGCGTTATGCCAAACACAAACCCTCCTCTTGATAATCCAGAATCGATTCGATTTATTCAAGAAAAGTCAAAAGATTTACCTGTAAAAATTTACCCAATTGGGGCTATGACTATTGGTCAAAAAGGTGTGGAAATTGCAGAGTATGGAGGAATGGTAAATGAAGGTGCCGTTGCTATTTCTGATGATGGACTTCCCGTTCAAAATGGGCAAGTTATGCGCTATGCATTGGAATACAGTCAAAAATATAATATTCCTGTTATTAATCATGCTGAAGATATACATGTACGAAATGATGGTATTATGAATGAAAGTGCATTGTCAACTCGAATGGGTTTGACCGGGAATCCTGCTTGTTCTGAATCCATTATGGTATATAGAGACTTAGAATTAGCAATGTTAACAGGTGGCCGAATTCATATCCCACATGTATCAACTAAGAAATCTGTTGATTTGATTAGAGAATATAAAGCCAAAGGAGTAAATGTTACTGCTGAAGTAACCCCACATCATATTGGGCTAAATGAAAATGCAATTTCACAATTCAACACGAATGCAAAAGTTGCACCACCATTAAGAGATATTAGTGACTGTAATGCACTTATTGAAGGGTTGACAGATGGTACTATTAATTGTATTGCAACAGATCATGCTCCTCATACCATTGAAGACAAGGAAATGGACATCCAACATTCTCCATGTGGTATGATTGGTTTAGAGTCTGCATTTGGATTGAGTTATACAGTTTTGTCAAAACATAATATTTCCATTGAGTCAATAATTCAAATTTTGACAAAAAACCCTGCAGATGTTATGGGATGGGATTTAACTGGATTTGAAATAGGTAAGTCTGCTGAAATCAATATTATTGATCCAGATTTAGAGTGGGTGTTTTCTGAAGAGCATATTTGTTCTCGTTCAAAAAATTCACCTATGGTTGGGTTAAAGTTTAAAGGTAAAGTAGAGACAACTATTGCAAATAAAACAATTTACAAACAGAAATAAAAAATTATTATAACGATAAAGTCTTGACTTGCCTGTAAAAATTCTCCTAATTTTATGGGCTTTATTTGTAATCATTTTTGAAAGAATAAAAAGAATATATGGAAACTACTTCTATTAAACAGAGTGAAATCACTCAAGATTGGTTTATTGTGGATGCTGAAGGGCAAACACTTGGTCGATTAGCTAGCAAAATTGCTCAAGTTATTCGCGGAAAACATAAACCTTATTTTACACCTCATTTGGATATGGGTGATTTTGTTATTGTTATCAACGCAGAAAAAATTAATGTAACTGGTAACAAAGAAAATGCAAAGGAATATTGGCATCATACTGGATATCCAGGTGGCCAAAAATCTGAAAAGTTACGAAAAGTAAGAAGAGAACATCCGGAACGGATTATTATTAATGCTGTTAAAGGTATGCTACCTCATAATAGATTGGGTAGAAAGTTAAATAGTCATTTAAAAGTATATAGCGGTAGTGAGCATCCACACTCAGCACAGCAACCAAAAACTTTAGAATTAAATTAAAAGGGCACTGAATGTCAGGTAAAGAAAATCAATTTACAGCAATCGGACGTCGCAAATCATCTATTGCACGAGTACGTTTTGTTAAAGGCAAAGGAAAATTTACTGTAAATAATAGAGATGTTGAATCATATTTTGGTAGAGACACATTAAAAATGATGATGCGTCAACCTATGGAACTTGTTGGATTTGCTGACAAGTATGATATTATTGCAAACGTTGATGGCGGTGGATTAACTGGTCAAGCAGGTGCAATTCGTTTAGGTATATCAAGAGTTTTAGAAAAAATTGATCCGGAACATAGACCAATTCTAAAAAAAGCAGGTATGATGACTAGAGATTCAAGAGAAGTTGAACGTAAGAAATATGGTCAACCTGGCGCTCGTAAGAACTTCCAATTCTCAAAACGTTAAAATTTAATAGAGAGTATATGAATAATCATTTAAGTGTAGAAGAATTAATTAAAGCTGGTGTTCACTTTGGACACCCAACCAGCCGTTGGAACCCAGAGTTTAAACCATTTATTGCAATGAAACGCAATGGTATCCATATTATCGATATGGAACAAACATCGCAATGCCTAGGTAAAGCAACCAAAGAGATATCTAAAATTGTAAGTAAAGGTGGTTATATTCTTTTTGTTGGTACAAAGAAACAAGCGAAAGATGTTGTACAACAGGCTTCTGATAGATCGGGAATGTTTTATATTGTTGAGAGATGGCTTGGTGGAACTTTAACGAACTTTGCAACCATTAAACGAAGTATTAAACGTTTGCTTCTTCTTGAAAAAGAATCATCAAATATTTATGAAAACTTAACTAAAAAAGAATTGTTGATGCTCGAACGGGAAAAAATAAAATTAGGTGATCTTCATCGTGGGATTAAAGATATGAAACATTTGCCTTCTGCTATTTTTGTTGTTGATGCAAATCATGAAAAAATTGCTATAGCTGAAGCTCGCAGATTAGGTATTCCTGCATTTGGTATAGTGGATAGTAATACAGATCCAAGTGTTGTTGATTTCCCAATACCAGCAAATGATGATTCAATGAAATCAATTAGTTTAATTGTAAACCACATAGCGAATACAATTATTGAAACATTAGGTGGAAAAGTAGAAGAAAAAAATGAAGTTAAAGCGGATGCACCAGAAGTTGCTGAAGTAGAAACTGTTGAAGAAGTAGTAGAAGCATCAGAAGAATCTGATACTGAAAATCAGGAGTCGTAAGAAGTTATGAGTATAACAGCAAGTGCTGTAAAAGAATTAAGAGATATGTCCGGTGCTGGTATGATGGATTGCAAAAAAGCATTGGTTGAAGCAGATGGAAATATTCAAAATGCAATTGATATTTTAAGAAAAGCTGGTATTGCTAAAGCACAGAAAAAAGCAGGTAGATCAGCTCGTGAAGGTGTTGTTTTTCCATATATACATGCTGGTGGAAAACTTGGAGTATTAGTTGAAATTAACTGTGAAACAGATTTTGTGGCAAGTACAGATGATTTTAAAAATTTATGTAAAGATATAGCAATGCATGTTGCTGCATCAGCTCCAATTGGAGTGAATAAAGAAGATATCCCACACGATGTAATTGAAAGAGAAAAAGCTATTTACGCAGACCAAGCAAGAAATAGTGGAAAACCTGAAAATATCATTGAAAAAATGATTGTAGGTCGCATGGCCAAGTTTTATCAAGAAAATGTTTTAATGGAGCAACAATTTGTGAAGGATCCAGATAAAACTATTAATGATATTATTACTGAAACAGTTGCAAAACTAGGTGAAAATATTAAAATTGCTCGGTTTACTCGATTTCAATTAGGTGAATTAAATACATCTACCGAAGAATCCGAAGAATAAACATATTTTAGATGAATACACCATCTTTTAAACGCATTCTTCTAAAATTAAGTGGAGAAGTGTTAGCTGGTGAAAAAGATTTTGGTATTGATCCAGAAATTACCAATCAACTTGCGCAACAAATAATTCATATTCATAAACAAAATATTGAAATTGGTATAGTTATTGGCGGTGGTAATATATTTAGAGGTATGTCAGTTGCAGCGAAAGGCATGGATCGTGTTGCAGGTGATTATTTAGGAATGATGGCTACTATTATGAATTCAGTAGCTTTACAATCTGCACTTGAAAAACTCGATTGTGATACACGAGTTATGTCTGCCCTAAGTATTACCCAACTTGCTGAACCATACATTCGAAGACGTGCAACCAGACATCTTGAAAAAGGTCGGATTGTTATTTTTGGAGGAGGTACTGGAAATCCATATTTTACTACAGATACAGCAGCCGTATTACGAGCTATTGAGATTAATGCTGATGTAATCATTAAGGGAACGAAGGTTGATGGTGTTTATTCGGATGATCCAGAAACAAATCCTGATGCCACAAAATTTGATTCACTCACATATAAACAAGTTATAGAAAAAGAATTACGGGTTATGGACATGACAGCTGTAACCATGTGTAAGGAAAATAAACTACCTATCATTGTTTTTGATATAAAAAGTAAAAATGGGTTACATGATATCGTAAATTCTAAACCAGTTGGAACCATAGTTTCTTAGGAGATTAACATGATAAATGAAATTTTTATAGATACAAAAGATAGAATGCATAAAGCAGTGGAGCATTCAAGACATGAAGTGGCAACCATTCGTACTGGACAGGCATCTACAAGTATTGTTGATGGTGTGAAAGTAGATTATTACGGTACAATGTCACCTTTGGGGAATATAGCAAATATTTCTGCACCCGAAGCACAGCTCGTAGTTATTCAACCATTTGACCCTTCTAGTTTAGACGCAATTGAAAAAGCAATTATAAGCTCTGATATTGGATTGCACCCTAACAATGATGGTAATGTAATTCGATTAAATGTTCCTACTTTGACTGATGAAAGACGTAAAGAACTAGTGAGAGTTGTACATAAAATTATTGAAGAGGGTCGTGTAGCTGTTAGGAATATTCGCCGAGATGCAAATGATCACTTGAAAAAGATTGAAAAAGAACATGAAATGTCAGAAGATAATTTGAAGAGAGCTCTTGACAATATTCAAGAAACTACAGATAATCATATTAAAGAGTTAAATGGTATTCAAGAAATGAAAGAGAAAGAAATATTAATTTAGTGTGAATACATTTTTCATTTAAAGCCCAGTAAAAACTGGGCTTTTTTATTGCAAATAAGTTTCTATCTCAGATTTAGAGTTCACCAAATCAACATGTTCAATATTCATTATATGTGCAATTTTACGAATAGTATGGTGTTCTAAATAATGGAGGTCACCATCTGCATATGCTACTTCGAAAACACAACAGATAAAATCCACTTTATCTTGATATCCAAGTTGAGTATTCAAAATTTGTCCATATTCAAACAATCCAATAGATTGTTGTAATTTTATTTTGGCATTTTCTAAAATTGATTTTGCAAAATTTGAATTGATTTCAAAGAAATCACTTAAAATATCAGCAATTGTTTCAAATTCTTTTGGTTCTAAAATTTCATCTGCTTCAGCAACACTTAACAAAAGGCATGCAGCTGACTCTATTATTTCATTTGATTTGGAGTTATTATTCATAGCTTAATTTAGAAGAATTTTAAGTACGCAATACAATATCTAAATCAAATTGTAACTTTTTCACATATCATATATCAAATTATAAAAAGAAAGTGAGAAAATCAATATGACAACGAATTTAAACAAAAATGGATTTTTAACGAAGGTATTTAATTTTGAGAAAAATAAGGATTGGAAATTTGAAGGTGATAAACCTTGTATAATTGACTTTTGGGCTGACTGGTGTAATCCGTGTAAGATGATAGCACCCGTTTTAGAAGAACTATCTAAAGAATATGATGGTCAAATAAATATTTACAAAGTTAATACTGAAGAAGAGCGTGACCTTGCTGCTGCATTTGGAATACGTAGCATTCCATCTTTATTATTTGTTCCGCAAGAAGGTCAACCTCAAATGGCTGCAGGTGCTTTGCCAAAAGATGCATTAATTAAAGCAATTGAAGATGTGTTAAACGTTCCTGCACAAAAAACAACAGCTTAAATCCTCCAAATGGGTTTGGATTACTTTGGTAATACAAACCCATTTATCTATAAAAAGAACACTCTTCCAGTTTTAAAGATGTTCAGTAAATTACATGCTGAATTTTCTTGTTATCATGAATATTTTAAAAGTATATCCAAATAGTTTAGCGGAAGAAATTGGTTTATCTCCTGGAGATAAATTGTTAAAAATCGATAATAAACGCGTTATTGACCAAATTGACTATAGATTTCGAATTACAGATGAAAATGTATTACTCGATTTAGAAGTAAATGGAGAAATGTGTCAAGTTGAAGTTGAAAAATCCTATGATGAAGATTTAGGAGTAGAATTTGAAGACTTTAAAATTCGAAATTGTGCGAATGATTGTGTATTCTGTTTTGCACATCAAAATCCTGATAATTTAAGACAAGGACTATATTTCAAAGATGGGGATTATCGATTATCATATTTACAAGGTCATTATGTCACAATGACGAATATGGGGCAAAATGATCTCAATCGTATTGTGGAACAAAAATTATCCCCATTATATATTTCAGTGCATGCAACCGAACCAGAGTTACGGAAAACTCTTTTACTGCATAATAAAGATGATAAATTCTTAGAAAAAATACAATTTCTTTCAGAAAACAACATAGAAATGCATACACAAATTGTGTTAATTCCCAACGTAAATGATGGCAAACATTTGGTTAGAACGATTAATGACTTGTATAGTTTGTACCCAATGGTAAATTCATTGTCAATTGTTCCTGTCGGATTAACAAAATATAGGCAAGGATTAATGAAATTAGAATCTGTCGATGCTAACTATGCTAAGCTAATGATTGAATTGTTCCATAAGCTACAAGAAAAATATCCTGGAACTGAAAATAAACCCTTTATGTTGCTTTCAGATGAGTGGTATATATTAGCGCAGGAATCTCTCCCGGAAATTGAGTGGTATGGGGGGCTAGATTTAATAGAAAATGGCGTAGGACAAGTTCGTCACTTTTTGAATGACATTGAGAGAGATTTAGAAAAATATCCCACTCAAATTCCTGAAAGTAAAAAAATTACTCTTGTAACCGGTACACTTGTTCATCCTATTTTTGAGGAGCAGGTTAAGCCATTGTTAAATAAAGTCGAAAATTTAACAGTAGATTGTATTGCCATAAAAAACATATTTTTTGGAGAATCTGTAACAGTGTCTGGTTTACTTACTGGTCAAGATATTGTGGAACAACTAAAGGGTAAGGAGTTAGGAGATGCAGTTTGGTTGTCATCTAGAATCTTTAATGATGCTGGAGATATGACCTTGGATAACATGACTTTAGAACAAATGACACATCAATTACAAACACCTATAAACGTAACTGATGACAGTATATTAGAAATATTTGAGAGGAATATAATTGGCTAAATCGACTGTAGCAATTTTAGGTAGGCCCAATGTGGGTAAGTCCACATTATTTAATAGGATGGTGGGAAAACTGCATGCAATTGTATCTCCTGTTGAGGGAGTTACACGAGATAGAATTTATGGGTCATTTGAGTGGGCTGGGAAAGAATTTAACATCATAGACACAGGGGGATATTTACCCGATACTGATGATATTATGAATAAACATGTTCGCTTGCAAGCAGAATTAGCTACAGAAGAAGCAGATTTGTTAATATTATTAGTTGACGGAAAATCAGAAATAACATCAAGTGATAGAATTTTAGCAGAGTTAATAGTTAAATCGCAAAAACCATATATTTTAGTTTCCAATAAAATTGATGATAATTCTCATGAAGACTATGCACTTGGGTTCTATGAATTAGGCTTGGGAGAACCCTACACAATTGCAGCTTTAAGTGGACGTAAAATTGGTGACTTATGCGATACGATAGTATCAAAGTTACCTGAACAAAATGTTCCAGCTACTGAAGATGATAATTTAATTAACCTTGCCATTGTGGGTATGCCAAATGTTGGTAAATCTTCATTGATGAATGCTTTACTAAAAGAAGAGAAATCAATTGTTACTGATATAGCGGGAACGACCCGAGATTCAGTGGATTCATATATTAAATATTTCAATCGACAATATAAAATTATTGATACTGCTGGGCTTCGTAGAAAAGCAAAGATTGGTGATAATATCGAATACTATAGTTCCGTCCGAACATATAGGGTTATTGATGATTGTGATGTGGCAGCAGTTTTGATTGATGGTTCAAAAGGGTTTGGAAATCAAGATAGAGATATTGTGAGATATGTGATTGATCAAGGTAAAGGGTTAGTACTTGTCGTTAACAAGTGGGATTTAGTTGAAAAAGATACAAATACCATGAAAGACTATATTGATGACATTAAATACCACTTTCCTTCAGTCTCTCACTATCCTATTCAATTTATCTCAGTTAAAAATAATAGACGAATTTGGAATACTCTTGAGTTAGCCTCTGAAATTTATGATGAGAGACGTAAAAAGGTAAAAACATCAGATCTCAATGAGTTTGTTGAGACAGCAATGTATAGGTATCCACCACCAGCTGTACAAGGTAAACATTTAAAAGTAAAATATGTAACTCAAGTGCATCATTCACCTCCCATTTTTGTTTTCTTTTCGAACCATCCTAAATTGTTCCCTGTTGCCTATAAACGATACTTGGAAAATAGAATGCGTGAAACTTTTGGATATAAAGGTGTACCCATTCGGATTTCATTTAGAGAAAAGTAATGCGTAAAATTCTCGTCATTATTATCTTTTTAGGATCAGTTTTATTTGCAAATAACCGATGTGGATTCTCAAACCATCTGCAACATGATAGTCAAGTACAACGAATCAATCCTCCTGATTTGGATACATTTATAAGTTCTCCAACAGGACATTTTTACATCCACTACGATACAACGGGAAGTGATGCACCAAATTTAGTGGACCTTAATGACAATAGTATTCCAGATTATGTGGATGAAGTTGGTATTATGGCAGATTCGATTCGATATGTACTCGTTGATGTGATGGGATATCTCCCAGAACCTGAAGACGATGATGGAGTGTATGATATTTATCTACAAGACAGAGGATATCTAAACTATGGTATAAATACACCCATAAATGGAAGTGGAGCATCTTACTTAATTATTGATAACGAATATGAAGAAGGCGATTATTATATCCCAGGGATAAATACAATGCGTCTCACATTAGCTCATGAGTTTTTTCATGCGATTCAAAGAGGGTATAAAGCGTATCCCACTTTTTTTGATGCATTCTTTTATGAATTGACATCAACTTGGATTGAGGATGTTGTAGTACCTGATGGAGACGATTATTTAAACTGGGTTGATGATTTCTTTGATGACCCAGACCAACGATGGGATGATACGGATGGTTATAGTCTCGCATTGTTTGGGCATTATCTCACAACAATACTTGATACTCCCAATCAAATGCAAAGCACAATAATGAGAGAAATTTGGGAACGCATTGAGATAGGCGATACCCCAATTGAAGCGATTAACTATGTTTTAGGTTCTGAGTATTCTTCGTCGTTTGCAGAAGTATGGGTTGACTTTGTGAGTAGAAATTTGTTTAACCAAGTGGATGATTCATTTTACTATTATGAAGACCAAGGGCTTATTGAACCAATATTTACTGACCCAGAATCAGAAATTGGTGAATTTACATTAAATCTAAACAATGAATCTGTAGCCATACAGTCATTTCATATTGACGAAACGTCTTTCCTTGATATCCATCATTCAAATAACAATTTTCTGGGTACACTAAATTATATAGGTCAAAACAATAATATATTGTCAGCTGGTGATGGATATACAGAAGGATTATATATTGGTGATGAATTACATTTTGTGTATGCTACAGAGAGTAGTTATAACAATTTAACTTTCGAAATAAATCAAAGTTTTTTCATTTACGGTTGTATGGATGAGGAAGCATGTAATTTTAACGAACTAGTAGATATTGATAATGGCACTTGTATTTATCCAGAAGATAATTATGATTGTGATGGTAATTGTATTGTTGATGTTGATTGTAATGGTGAATGCGGTGGTTCAGCAGAATTAGATGATTGTTTTGTTTGTGACGGTGGTAATGATGATTTGGACGACTGTGGTGTATGTTTTGGTGAAAATGGTTGTTATGGTTGCACTGATGAAGATGCAATAAACTATAATGAAGAAGCAACAAATGATGATGGGAATTGTGAATATACAATTTGGTTTCGTTCTGGAAATCCAGTTGTTTCTGAGATTGTTCAATTTGAATTAGATGAATATAAGAGCAATATAAAAGTAAATATATATGATGTAAGAGGAAAATTAAAGCAGTATGAAACATCTGGTCAGATAATTAATATTCCAGTTCAATCTTTTGCATCCGGAATTTATTTTCTTCATGTCATGGTAGATGATAAAATTATTTTAAAAAGAAAAATTACCATTATTCAATAATGGATTTTTATTCAATCCAAAATTCACCGAGTGGTGAATATCGTGACAAAGGGTCAAAGTTTTTTTCATATATTCATAAAATTGATAGTCAAGATGCGTATAAATCTTATATTGCTTTCTACAAAGAAAAATTTCCAGATGCATGTCATGTTTGTAGTGCATATCGTTTATTTATTGATGGAAGAGTTGATGAATATGCTACGGATGATGGTGAACCAAAAGGAAGTTCTGGGCTTCCAATCTTAAACAAAATTAAACATTATAATGTAATTAATGTTGGGTTATTTGTAGTGCGTATTTTCGGAGGTACAAAGTTGGGTATTCCTGGTCTTATTAGTGCCTATGGTACAGCAGCTGAAAATGCCTTACATAAAATAATTAAACAGGAATGGAAACCCACGGTTTTAGTATCCGTAAATTATAGTTATGAATACACAAATTTAATTGAACAATTGGTTTCCCAATTTGAAGCCGAAATTGTACAACAATTTTTTTCACAAGAAATTTTTATTCAGTTAAAAATTGAGTTAGGACTTGAAGAAAAATTAAATTCAATTTTGATTGAAAAAAGTGCAGGAAAACTACAAATAAATTGATAATAATATTTGGTCTGTAAAATAAGTCCACTGTAATTTTATGGGCTGTCAGAGACAGTAAATCAGACGCGGGATGGAGCAGTCTGGTAGCTCGTCGG
>CAZCRK010000051.1:0-11944 GCA_964501035.1 uncultured bacterium
CCCCTCTTCCAGCTAATCCTATTACTGAGATCTTTCCGTTCAATACTTTATGATAATAGGCCAATAAAATTGATAAAACTTTTGTATCGTACTCTGTAAAGTGAGATGGATTTGGTAAATAATACTGTTCTGAATATTTAAATTTAATTTTTGCCCAACTTTTTTTTGTAATCGGATTAGAATATGAAAAAAACCATGCATTATTTGAAAATGATGCAGGATAATATAATCCATTGTTTAAATCAACATCTTTAAATGGACGAATATAATATTTGGGGACTACATTGCTTCCAACTTTCAACCATTGATATGGCTTAAATTTAACGCCAAATTCACCAAAATATTTCGAATACAATTTATCCTTAGAACTGGAATAAAAAGATGTAGATGCTGAAAATTTAAATCTTGTTTCAATATCTTTTATCAAAACTGGACTATACTCAATTTTTAATGAGGGTTTTAAAATACCCGAATCAAATGATTCTGAATCTCCTAAAATTTCAGGTGAATACATTGCATTATTTTCATCAGTGTCAGATAGTTTTAAAAAATTACTATCATAACCTAAACTAAATCCAGTTTGCAAATAAACAGGTACATTAAAAGATTGTGAAACTAAGAAAGAAGTTAACACGACTAATATGTTGACATGTTTTCTCAATTATTTTTTTCGACAGTTTGAATAAATACTGTCTTGTTTTCATCTAACAATTGGACTACAATGTCATGTTCCCCATCCGAAACTTCAATAGGAATACTTCTCCAATATCCAAGTTCAAACTCATTGATGTTTCTGAAAGTTTTCCCTGAATTAGATGTTTTAAATTGAAAGGTTCCAATAGTTATGTTATCCACCTTTACACGAAGTCTATATGAATCTTCATCTGAATATGAATCCATTGCCAATCTGCTGTTAATTGAAATCGTTTTTTCACCAACAGATGTGAACAATAGTTCTTTTTGACTATTTAACTCATAAAATTCATGCGTAAAATCTAAAAAATATTTTTGTTCTTCATTTTTATCCAAAAGAACATTACTGACTGATTCTTCTTCAAATGGTTTATTAGCAAACATCCTTATTAAAATAGGAGCATTAAAATCATCCAAAGGAATCAACTCAATTTTATGATTACCATCTCCGACGATATTTACAATATAATTTCCAGAAAATGTGTAACCATGCCCAGGGTGTTCAGGTGATTGGACATTTTTATTTATTCTATAGGTGTGTTCAATTTGAAACGATTCTCCATCAATAACAAGTTCATAACCAAAAAATAAACTTTTTCTATTTTTTTTGGGTGCTGCTCTTCTTGAAATAATTTTAATTTTACGTGACCCCTCAATTGAATAAATCAATGGGTTTTTATTGAGAATTGTGTACTCACTTTCATTTGCACCAATTAATATTTTTTCTTTTCGCACTTCATTGATTGGGTCCATAAGTTTTCCAAATGAAAACGAAATAATAAATAAAATTAGAAAAGTTTTATAAGATTGAATCAGGTTCATATGAATACACTCTTTCTTTTATTTGTTTATGACTATATATACCAACACCTATTGTTAATCCAGAAGCTAAAATCAGTGCAATAAGAGTTATAAAAATATTATACCTCATTTCAAAGTATAAATCACCTTCTCCCACGGTTGGTAAAGGAATTGGTGCCCATGGAAATGCATAATATTGTTGTAAATCTTTCAAATTATGAATATGAATAATAGGTATGTGCATATTGGCGAATTCTTTAACTACACTCTTTCCATACAAATCTATTAAATCCGATCCGTCTGAAACTCCCTGAGGAATTAAGTTTGCATTTACATCTTGCCCTATACTGGCTGAATTATCACCAATGTTAATGTATGCCTTTAAAGAATTTAGAGAATTATGTGAAGTGTAATACTCTAATCTCTTCTCAATATTTAGAGATAAACTATCCTCATATATCAATGGAATTTTATTATTATAAATTGATGCCCAGAGAATATCACGTCCATTTTCACCTATGTTTTTACCAATATCTGATTTCCCCCCAATTGAGGCGGCAATAGATTTGTAAGGGAATATGTTTTCTTTTAGTAAAATATCTTCCATTTCTAACCAAGTAAAATCTGGATTATTTGCTCCCCACTGTGACGAACCAACTGATGTAATAATTACAGGGTTTAGTTTAAGAGTTTTACAGGCTGATAATATTGCAATATTCAAACCGGGGTATGAACCTGTTAAGGAAATCGCAATTGAATCACCCCTCTGAAGATTAGATTCTTTTAACAAATCAATAAATAAAGCAGCAAAATTAGGATTAAGCGATGTTTGTTTTTCAGAAAGATGAGCATTGTCAATGGTAATTGGTCCAAATTTCTTTCCAATCAAATAAGTATAGTTTGGGTCGCTAAGTGTATCAATATTAGCTAAATTATGGTTTAACCTATAATTCTTTAATACAGTTAAAGCTGAATTCATAATTTCAGCTGATGTAACTTTTTCATCATAATTATTTAACAATACTTTATCTTTGGAAGAAGATGCCCAAAACAACATCAATAAACAAAATACTGCCAAGGCAAATAGAACCCGCGTTTGTTGAATTACTGGTCTAAACATGAATAAGTCCTTTCTCAACAATCATTATGACCAGTTGTACTATGGTAGCTGTTATAATTATAACACTTACCGTTCTGATAACACCCTGCCTATCCATCCAATTTGCAATCAGACCTGGAATTATATTACCAATAACTGCTAGGTTGTATTGTGATTCCGTAAACATAACATGATTACGTGAAATATACCCTAGTAAAAATCCAATCAACAAACTCATTACAAGTCTTCGTTTCCCATAAATTAGAATAAATTTAGATAATAACTGTACAATTCCAAAAGTTACAAAACTAATTACAAATGTTCCAATAACACGAAGGGGATCATGTAAATATAATGCGATATAACCAGGAACAATTACACCCCCTGCTGTTACTCCAAGAGTTTCAGTAAAAAATAAACTTAGAACAATTCCTAAGCCAATTGCTAATTCAACCATTAACTTCTATGCCTTTTTAAATCTGATAAAAATTCATCACCCCATCCCACAATATTTCCAATTCCCATAATAAAATGGTTATCTAGTTTACTAAATGATTTTATTATAGTTTTAGGATGGGTTGCTTCAGTAAAAATTTCAACCTCAATTTCTGAATTATTTTTCATTTGTTTTTCCAAAAGTGGTGGTAGGTTATCTCCACGAATAATCAACCTATTTGGTTTTATATGTTTAAATACTAAATCAATTAATTGATGGGTTCTATACCTTCTATCACTACGTGTATTTAAAAAAATACATGATGGATTATCATGAATTCTATTGTGAAACAAATTCCATATCTGAAGAGTTGATTTTGGGTCATTTGCAGCAAAAGCACTCACAAAATGATTATTGACAGCTTCAAACTTTAAATTCCATACGACTAATGCACCTGGATCTGGTTGCGTATGTACCATTCCTTCAAGTGCAGTAACTTCTTCTACTCCAGCCATTTCACAAACTTTTACAGCCAAAGCAACATTTTCAGGATGCTCAAGAAACGGAAACCTATCCATATACTCTTCAGTAATTTTATCAGGGAAAACTTCTTCAACTGTAGAATTTCTAGTTTTTGCTACATTAACTAAATGTTGAACAACATCATGTTCAGCTGTAACTAATACTCCATCATTAGGAATTGTATTACCCATTGATAAAGCAATATCCTTCATTGTAGATCCCATTTCGTCTAAGTGATCTGGTCTGACATTTGTTATAACACTTATTGTAGATTTTACCATTTTTTGTTCAGCCACCCACTGATATTGCGGTTGAACTGCCATGCATTCTATAACCACTGCATCTGGCTTTTTCTTTGAAAAATTTCGAAGTAATTTCACCTGCTCACCTATTGAAGCTGATCGTAGTCTGTGAATTAATTGATCTTTCCCATTTTCATCAATTATTCGGGGTGCAGAGCCTGTTGTTTTTGCAATTGTTTTTAATCCGCCTGCTCTTAAACCAGCTGCAACTAATCGAGTTACACTTGATTTGCCACGTGAACCATTAATATGAATTCGAATGGGTAACTTGGATAATACAATTTGATGATGATTGAATTCAACAATTCCAATAACTATCAAAATAGAAATTAAAATACTAAGAGATAATATTACTTCAATGCTCATTGTGCTGTTTTGAATAACGAAAAAAAGCCCCAATATCTAAATGAGAAATTGAGGCTTTTATCCCATATCTGCCTATTTAACTTTCCAAAATTATGTTAATAATTTGAATAACATCTAATATGTTTATGGATCCGTTTCCATCCATATCCGATACATACACACCCATAGGTTCTAATTCTATTGAATTAATAATTGCGTTTACAACCATTACAATATCCAAAATATCAATTCCACCATCTTGGTTAGTATCACCCATCATGGTCTCAATTGGGCTGTTAGTTGTTATAAATATTGCAGTTTGATTTCCTAATGGCATGGCAGCAGTTGGGTACGAATTATCAAAGGAATATTGCAATGCAACATTACTATATTGATTTTCAATTCCTATAGTTGAGTAACAACCATGTGTCGGTGTATATCCACTGTAATTTCCTGCTGATGTATTATTAAATGTTTTGTATTGAATTTTAATTTCATTATCACCACTAGGTGTACCAAATGAATTATCATACAAAATAACTTGAAAGGTTTCAGTTGAGTTATTATTATAGGTTCTCATATTTGACCATTCAATGATAAATTTATTATCATCATAGTATTTATATACATCCCCATTACTTCCATTTTTCAAATCATCCCAAAAGGCTGCAATCATTGGAGATGGACCGCCTGCGCCTGGAATTGGATAATTTCTAAATGATTCCATATTAGACTCGCCCATTGCAATCCATCCATTGCTACACACAGTAATTTGGTTATAATCTTGACCATAGAAAGTAAAATTGAATGGTAAATTCACAACTTTTGAGCTATTGGTAATTCCATTACCGTTTCCATTATCACTTATATTTAAATTGGTTCCATTGCCACCATAATCAGGACTAATTTCAATCCAGTCATAGATAGGTGCTAGATTATACCCTAAATCTCCCGAGTCATAAATATAATATCCATGATTGTCTGGACCTAATGGGTCATCTTGACTAACTTCACCAATTTGTATATCTAAATATTCAACACGGTCATAACCATTATCACTCGTAATATGTAATTGAACAGAAGCCATAGTTCCATTAATTGTATTTCCATTTGTTTGGATAGAGAAATAACTATTTGAAGTTGCATTTTGGTTTGGACCAATATCACCAAAGTAAGATTCCCCTTCAATTACATCAACTAAATTACTAGCCGACATAATTTCAACATTTACCCCTTCTAATGTATATTCACCTTTATTTCTCAATACTATATCAAAACTGCCACTTTCACCAGGTTGGATATCGCTATTTTGGAAATGATAGTTTTGAACAACGGCATATCCACCTATGAGGTTTAATGGAATCATCGCTTCATAGGTCTCTTCCCAGCCATCCGTAGTTATTTCTAAAAATAATTCTAGTTCTTCAAGATGAATTGCTGATTCATTCACTGAAAAAACAAATGGTATTCCATCAGTGGTTTCATTTGGGGCGACTGAGCCGTAATATGAGCTAGTTTGGTAAATATTTACAATTTCAGAATGTGTAGTTAATGAAGCTTGAACACCAGTTATAGTTGAAGATGAGTAGTTTCTTAATGGAATTAATAACTCAATCGTTTCACCAGGATTTAAAATTCCATTTCCATTGCCGTTACTAGAACCAGAATTATCATCATCAATAACAAGTAAACTTTCGTCAATATTCAAACCATCATCATTAATTGTAAATATATTTTCAACTGGAATATAATTTTGTTTGACAACTGTTACTGATACATCGCCACCTGAAATATAGTCTAAGCCAATAAATGCTATTCCTAAATCATTTGTAAGAACTGTTGTGAAAATTTCATCATCGCCCTTTATTAAAGTGACTTTGGCGTCAGCAACAGCTATTCCATTCACATCATTTACTTCTACTTCAATAAAGTTAGTTCCAAACCCAATTTGTGAAGCAAGTTCGACTTCCATTTCAACTGGGGTATCTGTCCATAGATGCAATGCTGGATCACCCATTAAATTTGTCCAATGTGAAAAAATACTAACATTACTACTTGGGTTTGTTGGGTATGTCCAATACAAAGAAAGACGTCCATTCGCTACGGCTGCTCCAGCTGTTTCTAGCCCCTTTGAAAAAATGCCATCATATACACCCATATCAACAATATTATTGAAGGCAGTATGTGTACCCGTTGTGGAAGTTCCAACTGACGCTACTGCACCTTCTGGATTTGTTGCTGAACCTGCACGCAAAAATGATTCACTTAATGAAGTTCCATCAAAATCGCCAGTACCACAAGTTATGAATGTTGCAAAAGGTGTCATATAACCATTATTTGCATTATTAATATTGGATGATCCAAATCCACTTACTCCATAATACCCTCTGTAATTCATATAAAGAGAACCATCACTCAGTTTATTTTGCATCCATGAAGCATAACCACCATTTCCACCGTTTAACTGCACATTCTCAAATCCAAACGAGTTCATAATCCCTTGAATATATTCATTAGTTATAATAGTTGATTGTCCTGATGAAGATGGGTCACCGCACAAAGCACTAGTTTCATACCAATCGGTACCAGTTGAACTAATATGACTTGCTTTTTCATACGCAATTGTTTTATTTATTACATTTGAAATATCACTACTAGAATTGACTGAAATTCTTCCAATCATAACTTCCGGAAGTAAATCACTACCATCTAACTGACAATAAGGAAAATCTCCAGCACCGTAATATCCAGACCAACTTTCATTGTATGTACTAATACCATATGAACCTCCGGTATCACCAATAAATCCAACTATTTCTGGTGGGTTTTCCCAACTTGCATATGCATTTTCTAAATAGTTTTTAATTGCTGAAGAACTAGAACCACCTGTTTCACTTGTAGATACAGCATATACAATATATCCCATTTTATGTCGCCACTCGATTAAATCTTGCACAAATGGATGGTTTAAAGAAGATCCACCACAAATGTACAAAATTGCAGGGGTTTGATAATCTTCATTTCGGGTTGAAATTTCATAGTTTACAATTTGATCTTGCATTAACTGATCAAACAATCGTGATCTTGGCACATTCACAATATTTCGCTCGGGTGCATCAACTTCTTGAATGACTAATTCAATATCATCATAAATTTCTAATTCATTCAATGTTGGATTGTATTTGTAAGGTGTTACGCTAATCTGCACTAATTCAATACCACGCATGACCATGGGTTGGGATAAAGTCACATTTTGCTCAGGGTAAACAGAGTTTGAATTATAAATGTTGATATTTTTTTCAATATACTCATCATCATTGGCTATAATTTGCGATGGAGAGAGAATTATATCTGAAATCACATGGGATTCATTTACAATCATATTGACTTCTATATCTTTACCCGGATTTAACTGGTAAAAGGTTGAATAAACTGGTAACTCTGGCGCACCATTTTCAGATAACGTTCCAAAAGCATCTGAAACTATTTTACTATCACCACTTTTAGTTTCAATCGAAAACTCACCAATTGAAAATTGAATTCTTTTGGATTCTGAATCATTTTTCATTGCAAAATGCCCAGTAGATGCAAACACTACACCAAAACTCCAACCAATTAAAATTAATCTAATAATCATTTTTCCCCTTCATAGCTTACATTTCATTAAACTGCTTATAAATAATACATCGGAAAATAATATCAGCACAGTTTATAATTATAACATTTGTTTGTTACAATATGTAATAAAAATATCCTGAAAATTTCATTACTTTAAAAACCTTCCTCTCTAAGAGTCAATTTTTATAAAATATTTTTTAACAAATTGTTACAAACTGATTTCTCAAGTTTGTTGTTTTTATACCTAAATTAACCTGTCTATAATGACCACTATTTTTTATTAATATATTAACTTTCACAAAAAAAGGAGAAAACGTGAAAAACATGATGAATAAAATAAAAGAGGGATTCACCCTAGTTGAGATCTTAATTGTTGTTGTGATTATTGGAATTTTGGCTACTATTGCGATACCAACTTATTTCAGCTATGTTGAAAAAGGATATGCATCGGATGCAAAAGTACAAATGAAGAATATTTTAGAAAACTCTTCTGTATTCAGATCAGATAATCCTGAATGGCCAAAAACAGTTGAAGAATTAAATGATGGTGGATATGCAAATGTTAAACAATCTACCTTAGAAAAATGGTCTTTCACAATTGACTTAAGTGATTCAGAAGAAGGTGGTGTTGAGGGAACTATTACTGCAATTAGTACTGCTAAAATGAAAGGCGGACCTGATAAAGAGATAGTTTTTGATGTTGTAACTGGTATTTTTGCTGGGTATGGACAAAGCAAAACAGAAAGCAACTAATTCATGAGTCTTTCTATCAAAGACATGTTAAGCTATGCACTTGACAGTGAAGCATCTGATTTGCATTTAAGTGTAGGCTCAATACCCATGGTTCGGATTCACGGAGAAATGAAAAAGCTTCAGCTTCCAGAAATGGATGACAGCACAATGGATTCCATAAAAAATGAAGTGATGAATGAAAATCAAATTCATATTTTTGAAGAAAAACTAGAAATTGATTTTTCAACTTCTTTGGAAAACCGAGGTCGATTTAGGGTCAATTTTTTCAATCAAATAAATGGTGTATCCGCAGTGTTTCGAGCAATACCAACGGTTATTAAAAGTTCTGAAGAGCTTGGAGTGCCACCAATTATTAATCAATTAGCCATGAAAGATAAAGGTCTAGTATTATTAACTGGACCTACAGGTAGTGGTAAATCCACAACTTTAGCAGCAATGATTGATCATATAAATGAACAAAAACATTGCCATATAATTACAATCGAAGATCCAGTTGAATATTATCAAGGTTCAAAAAATTGTTTAATTAATCAGCGAGAGTTGGGACAATCCACACATTCATTTGCAAATGCACTACGATCAGCATTGCGTGAAGACCCAGATGTGATTTTAGTTGGAGAAATGCGAGACCTTGAAACCATTCAGCTCGCATTAACGGCTGCAGAAACGGGTCATTTGGTGTTGTCAACTTTACATACTTCATCAGCGGTTAAAACCATTGATAGGATTATTGATGTTTTTCCATCAGGTCAAAAATCTCAAATCCGATCCATGTTATCAGAAAGTTTGTTAGCAGTAATAGCTCAAAAACTCTTACCAACAAAGAATAGAGATGGACGAATCCCTGCATGTGAAGTCATGGTGGCTTCTTCAGCAATTAAGAATTTGATTCGTGAAGATAAAATCTATCAAATTCCTTCTCTCATTCAATCTGGTGGACAAGATGGTATGCAAACCTTAGATCAAGATTTACAACGACTCCTTCATAAAGGTGAAATTGAACGATCGGATGCTATCCAAATTGCTGATAATTCTGAATTATTCGAAAAAGGAATATTTTAGATGAAACTGAAGAAACTCCAACATGGATTTACACTGGTTGAAGTTATTACTGGTGTCATCATCACTTCAATTGCTGCAATGGCAATTATGAAGGGAGTTTCTTCCTCTGCATCTTCATTGAAATCAATTCGGATTAAAGAAAAAGCATTTGAAGAATTGAAAATCTGGACGGATGATTGGAAAAGTAAAATTGCTGGTGGAGTTCATGTTAATCCTGGACAATACCCACCATTTGGTAAAACAATTACCCTCATAACAAATGAAGATAACGAAACTGTAATTACAGGCAGATTGTTTCGAGATATTCGAAAGTCAAGAGATTCAGGCGAATATTCTGAGTTTTATCAAATAAAAACATGGATTGATTGGGAAGATATGACTTCTGGTAAAGAAGTAAGCAAAAATTTAGAATTTATAACATACCAATTGGCTCTTAAATGATTTTTTTGGATAAAATATCAAGCTCTGGTTTTGCTCTTGTCGAAGTTGTGCTTTCAATGGTAATTACTGGTGCAATATCATTAGGAATGTTTTATATTTTTACTGAAGCCAATCATCACCTAGTAAAAGAAAATACACGAACTGAAGTGATCAATTACTGTAATGACATATTGGATGAAATTGTTGACTCATTACGTGTATGTGACGACTATCAAAGAGGTCAGTATGGTGGATTTCAACAACTAGCAATTCAAACATTAGATAGTGAAAATGAACCTATCTCCACAATTTATAAATTTGATTCACGTAACGGTTTTCTAAAAAACAGTTTACCAATGAAACATTATTTTGCAACTGATAAGCAACGGCAAAAACAATATAGACTTGTTAACTGGGGATGTAGAATTCCTAGTGCAGATCCGGGTGAAGATGAAAAAATTCGTTTAGCAAAAAATTATTGTTATATGAATGTGGAAGTCATGGATGAAGTAGATGACTCTAAAGTAATAGAAACTCTATCTTTTGAAAGAGAAGTTTTTTCAAGTTCTATATTCATAAAGTCTTTGGGAATATGAAGTTAAAGTTTAATATATCATCCGGGATGACTTTGCCTATTGCAGTTATTTTTTCTGTTGTGGGTATGGGTATTACATTCTCATACTTGGGTTCCATTTATCAAAAATCGTATCAACTCAACTATAGAATTGCTGAAACCAAGGCTTTATATAATGCAGAATCTGGAATTGCATTGAATGCACACGGTGTTATGGCAAAAGATTTTATTGAATATTCAGAATCAAATACAATTTCCGATTTAGAGGGGAATCCTACCAATATGGGTTCTTATGAAGTAGAAGTAAAAGAGGTGTTAGAAAATCGAGAATCAAAGAGGTCATCTTTCTCCACAGGGATAGCAACTATTAAAAATCTTTATGGAAAATCACTAACAATAAAAAGATTTAAGAAACTAAAAACATCTTCTCTACCAGATTTAAGTAAATATTTTTATTTAACTGATTCTGAAAAAGCAGGTGGTGCGCCTTTTGTATTTAATGGCAATATTCCAACTGAAAATCAAAGAAGAGAAGTTAATTTTAGAAGTAGCGATGTCATTCAGACTGATTTTTGTGAAATTACTTATAAAACAAATGGAACTTTTGTTATGAGTGGACCAACTAGTGGTGGTTGTCCTACCTTCGAGAATTTAGTTTCAATTGTTGAAGATGATGAAGGTGTGCATTCACCTGACATGAATGGATGCAATGAAAATGCAGTATTTCAAGCAGAACCTGTTGGATTAGATACTGTTAATGCAACTTGTTTGGATTGGTCTATTATGGAAAGACATTATCGAAAGGTTGAACGTTATGCAGATTTAATTTTAGATGCAACAAGTATGCTAAATTGGACTCCTGGTAACTTTATGCGTGATACGCTCATAATGACAGATATAGAATTTTTTGATGATGGACCCGGAGGGTTTATAGTAAAACAATGGTGGTATTTAATGCCGCCCTATTTGGATACTGATGGATTTAATACACCATTTCCCCAACCCAATGATTTAGCAGGTAGTCATGGAGGTTGCCCAAACCATGGACCTGGCGATAATGATTTGCGTTTTTGTGACCCCTATGATGATGCGATGCGAAATTACCATGCAAAGTATCTTGATTGGCAAGGAAATGAAAGTTTGTTAAACAATACGGTTCAATCTCAATTTGGGCTTCATCATTTTGATTTCCAAGATCAAATTATAGATAGTCATTTACTCCCTGAATATGTAGATGGTGGCGTAGAATATAATTATAGTCATGGCGATGGTGGTTTTGTCATTTATGTCATCCCTGTTGTATGTTGCTATGAATGCTT
>CAZCRK010000052.1:0-2184 GCA_964501035.1 uncultured bacterium
GCAACTCGGCGAGATATTCATAAGCATCCAGAACTTGCATTTGAGGAAGTCCGCACCGCCAAAATTGTGGCTGAACGCCTTGCATCACTCGGTATTTCCATTCAAGAAAATGTGGGTAAAACAGGTGTTGTGGGGGTTTTGGAATGCAATGGAAATGGACCAACCATCGCCTTGCGAGCAGATATGGATGCTCTCCCCATTCAAGAAACGGGAGACCTCCCCTTTAAGTCTGTTCATGATGGAAAAATGCATGCCTGTGGTCATGATGCCCATGTTGCAACTTTATTAGGTGTTGCAGAGGTATTGAGCAATATGAAATCTGCATTAAATGGATGTATAAAATTTATTTTTCAACCTGCTGAAGAGGGTGAAGGTGGCGCGAAATACATGATTGATGATGGTGCACTTGACGGAGTGGATGCAATCATTGGGGCGCATATGTGGAACTATCAAGAAGTGGGAACCATTGGTGTAAAATCGGGGCCGGTTATGGCTGCTGCGGATGGATTTGACATTCAGATAAAAGGAGTTGGTGGACATGGCGCTGCACCTCAAGGGACGGTAGATGCGATTGTGGTCGCCTCACATCTTATTCAATCATTTCAAACCATAGTTAGTCGAAATACAAATCCACTCGAAAGTACAGTGGTTACAGTTGGAACCATTCATGGTGGGTCAAATTTTAATGTTATCTCAGATTCAGTTCATTTAGAAGGAACAACTCGCGCATATTCTGAAGAAAATAGGCAGTTAATCAAAACTCGGTTGCACGACATAGTTGATGGAACTGAAAATATGTTTGGAGCAGATATTACTTTTCAATATTGGGATGGATATCCACCAACAATCAATGATGCCAATGTAACAAAGCGTGTGTTTGAAGCATCACAAAACATTGTGGGAAAAGGCGCAACCGAACCGTACTTATCTATGGGGGGAGAAGATTTTAGTTACTTTGCTCAAAAAGTACCCGGTTGTTTCTTTTTTATTGGCTCTTCACCCAAGGGTAAACCACTCATGAGTGTACCACATCATTGCTCACATTTTAATATTGATGAAGAGGCAATGCTGATTGGAGCCAGCGTATTTGTAAATATGGTAGAATCATGGCTAAATTGAGGGGTATTTAATCAAGGAGATTCACATGTACTACAAACCACCCATATTCTTCATTCTTCTATCTTCAATTTTTAATTTTACCCTCGCTCAAGAGGTCACCCTCACCTTTGACTGCCCTGAGGAGGTGGTGGCAGGGAGTGAGGGAAATATACTTACTATTAATTTGGAGAATGATATTTATCTTGACGGATTTGAATTAAAATTGGATTTGGGGTCAACTGAAATTGAATTAATAGATGTAATAAACGGTAATGTACTGCCAAGTTGGAACACAACATCTTTTGTTTTAGATTCAACCTACTTAAACATTATAACATTTAACTTTTCTGGTGGATTAATCGACCCTGGGAATGGTACTCTATTTCATATTGAATATAACGCACCACCAAATGATTCAGAATTTAATGTATCTATAATTGATGCTTCAACATTTGAATCTCCTGGTTTTGAAATTTTTGAAAATATTGATTTCTCAGATACATGCACCATTTCTGTAGTTGAACCGCAGGAAGAACTGGAAGTGTATCTGGGTTTTGGTGAAATTGACCCCATTGAAAATACAGTTGAAATTATTATGAATGTAAATGACCCACCTGGGTATGATGGAGTAACTGGGTTTCAGTTTACTCTTAATGGGGGAATTATAAATGATGCACTTTGGGGAAATGAATGGGGATATTTGGGAGATTACTTTATTATGATTTCCGCATCAGATTCAATTGTGATTGCATTTGGCGACTTTAATGTTCAAGGGCGTGAAGGAGTAGCATTTACATTAGAATTTGATGAATTTATCGAAAATGAATTATGTATTACAGATGTGCTAATGTCAAATACAACTGGACAAAGTATAGAAAATATTGAAGTTGACGATTGTGTTTCAATTTCTCAATATTGCACTGTTCCAGGCGATGTAAACAATGACCAAATTGTAAATGTGTTGGACATTCTATCTATAATTTGTATATGGGAATGCAATTATGAATGTACCGATAGTGCCGATGTTAATGAAGATGGTACTGTTAATATTTTAGACATTGTGATGATGGTGAATATTATTTTGGA
>CAZCRK010000052.1:2284-11920 GCA_964501035.1 uncultured bacterium
AAGATGGTACTGTTAATATTTTAGACATTGTGATGATGGTGAATATTATTTTGGAAGAATAATATGACACTCCCAAAAAGAAAATCACCTCGTTTACAGGGATTTGATTATTCCAATGCTAACATGTATTATGTCACCATTTGCGCCCAACATAAGCAATGCTTGTTTGGTGAGGTAGTAAACGAGAAAATGCAATTAAACTGGAAGGGGGAAATTGTGAATGAATGTTGGATGAAACTTCCCAACCATTACCCCCATATTACATTGGATACATTCGTTACCATGCCCAACCATTTTCATGGACTTTTATCAATCAATAATATTTGTAGGGGCGAGGTCGCCTCGCCAGATATTGTGCAAAACCATAAAGCAGGAAACGAATTCAAATCATCCCAAATTGACACGACAGATTTAAACCCAATTACAAACCGTAGGGGCGAGGTCGCCTCGCCAGATATTATGCAAAACCATAAAGCAGGAAACAAATTCAAATCAAACCAGATTAACACGGCGGATTTAAACCCAATTCCAAACCGTAGGGGCGAGATCACCTCGCCAGATATTGCACACAATCATACAACGGACAGGGAAACCCTGTCCCTACCGAGACCTGCTTTGGGTCAGATAATTGCATATTTCAAATATCTTACTACAAAAATTATCAACCAAAAAACAAACACCCCCGGTACTAAACTTTGGCAACGGTCTTTCTTTGACCATATTATTCGTAATGATGAAGATTATTGGAACACTCAATCCTATATTGATGCAAACCCTGCCAAATGGGATTAGGATAAAGAAAATAAATTAAGGAGATTCAAATGAAATTCAAACCACCCATAATTTTAATTCTTCTATCTTCAATTTTTAATTTTACCCTCGCCCAAGAGGTCACCCTAACCTTTGACTGCCCTGATGAAGTAGTGGCGGGGAGTGAAGGGAATATACTGCCGATAAATATTGATGCCTTTGAAGATGTATGGGGTATTCAATTTGACATTCCTTTTGACCCTGAATTAATTGAGTTCTCTGAAGTAACAACCAGTGAAGTTATAAATGATGGTGAAATGGTAAGTTGGACAGTTAATGAAGATACATTATTCGTAATAAGTTTTGATTTTGATGGAACTCCAACTATGTTTGCTGGTGCAGGAAATATATTCAATCTTCAATATAATGTGATTGGGGATAGTGGATTAGACATACATTTTGAATTTGCAAATGTTTCCATGAGCGATGGCATGGGTCAGTTGATGGATATGGATGTTTCGGATCAATGTACCGTTCCGGTTGTAGAACCCGACCCACAAATTGGTGATGAATGTGAAGCTCCTTGGGATGGCTCATTTGGGTATTATGATTGTGTTCTAGACTGTGTTCCACTAGATTATTGGAATGATTGGTTGGGTGATGGTTATTGCGACCACCTCACACCTGTGAATTTTTCCTGCACTGAATTTGGCTATGATTGTGGTGATTGTGACCCAAATTGGGATGGGACTGATCCTTTGGGGTATTGTTCTGAAGATTGTGAGGCTGGATTCACATATAGCCATTCTTTTCCTGAGAATGTTCAATCCGATGGCAACTGTTTTTATACTGATAATTTAGTGTCATTGGTTGATTTAATTACACATAGTGAACTAGAAATGGAATCTCCGTTTGATATTGGTCTGCAAACATGGGAGGATGGTTATCTTATTCATTTATACGCAAATGATCTGGAACTAAGTACTTTGCCTGCATCTATCAACCTTCTTGATTCACTCCTTATTTTGGATGTGTCCAATAACAATATTACAGAGCTTCCAAGCACATTATGGACTATGAATCATTTGTATTCACTCCATGTTGAGACCAATCAGTTAACGAGTATTTCGGCTGAAATAGTCAATATGCAAAATCTTCATGGTACATATTTTCGAAATAATCAAATTGAATCGATTCCCGTTGAATTTTGGGATATACCAAATTTGCAAAGTGTATTTCTATCCGAAAATAATATTGAAGGTGAGCTTCCAATAGAAATTGCCCATGCGGTAAATATTGAATGGTTATGGCTCGAAGGGAATCTGTTAAATGGATATATCCCAGATGAAATATGTAGCTTGAACCCCGAATTGTTTTTTGGAAATTGTTCCGGTGAACCCCATTTTAGAATTTATGGAAATGAACTATGCCCACCCTACCCAGATTGTACTGTTGAATTTATTGGGTATCAAAATACAGAGTTTTGTAGTGAGTGTTCAGATGTGGTGGGTGATACCAATAATGATGAAATTGTGAATGTCTTGGATATAATTTCAGTCGTAAATCTGTTAATTCTCATTGATGATCCCCCATCGGATTTCACCTGCTACGACAATGCAGATGTTAATGAAGATGGTACTGTTGACGTTATAGACATTGTAATGATGGTGAATATTATTCTGGAAGAATAATATGACACTCTCCAAAAGAAAATCACCTCGTTTACAGGGATTTGATTATACATCCCCCAAAATGTTTGTAGGGGCGAGGTTGCGTCGTCTAAATTGTACCCAATCATACAACGGACAGGGAACCCTGTCCCTACCGAGGGTATTTAAACAAGAAGATTCGCATGAAATTTAAACCACACATAATTTTAATTCTTCTATTTTCTGTCTTCAATACGGTATTTGCCAAGATGAAACCCTTACTTTTGTTTTATCAATTTGAATCCAATTACTGCAAAATATCCGAAAATGGAAACTACAACCCAAGATGCCCAAAATGGAATAGTATGACCGCCTACTCGTACATAAGTTGCATCTACTAACCGACATAGGTGTGCAAGTGATATACATACAAACATGATTGAAGTGATTAGATTGTAACGTTTTTGATTCATTTTGACCTCATTTGCTCATCCAAATTTACAAAATATAAAGTTTATTGGGCTAAATTTCAGGGATAATACAAATTTGCATCCAATCATTGTGTCAATCTTGCGTAGATTTACCCCGTTTTTCAAATATATATTTTAATATTTAGGAAGGATATATGAATAAAAAGAGTAAAACAGCTAGAAGAAAGCACCGCAAAAATGTTGAACGGATGAAAAAATTGCAGAAAGCATCTTTAGCAAAAGCAAAACCAGCAAAGAAAAAAATTGCACCAAAAGTTGAGGTTGCTGAAGTTAAAACAGCACCTAAAAAGACTCCAGCTAAAAAAGCTGCTGCTAAAAAAACTCCGGCAAAAAAAACTGCTGCTAAAAAAACAACAGCTAAAAAACCTACAACAAAAAAAGCTCCTGCTAAAAAGACTCCAGCTAAAAAAGCTGCTGCTAAAAAAACTCCGGCAAAAAAAACTGCTGCTAAAAAAACAACAGCTAAAAAACCTACAACAAAAAAAGCTCCTGTTAAAAAAACCAAAGATTAAGTCAACTCTTTATGTCTGTTTTTGATTTGGTTTCGACCTGTCCAAGCACATCGGCTCGGGCAGGTATTTTATCTTCAGACCATGGTGATATTGAAACCCCTTTCTTTATGCCTGTTGGTACCTACGGTGCAGTTAAAACCCATTCATCCAATGAAATAAAAGACCTACCCAGCTCAATATTATTAAGTAATACCTATCATTTATACCTTCGCCCTGGAACGGATATTTTAGAACAAGCAGGTGGTCTCCATTCATTTATGAATTGGGATGGCGCTATACTAACCGATTCAGGTGGATTCCAAATTTTTAGTTTAGAAGGACTCCGAAAAATAACCGATGATGGAGTGACGTTTCAATCTCATTTGGATGGCTCATATCATCATTTTACCCCTGAGAATATTGTAGATATTCAACGGTCCATTGGTTCAGATTTTATGATGATGCTAGATGTTTGTCCACCGGGTGATGCCGATTATCAAACGTGGATTGATGCTCTAAATACAACTACAAAATGGGCAAAACGTGGTATGCAACATTATAAAAACACAGAACCTTTATATGGTCATAAACAAATTTTACTACCAATTGTGCAAGGGGGAACAGACCCTGAATTACGGAAACGGTCTGCTGGTGAATTAGTTGAGTTGGATGCAGATGCCTATGCCATTGGTGGGTTGGCTGTAGGTGAACCCAAACCAGACATGCTGGCAACCACAGAATTAACCTGCGCATTATTGCCACACGAAAAATCCCGATACTTAATGGGTGTGGGTACACCGGCTGATTTGGTGCGATGTGTTGCACGTGGTGTGGATATGTTTGATTGTGTAATGCCAACCCGAAATGCACGAAATGGACAACTTTTCACTTTTGATGGTAAAGTAAATATCAAAAATGCAAAATATAAATCTGATACTTCCATTATTGATTCCGAAAGTCACTCGGAAATGTCTAAAATATATTCAAAATCATATTTACACCATTTATTTCGAACCAATGAAATATTGGGGCTACGCATTGCTACAGCCCACAATTTGCATTTTTATATTCAATTAATGAAAGAAATGCGAATCCAGATTATCAATGGAGAATTTGAATCGTGGGCAAATAGTTTTTTACAGCGATATGAAAATGAATCCCTATGACATCTGTTGAAGTACGTGTCATTGATTGTCATATTGTTCGTATGGAAAATGATATTCCACAATACTTGCTTCTGAAACGAACTAACGATGTGAAATATCCGGGTATTTGGCAATGTGTAACTGGTAAAATTGAACCAAATGAAAAGCCATTTCAAACTGCATTACGTGAGTTAAACGAAGAAACAGGACTTGTTCCAAAGTCCATATGGACAATTGATGTTGTAAATCACTTTTATGAAGCATGTGAAGATAGGATGAATTTAATTCCTGTCTTTGGAGTGGAAGTAGAAAGTACATCCGTAACACTTTCCAAAGAACATTGTGATTTGGTGTGGTGTGGGTTTGAAAAAGCAAAATCAATGCTCCTTTGGAATCAACAAAAAATAGGATTAGAAGCATTTAATTCTATGCTCATTCAACACGATAAACGATCTCTATTTACAAAAATTTCAATTGATTAAACTTTCTTAGCAAGAAAGTATTTTCTCCTTCCGTAACAATGATATAACAAGGAGAAAATATGAATACACTACTACCATTTTTTACACTTATCACCAGCATTACAATCATGTTTGCAGATACCCAAACAGAAAAAGCTGAGATTCCAACTGAATTACAACATCCACTCATACGAATGAAAGACGTGCAAACTGGAACACTCGTTTTTCGAGATTCTGAAGACCCAAATTTATTGCATGTGCTTCCAAACTTAGAAACTCAGGCCAATATTCACATAACTGGAGCGGTTGAAACGACAACTATCAATCAGGTGTTTACCAATACTGGAAATTTCCCAATTGAAGCAATTTATGTTTTTCCATTACCCGAAAATGGTGCAGTGCATGATATGAAAATGCTCATTAATGACCGTTTAATCCAGGGGGTAATTAAAGAAAAAGAAGAAGCTAAAATAATTTATGAAAAAGCAAAAAAAGAAGGAAAGCGAGCTAGTTTAACAGAACAACAACGACCCAATATTTTTACCAATTCTGTTGCAAATATCATGCCCGGAGATGTAATCATTATTCGTCTTGAATATATTGCACCCGTACAATATGAAGACGGAGTATTTTCACTACGCTTTCCAACTGTGGTTGCTCCCCGTTTTATTCCGGGTAACAAAATCACAGGTTACTCTGGAAATGGATGGGCTCAGGATACCGATATTGTTCCAGATGCATCCAAAATCACACCGCCGGTTCTTCCAAAAGGATATAGAGATGGCCATAATATTAGTATTACTGTAACACTTGATTCTGGGTTGCCCATTGATGATGTAAATTGTGAATCTCATTATATAATTACAGAAAAGTTAGATGAAAATATTTACCAAATATCATTAAAAAATAATGTTGCTATTCCAAATAGGGACTTTGTTTTAGACTATACTATTAAACAAGGTTTTGAACCCCAAGCTGCACTGTTTACTGCCGTTGAAAATGATGAACATTATTTCATGCTTATGGCAGTTCCTCCAAAACAAACTTCACAAACAATACTTCCCAAAGAAATGGTATTTATAATCGATGTGTCAGGGTCAATGAGTGGCGAATCAATTGGTCAAGCCAAACAAGGATTAGAGCAAATGGTTCAAAGCTTACGTAAAGATGATTACTTCAATATTATCGCCTTTGATGATGAGAACTATTTATTTAAGGGAAGCACTATAAAAGCAACAAAAAATAATAAAGCGGAAGCATTTGAATTCATATACAATTTAAAGGCAATGGGAGGAACCAATGCCCACCCTGCCCTTAGACTAGGAATGCAAATGATGACCCACAATGATCTTGTGAACATGGTCATATTTTTAACCGATGGTTCGGTAGGAAATGAGAAGGATCTCATAAACTTGGTTCATTGGAACATTAATAACTCACGCCTATTCCCTATTGGGATTGGGTCAGCACCGAATAGTTTTTTACTACGTAAAATTGCAAGAGAAGGGCGTGGGACATTTACGTATATTTCAACTACATCTCAGGTTGAAAGTAAAATTTCTGAACTGTTCCATAAAATTGAGCAACCCGCACTCACCGACCTACAATTGCATATTGAAGGGAGTCCAGAACTGTTTCCAAATCCAATTCCAGATTTATTTATTGGTGAGCCCCTTTTTGTTGTAGGAAAAATGCAAGACTCAAGTGATAAACCTGCAATTCTAACGGGTCGTACCCCTGAAGGGTATATAAAACTATCCATTGAACTTAATACAGAAAATGCAAGTAAAGACCCTGCAATTCCAACGATTTGGGCGCGTGCAAAAATATCTCAACTTATGGAGGAGTATTGGCTTGGTGATAGAAACAAACGAGATGAAGTACTAAAATTAGCTTTAGACTATCAATTACTAACACAATTTACATCCTTTGTTGCAGTTGAACATAAAATTGTAAACCCCGAGGGCAAGAGCATGAAAAGTGCCATTCCAACCCATATTCCTAAGGGTTGGGATTTTGAAAAAGTATTTGCTGATGCTGAATCCTCAATCAATACCGTTGTAATTCCTAAAACTGGAAGTTCTGCCCCATTATTTGGGATAATTGGAATGTTGCTAATACTACTAGCTGGTAGTTTAGCCCGTTTTGTTTCTGTAAAAGAGAAATGAAATTCATACGGTATGTCATATTTTGCATTCTCATTCTTGGAGTCGCATTTACGACAAAATCAGGATGGTATTATGTAAAGGGTATTCTTGCTCAACATTTATTAAACATGGCATGGTTTACTCAACAATCTACGGGTGAAGTTCAAAAGGCGTGGGATTGGTCGGATTCTGTGCCTGCAGGAAAACTCATTATTCCATCTATTGATCTATCTCATGTTATATTAGACAATGCAAACAATGAAGCTCTCGCATTTGGACCTGGGCATATTGAAGGAACTTCATTCCCTGGTGAATCAGGCAATATTGGTATAGCAGGTCACCGCGATAGTTTTTTTAAACAATTAGAAAATATAAGTGAGGGTGATTTTATTGGTTTGGAATATGATGCAGGATTACAAATTTATCAAGTATCTCACTTAGAAGTAATTGAACCCAATCAAACAGAATGGTTAAACCCAACAAATTTTGATTGTCTTACTCTCGTCACATGTTACCCATTCCAATATGATGGTGATTCCCCACAACGTTATATAGTACGAGCTAATTCAGTATACTCAAAATAATTTCATTTTTTATTTGGTATTGAGATTTATTCTCATTTAACTTACGGCGTTAGTTATTTACTGTGTTTTGAATCCTAGTGTAGCGTTTTCCTACATTCATATTCCAGTTACCTACGCTAGGATCAACACGAAAGGGAAAAATGAAAAAAAGAAATTATACATATTACGAAAGCACAGAAAATGGTGAAATCTACCAATGTAAATCATGCTCAAGCTTTCACATTAAATTTGGGACTACTGCTGTTAAACTATCTGTATCTCAGTTCCACTCACTCACAAACATACTACATACACAAGAATCAATTTATTATTCAAACCCGAGTAAAATTCCTGAAACTGTAGCAGTTCCTTTGTTAGAGCATCGAATATTTATGCAATTAAATCCAGGTGAATTTTTTGAATTCAAATCGTTAGTACATAATATCTGGCAAAAATTTGTCGGTGATTATAAACTTCAATATAATGTAAACATTGAAAAACATTTGCGTTCTCAATTAAAAATGACACTAAAAAACTAGGAAAAACTATGCATTCAATTATTTTACTACTTCACGTTATTTCAGCAACCATTTGGACAGGGGGTCACCTTGTTCTTTCATTGGGATTTTTGCCCAAAGCATTGGCAAATAATAATCCAGATATTGTAAATAATTTTGAGTCTATTTATGAAAAAATAGGTATTCCATCATTACTTACACAAATTGTAACTGGGGTATTACTTGCGTACAACTACTTTCCCACATTTACAGATTTCTTTGGGTTTTCAAACCACCTTCAAACACATCTTACGTATAAATTCATTTTACTTGGATTAACTGCAATATTAGCATTGGATGCAAGATTACGAATTATTCCAAAACTGGGCACCCACAATTTAAAAGCTCTTGCTTGGCATATTATTCCAGTTACCATTTTATCTGTGTTATTTGTAGTTGTCGGTGTAAGTTTTAAAAATGGGATATTATAATGAGCTTTAACAAAAAACCTGTAGTTGGCCTACTCGCATTTGTGGTGGTATTGTTTACAATGCCATTGGGCCACACACTCATGATTCTTATGGAAATTGGTTTGGGTGAAAATGAAAAATTTATATCTGCTTTTCTGCTTGGGCTAGTTGGTTTCGTAATGCTAATTGTCGGAATGAAACAAAATAATGAAGCTTCTGCAACATGGCTTGGACTATTCGCAGGATTGCTTATGTGGACAGGTTGGGTAGAATTTTCTTTTGTATATTTTGCCCAAAAACTATCCATTGCACCAGAAATGGTGAATGGAGAAATCGTAACCAAAGCTGAGTATTTAATTCTACCATCATCGATAGGAATTTTGCTTTCCTTTGTGGGACATTTTATGTTTAGCACAAGTACACAATGTAATTTCTTTATATGGATTCAAAAATATACTGGATTCAGCAGTAAAAGAAAACCTGCTATCAAAGAAAGAAATTATGCTAGAATTACCGCAACAGAAACTATTTTTGTTGTTTGGATTTTTTATGTTCTTCTCATGGTAGCTTACGATAAAACTATTTTTGGTGATCAGCATATTTTCACTAAAGGTATTTTTATTGGTTCCCTGCTTTGGTCTGGTTTCCTAATTGGGAAACTCTTGAAATATAATAACATAGGGGGAGCAATTCGTTATGCTATTCCTACTGTAGTTATTTTTTGGAATGCAGTTGAAATCCTTGGCAGATGGGACATGTTTGAAGAATTCTGGGTAGAGCCCCAAAAGTACCAATTTGAAATTTTAATTGTTTTGGGATTATTTGTTGGAACTTTCCTTATTGCAGTGTTTAAGACTCGTGTTAATAAGATTTGCTTATCTTAATATTACAATTAAAGGAATGAATGAATAAATTGATACTGTTTTGGGGATTATTTACATCCTTCAGTTTTTGTTTTGAATATAGTATAAC
>CAZCRK010000053.1:0-11272 GCA_964501035.1 uncultured bacterium
ATGATTAAACTATCTAAAGAAAATACAGATAAAATTGTAAGTGAAATTCAAGAATATTTTACTGAAAATTTAGATCAGGAAATTGGAAATTTTGATGCAATGTTTTTACTTGAATTTTTCTCAGACAAAATTGGAAATTATTTTTATAACCAAGCACTTTCAGATGTTAGTACACTAATTTCTAAACAATCAGATGAAACACAAGAAAGAATCGAAGAATTAATTAAATTTTCATAATTTTATTTTTTCAGAGGTCTTCTGTAATATTCAAATGGTACATTTAAATCGTACCATTTTGGAAAAACTTTGACTATTTCAGTATTGGAAGTAAATTTTTTAGCAATTCCCTGTTGAACATGACCCGTAACAAACGAATATTTTTGTTTCTTTGCCCAATTAATATAGATTCGTTTTAGTGTTTTAGCATACCCACCTTTTTTCCTAAATTTTTCTTTTATTACAAAAGCGTAAGTATATAATGTGTTCTGTTTCCCTAAATTCACATCAAAGTGTACCCATGATTCTTGTTTAAAATGCTCGATTGGTACACCAATTATGTATCCAATAATTTCTCCTTTATAACGTGCAATGAAAGGTAGAGTCTTTGGATTAAAGTACTTAGGAATATTTGTTTTTGTGAGTAAAGCTTGTTTCCCAAACTTATGTGCCATGTCTTTGGAAACAGATATCAATCCATCCACATCATCCTTTCCAATTTTTTTAACAAGTTCTACTCGAAAATGGAATGCAGATGATGCAATAATTTTTATCTGGGATTGCTCCCCTATATTTAATGATAATTGTTCCATGTAGGTACTGTTAATTTAATGAATATATTTTCTATTGCCCAATGCCAAAGGATATTATTTTCACATTTTTTTACATGTATAATAACAGTAAATTTCAGACTATGACACATTCATTTAATCAACGATTGAAACAATATTGTTTATCAAAAAATAGTAGATTATGCATTGGTTTGGATATTGACCCAGACAGAATGCCAAATACTTTTGCCAAAACAATAGATGGGATGGAATCATTTGCTATATCTGTTATCGATGCAACAATTGATATTTGTCCAGTTTATAAACCAAATCTCGCATTTTTTGAACGCTTTGGTTCCAAAGGCCTTGCCGTCTTTGAAAAACTTGTCAAATATGTTGATAATAGAGCAATTATTATTGCTGATGCAAAGCGTGGAGATATTGGTAATACAGCGAAACAATATGCAAAAGCATTTTTCGAAGGGATGGGTTGTGACGCTGTTACCGTAGCTCCTTATATGGGGCGCGATTCTATTGAACCCTTTTGTGAAGATGAAAAATATGGAGTATTTGTTTTAGGATTGACTTCGAACAAAGGTGCATATGATTTTCAATATAAACAAAGTAATGGAACTACACTTTATGAAGATGTAATAAAACTTGTAGTAGAGTTAAATTCAAAACAAAATATGGGTTTAGTTGTGGGTGCCACAAAACCAGATCAAATGAGTCAAATTAGATCTAAATCTAAAGGATTATCATGGTTGATTCCCGGAATTGGAGCTCAAGGAGGGGACTTGCAAACCTCTATTGAAATTGGTAATCAAAACGGTGTTGGTATTGTTAATGTATCACGTGGGATTTTATATCCCGAAGATGGAACAATTGAAAGTATTAGAAAATTAGCTAAAAATTATACTCATAAAATTCAGGAGCATGTATGATATCAAAAGAAATTTTAGATTTGTTAGAATGGTCTGGAGCAATTATGAATGGTCATTTTTTATTAACTTCAGGACGACATAGTGATAGATATATAGAAAAATTCAGACTGCTTGAAAATCCCATTGCACTTGATAAAATTTCTGCAGCAATGGCTAGTCCATTTGAAGATCAAGAAATTGAACTTGTGTTAAGTGCAGCTGTGGGCGGAATACTTTTAGCTGGCGGAGTAGGTCGTTATCTTGGAAAAAAACATATTTTTAGCGAACGGATTGATGGTACGATGGAACTTAGACGCGGATTTACCATTGAAGAAGGAACTCGAGTTTTAATTGTAGAAGATATTGTTACGACAGGTGGTTCAATTTTTGAACTTATAGAGTTAGCACAGAAACAAAAAGCAGATATTGTAGGTGTTATGTATCTTGTAGATAGAAGTAGTACAACTATAGACTTTGGGGTACCTTCAAAATCATTAGTGAGTTTGCCAAGCAGAAGTTGGGAGGTGGATGAATGTCCACTTTGTGCTGATAACACTCCCATTACACAAAGAGGAAGGACAGGAAAGTAGAAAATGAAAAGAATTTTGATATTAGTTATGAGTATTTTTTTCTTGTTTTCACAACAAGATTCGCTAAAAATAAATCCTGGATTTGATTTATCAAAAGGGTTACAGTTAAAAGGTCTTATTCCAAATTATGAACAGAATAAAAGTAATCAACCATTAATTCAACATCAAATTGATGAGATTATGCAAAAAGCAAAAGATTTTATTCCCGAACCAGTTTCTGAAGATGATGTTGTGATTATGGAAACATCTAAAGGTACGATTAAATTAAAATTGTTTCCCAAAGTAGCTCCAAATCATTGTCTTAATTTTAAAAAATTGGCTAATAGTGGATACTATGATGGAACAACTTTTCACAGAATTATTCAAGGTTTTATGATTCAAGGTGGAGATATTCTTTCAAGAGATGGCGAAAGAAATAATGATGGAACAGGTGGACCGGGTTGGACTGTGGATGCAGAATTTAATGATATTCCACATAAACGAGGTGTCTTATCTATGGCTCGTGCACAAGATCCAAATTCTGCAGGAAGTCAATTTTTTATATGCGTTGCTGATGCAAATCACTTGGATGGTAAATATACTGTATTTGGTGAAGTAATTGACCGAATTCATGTAATTGATCATATTGTAAACACTCCAACAGATTATGAGCATGCAAAAATGGTGTGTAAAAACACAATTCCGAATGGTGAAGACCCTAATGATTGGGTAAAATTATCTGATTCTAAAACCAGAAGATACATCTATTCTAAGATTCCAACTGGTCAAACTAAAGAAGAGTATGCTCGAACAATGCAAAGCAAGTTAAGAAGTGATAAACCTGCAATTCCAATTAAAATCAATCGGGTGCGAGTTGTAAACAATAATGCTAAACCCCAAAAATAAACCTGTTGGACTCGCTTTAGGTGGTGGAGGTGCTCGAGGTTATGTTCATATAGGAGTACTCAAAGTTTTACACGAAAAAAATATTCATCTAGATATGATTGCAGGGTCATCAATTGGTGCAGTAATTGGGGCAATGTATGCTGCAAAACTTGATCCCAAATGGATTGAAAATAAATTTAGAGAATTCATCAAAAGTGATGTGTATAAGCAAATGGGTTTAGATAGGTTAATGCGAACATCTCAACCAAATTTATCTATTTTTCAAACTGCAACCTCCTACGTAAAAAAAACTATTTTGTTAAATGTTGCGAATGATAGATTAGGTTTACTTAAACATGAACGATTAAAAAAAGCATTAGAATTTCTTTTACCAGTAAGAACATTTAGTGAGTTAAAAATACCATTTTCATGTATTGCATTGGATTTGCATTCAGGAAAAGATATTATCTTCAACCAAGGAAATCTAATAGAAGCAGTGATGGCATCATCCGCCATTCCTGGGTATATAACACCTGTAGAAAAAGAAAATATGCTATTAGTAGATGGCGGAGTTTCTTGTCCGCTACCCGTTAGATTGTTAAAACGAATGGGCGCAAAGTTTACAATAGCAGTCGAAATTAGTATTGATAAATTTGAATCGTTAATTTCTCCAAATTTATTACAAGTAATTGGTAGAGCTGAGCAGATAACGACTTCACGATTAGGTAAAGCAAGATCGTTAGAGGCAGATGTAGTTATTGAACCAGATACTCAAAATATATTTTGGGCAGAATTTGATAAAATAAATGATTTAATTAGAAATGGTGTAACAAAAGCGGATGAAGTACTATCTAATAAAGAAATTGAATCAAAGATAAAAGGGATTATTGGAATTCGTGGAAGATTTGACACATTTATGAAAAAAATACTTAAGGAAAAAAGAAGATATGAGCAAAGTTAACAAATTCTTAAAATCTAGTGTGTTTATTTGGTTTATTGGAGCTGTATTGTTTGGTGGAGCAATAGACAATTGTGTGCAATTTTCTCCTAAACTTGATAACAATATTGCAAGAAAGGGTGAAGTCATAACCCTGACTATTGATGTAAAAATCGATAAAGGATTTCATATATATTCAACACACCCAGATAAAAGTTTAAGCCCAACTGCGATTGAATATGCAGATACAACCTTGTTTTCAAAGCGTGGTATCGTAACAGAACCTTCAACTCATAGTTCTTATGATCCAAATTTTGATATGGATATTTATTACCATGAAGGGAATATAAAATTAACGCAAAAGTTACAACTATCTGAAAACATTCAAATTGGGAATCATAAAATTGATGCTACGTTTGTTTATTTTGCTTGCGATGAGTCAAAATGTATCCCCAAATGGGATGATTTCACTTTCGTGTTTAATATTGAAGATGGTACAGCAAGAACTGAATTTGTTTCCAATATTATTGAAGAATATCCCACACTTAATGAAACTTCAGACGTGTTACCAGAAGAGTTGGGTGACCAAGTTGAAAAAGGTATACTATCTTTCATTTTGTTTGCACTCGGAATGGGATTTTTAGCGTTGTTAACTCCCTGTGTTTTTCCAATGATTCCAATCACTGTTTCATACTTTACAAAAGAGGGTGAAAAAGAAGGTGGAAAGCCCTTCAAGTCAGCGAGTATATATGCACTCGGAATCATCATAATATTTACAAGTTTAGGTTTAATTTTAGCCCTTACTTTGGGGGCTGCAGGAGCAAACCAAATAGCATCTAGTCCATGGATTAATTTATTTATTGCTGGATTATTTATTTATTTTGCATTTAGTTTATTTGGTCATTTTGAAATTCAAATGCCTTCTGCTTTTCGTCAATTTAGTATGAAACAAGAAAGTCGAGGTGGAGTAATTGGAATTTTGTTTATGGCACTCACCTTCACTCTTACTTCATTTACGTGTACAGTACAATTTGTAGGTTTGTTACTGGTAGCAGCTAGCCAAGGTAGTTTTTTATGGCCAGCCCTAGGAATGATTGCCTTTGCAACTGCTTTTGCTACTCCATTTTTCTTTTTAGCTTTATTTCCGCAATATCTTGCAAAATTACCTAAGAGTGGTGGTTGGTTGAATTCAGTAAAAGTTACCATGGGATTTTTAGAGTTTGGTGCAGCTATGAAGTTTTTAAGTAACTCGGATTTAGTTTGGCAATGGGGTATTTTCACAAAACAAGTTGTTTTAGCAACATGGGTTGTAATTTCATTATTAATGGGTCTATATTTATTGGGTAAGATTACACTTCCACACGATACAGAAACCAAATATATTGGTGTTCCTCGATTAGTAATGAGCATTATAATTATGTCCTTTGCATTGTATTTATCAGGTGGTATGTTTGGTCAGCCACTGCACGGTTTAATTGATTCGTACTTACCTCCAATTGTAGATAGTTCTCGAGAAAAAATTGTTGTTGAATCTGGAAATAAGCATACAGTCGAGTGGTTTGATACGCTAGAAGAAGCACTAATAGAATCAAAAAATGTTAACAAGCCAATATTCTTAGATTTTACTGGTTATACTTGCACAAATTGTAGATGGATGGAAACAAATGTGTTTGAAGATCCTCAAGTGAGTAATCTTTTTACTGAATTTGTTTTAGTTCGGTTATATACTGATGGAGGAGTAAATTACCGCGAAAACCAACAAATGGAAATAGATAGGTTTGGAACCGCAGCTCTTCCATTTTATGTAGTTTTGGACTCTAATGATGAAGAACTAGCTAGATTTCCTGGAATGGATCCAGATGTAAATAAATTTGCACAGTTTTTGTTAGATGCTAAACAAAAATATGAATTGGAGAATTAATGAATAGTATAGTTAAAATAATATTAACCCTTGCAATTTTGCTTTCTGGGTATTTTTTCATCTTTGCTGGAGAAGAACAAATTTCAGATGAACAAAAAGAAGCAATTGCTAAAGTATTAGAAGGAATTAACAAAACACCTGATTTCACCCTTTCTGCTCTTGATGGGAAAGAGTATCATTTGAGAGAGCTTGAAGGGAATGTTGTTTTAATTAACTTTTGGGCAACGTGGTGTGGTCCATGCAGAATGGAGATACCTGACTTTAATGAAATGTATGAGAAATATCATGAATATGGTTTTGAAATTTTAGGAATTAGTGTTTCTGATACAAAAAAACAACTTGAGAATTTTGTAAAGTCGTATGAAATGAAGTATCCGGTACTATATGGTTCATCTAAAAATATGAATCAGATAACTAGTGATTATGGTGGTGTTTATTCAATACCTACTTCATTTCTAATTGATAAAAATGGAGAGGTATTAAGAACATATCCAGGAGCAATTTTAAAAAATTATGATCCCCAATTGTATTCTGGTTTAATATTTGAAATCGAAAAAGCCATTGGATATAAAAAAGATAAAAAATGATTGTTAAACTAGTCCCTCTTTTATTACTATTATTTTCTTGCGCAAACCAACCCCCACCAACACCAGATTGGATACTTAATTCTCACTCAACAAGTGAATATTGGGTAGGTGTTGGAAGTGTTGCAATAAACCATAACGATTCAAGAGAAAATGCAAGAGATCAAGCTATAAGAGAAATAGCATCTCAAATAAAAATTGATATTACATCCAACTTCAAAAGTATAATTACTGAACAAAATTATAATGTAAATGATTACTCTGAATCTTTAATTGAAACTCGAATTCAGAACTCTCTTCCACATGTTGAATTTGATAAATTTTTCACATCTGAAGATCGATTTTATGTGTTAGCGAAATTATCAAAGCAAAAATACTACGATGCAATTGCATTAAAACGCCAAAATGCAGTTACTACTGCAGTGGAGTTGATTAAATCAGCAGAAACAAAATTGTCATCACAAACTTTTATTCTTTTGCAAGAGGCTATGCAAGAAATATTGAGTTTTTTAGATGAACCAATATTGGTTGAATATCCACCAAACTCAGGAATTCAAGAAAATTTATATTCATTAATTAAAATGAAAATGGTTGAATCATTTAATAGAATCAAGATAATACCTAAACCTTCCAAAATATCAATAAGATCAGGTGGTATCGACAAAAATTTACAATTACAAGCCACGTGCATTGATAAACGAACAAAAAAAGAAATAGTTGGACTACCATTACATGTAAGAATTGAAGGTGATGAAAATTTTGATACTTTTACTTCAAATGAAAATGGAAATATCACATTTAACATTCCGAATTTAGTTAGTTTAAACTCTTCTCAATCACTTTTAATTTCAACAAATTTACAAAGTATTTTAGAAAACTCATCCTTTAGTAATCAATTTGAACAAAATACATTGGGTCAAATACAAATTGAGTTGCTTCCTCTTAAAATTGCAGTTATTGTTGATGAAAAACAATTTGGGAATTCTATAATGAGTAAACATGTTGAACCGGTAATAAAAGAATATTTTGCAAGTAATTTAACTACAAAATTTGTAGATATAGATGAATCAGATTTAGAAATACATGTACTAGTAACCACTCGGAAGTTAAGTGATACACCAAACGATTATCGGATATTTCAAACATTTGCCGATGCTGTTTTTACTGTAATTGATCATAAAGAAAAAACTGAATTGTTTTCTACATCTATAAATAATATAAAAGGAGCAGATTTTAACTCCAATGAAGCATCAAGTGCACAAGCTATTAAAAAAATTGCAAGCAAACTTGAAAAAAATGAGCTTCCGAAAATTTTAAAATTATTAACCCAACCTTGATAACCTTTTGTATTTTATATTAGTTTTCTTAATTTAACTGCTGATTAAAGTTGATTAGAATAGAAATGCAAAAACTGATAATATGGATATTATTTCTTACTTTTGTTTTTGGAGCAAGTCCAAAAGTAAAGTTAAAATACCCTAAAGCTCATTCAAAACTTAAAGTAAATGAAATTGTAGAGATTAGATGGTCATCTAAAAGAAACTCATCAGATATGGTTGCCTTGTTTTATTCAGTAGATAATAAGAAGAACTGGAATCCTATCTCTGTTACTATAGATGATGGGTCCTTTGATTGGGTTGTACCACAACATAATAGTGATTCTTGTTTTATGAAAGTTAAATTGTTTGACCAAGAGATAGAAGATGTTTCCCAATCACCTTTCACAATAAATGGCCCATTTTTAAGGTTAGTTTTTCCAAACGGTGGTGAGGTATTTAAGGGTTTAGATGAAGTAAAGTTAGTTTGGGAATCTTCAGAAATCCAAAATGATATTCAAATTTATTATTCCTGCAATAAAAGTTATGTTTGGGAGAATATTTCGACTGTTAATGTTGATTTGGGGCATTACTACTGGGTCATTCCTGAAGTGGCACAAAGCCAACCAATTTGCAATGTAAAAATTGAATCAACAGATGAAATTTTTGATATAACAGATAACTCTTTCAGTATTGAAAGTAAAATTCCAGAAATTAAAATAATATCACCCCAAATAGGTGGAATTTATCCAGATAATAAACCAATTGATATTTCTTGGGAAACAACCAATTTAAATTCAGGTTATGTGAAATTGTTTTATTCAATTGATGGTGGTAATAATTGGAAACGGATTCGGTCTCGAATTAAAGATATGGGATCCTTTTTATGGAAAATACCAACTATTGAATCTGAAAAATGTCGTATTAAAATAGTAGATGTAAATAATAACTCTATTTCAGTTAAACACGATGCAGATTTTTATATTACAGACAAACCAAGTATTGCCATAAAATTTCCAATTAATAATGAAACTATTTCTTCTCAATCAAATGTTAAAATTACATGGGAAAGTGTAAAAATGGATAATCATTTGATAAACATGTATATTTCATATAATAATGGTTCTACATGGGAAACTATAGGAATGGATTTAGAAAATACCGGAATATATGATTGGGAAACACCTATCATTGAAGAAAAATCAGGTAATATCTCCTTGAAAATAATGGATGCAAAAAATTCAAATAATTTTTCTCAAGTAAATGGACTAACTATTTTAGGAAATCCCATAATTGAAATTGTTAAACCAGATGCATCAGGAGTGTTTGAAGCAAATTCTCAATTCAAAATACAGTGGGTAACAATAAATTTTAACCCTAAAACAGTTGATATTTTTTATACATTAAATAATACTGATTGGATTCCTATTCAATTAGAATCTGCTAATATAGGTACAATATATTGGCAAACGCCAGACGATTATTCAAAGCATTGTCAAATAAAAATATCATCAACAGTTGATTCTGAATTGATTTACAGCATTTCTGATCAGTTTACTATTACAAATTATCCTTCAATTATGTTTAGTCCTGTAGATATTGATCATGTAGCACCATCAACTCGTGTTGAATGTGATTGGGAAGTAATGAATTTATCTGATAGAAATTATAATATTTATTTCAAATCAAATAAAAGTCCAAATTGGCAATTTATTAGAAATGTAAAGGGAATAGAAAAATATGTATGGGAAGTACCTGAGTTAAAATATAAAGAAGATTATTTTTTAAAAGTAGAAAGTAATTCTAATCACTTAGTGTATGATGTTTCTGAAAAAATTTCAGTTTTAGGTGAACCTTGGATAGAAATTATCAATCCCAAATTCGAAGAAGATTTTTCAACAGATATTCCAGTTTTGATAAAATGGAACCATGGTAATTTAAAGTCATTATTATTTGATGTATTATTTTCTAAAGATAATGGTCAAGTATGGGTACCAATTATGACTAATGTTTCTGAAATGAATGAAATAAATTGGAATGTTTCTGAATTTTACCAGAATGAAGACATCAGTTTAAGAATATCAGCTTCTGATAATCATTCTATTTTTAATGAAGTCTCCATAAAGATAAATGTACCCAAAAGACCTTCTGTTGACATTGAAAAAATTGTAAAAATTGTGGATGAAACAAAATCTGTAACCCAAGTAATTGAACCAACTACAGTTAAAGAAGAAATTATCAAAACCGTAAATACTGACAAGGTTAAAGAAGCACAAAAATACTTTGAAATTATTGCACCAAATGGGGGTGAAAAGATTGCTTCAAAAAAAACCACATACATTATGTGGGAAACGTTAACATCAATTAATAGTGTGGATATTTATTATACATTAGATGGAGGCAAAAACTGGATACTAGTAGAATCATCCTTAAAAAATAATGGACAATTTATATGGAAAGCACCAAGCGTAACTAAAACCTCAAAGCAATGTAAAATAAAAGTGCAACAGGCAAGTACTTCAAAAAAATATGATACTTCAGATGCTTTTTTTACTATAACAAAATAATCTGTAAATTATGGATATGAAACAACTTTTACTATTACTATTAATCTCGATTAGTTTTTCACAAAATGAAAACCGTTTATCTATAATTGATTTTGTAAATCAAACAAATCAGTTATCTACAAAAGAAATTTCAATCATTGGAAATAGAATTGAAACGCTTCTAGTACAATCAGATAAATTTCAAGTTATTACCATTACTGAAAGAGATGCAATATTAAGTGAACAAAAGTTTCAAAATGCTTCAGGGTGTGTAGATTTGAGTTGTGCAGTAGAGGTAGGACGTTTACTTGGTGCAACATTTATGATTAGTGGGTCAGTAGGTCAGTTTGGTTCAGCATACGTTATTACTGCTAAAATGTTTAATGTTGAAACAGGTGAAATAGAAAAAGCAGCTGAATATTATACAACCAATCATAAAATTGAAGAACTCTTAATTCAAGGTGTCGAAAATATCATTAATCAATTGACTGGTGAAACTACACATTTTGATAACACTATTTCTAATATAGATCAAAAAACAAATGAGTTGTATTCTGACACCTTAACTCAAGTCACAATTCATATTACAACCACTCCCAAAAGAGCAAATGCAAGATTATATATTGATGAGCAATTTATAGGTAAAATTCTTCCTTCGGGGATTGAATTTAACACAAATTCTGGAATACATTGGATTAGAATTGAATCGGAAAAATTTGAAACAATAGAAAAAGAAATAATCCTAAACAAGATTCGGCCTAAACGAAATATTAAGTTAAAACGTATAAAAACTAATCATCATAATCAAATGATGAATAAAATGA
>CAZCRK010000054.1:0-2359 GCA_964501035.1 uncultured bacterium
AAGAGCCTCAAGGAAGAAGTTTAGAGGTATTTTCAGCGCTAATTGATGCAGAGTTAAAAAAAGCTAAAAAGTAAGTTACATCACAAAATTGTTAACAAAAGCTCCATATTTTAACATATGGAGCTTTTGTTTTATTAAAGAGAATTGAGTAAATTCAACGACGTGTATTTTAATAGAATTGGGGATTATGTTAAACAAAACATTAATAATATGTTTTTTATATTTAGGTGGAATTTTGTTTGCACAAGATGACCCCCCTTTAGGATTTGAATTTGAATCTTCAACACAACTTGGGTTTTATATCTTTGAAAATGTTCACATCAATGGAGTTCAAATACAAGAAGATGATTGGGTGGCATCATTTAAATGCAATCAATGGGAATCTATTCCAGGGGAATGTTTAGAATTAGGACCATGTGTAGGAGCACGTCAATGGGGAGAATGTGCAGAAAATACTTCGTATCCAGTTTGCGATGTACCAGCGTTTGGCGACGATGGAAGTGATTTAACGGATGGATATATGACAACAGGGCAAGTTCCCCTTTTCAAAATTTATAGTGTTTCATTAAATCAATTTTTTGAAGCTACACCCTCGTCATACATACCATGGCAATATTTGCAATCACCTGTTATTGAGTCTTTGGATACGTTTGATGAGAATATTGAAGGATGTACAGATCCTTATTATGAAGAATTTAATCCGTATGCTGTGATTGATGATGGAAGTTGTGGATTATCAAATAATATCAATATGCCATCAGAATTGACATTGAATAGTATATATCCAAACCCATTTAATCCTTCCACCACTATTCATTTTAGTATGAAAGATTATTCTAAGGTAGATATAAATATTTATAATGTAAAAGGTCAATTGATCGAAAATTTATTTTCCAATACATTGAATATGGGTGAATATTCTGTTGTGTGGAATCCATCAAGTAGTATTGGAAGTGGAATTTATTTTGTAAAAATGACAACTATAAGTGGTGTATTGTTACAAAGTGTTACGTATATTAGATAAACTTTGTGATTAATATCATATAAGTATTTATCAAGGCAAATTAACTTTTAATGAGTTCAGGTATTTAATTAGACAGGTAGTATGAAAAATTATTTAATTATTTTAACATTAGTTATCACGAGTTTGTTTGCTCAAAATCCACCAAATGGATTTGAGTTTAACATATCTAGTCGTCAAGCATTTTATTTTTTTGAGTCTGCTTTCATTGAAAATGGTCAATTAGATGAAGATGATTGGATAGGTGCGTTTCGGGTTGATGTGGATGAAACACATGGTGGTCTATGTGAACAATCAGAAATGAACTATGATGAAACGGTAAGTTTAACAGGTGGAATTTGTTATATGGTAGACGTTAACTGCCCTGATGTTGATGGTGACGGATTAATAACATCAAATGCTTGTCCTGATGAAAACCAAGATGGGTATTTAACCGAACATGCGTACATGGGATGTGTTGGTGCACGCCAATGGGGCGAATGCCAGAATAGAGATTGGTGTGATATACCTGTTATGGGTAATGATGAACAAAGCTATTCACTAAGTTATTTTCCTCATGAAAATATTTATGAAGAAATACCTGAGTTTAGAATCTTTGATAGTTCGGAAAATGCAGTATATTTTGCAAATCCATCTTCAAATTATCCATATGAAACTGGTCAACTATTTTTTATTGATAGTTTATCAGTTACATTTGATTGCAATAATGATCTAGGGGGCACTGCAAGTATTGATGCATGTGGGATTTGTTGTGATGGTGATACGGGAGCCGAATGCTCTTATTTTGAAGATGCTTCATCCTTTGGTGGTGCTTTTGATTGTGCTGGTTATTGTTCTGCAGATTCACCCATAGGATGTGAAGGTGAAAATTGTGGCGAGGCATATATCGATGGTTGTGGGGTATGTGTTGGAGGAACTACGGATGAAGAGGATTGTGCTACTGATTGTAATGGTGATTTGAATGGACTTGCAATTTGGGACGATTGTGGGCAATGTGTTGAAGGCAATACGGGTGCTGATTTTAATTGGGCAATGGACTGTAACAACGATTGTTTTGGAACAGCTATAGTGGATGATTGTGGAGTATGTTCCAATGGTTTAACTGAGCATTCCTTTAACCAAGATCTTGATTGTAATGGTGATTGTGCAGAAAATACTCCCGTGAGTTGTGAAGGAGAAGATTGTGGAACAGCAATAGTGGATGACTGTGGAGTATGTTCCAATGGATTAACTGAGCATTCCTTTAACCAAGATCTTGATTGTAATGGTGATTGTGCAGAAAATACTCCCGTGAGTTGTGAAGGAGATGATTGCGGAACAGCCGTAGTGGATGACTGT
>CAZCRK010000054.1:2459-11140 GCA_964501035.1 uncultured bacterium
CCGTGAGTTGTGAAGGAGATGATTGCGGAACAGCCGTAGTGGATGACTGTGGAGTATGTTCCAATGGATTAACTGAGCATGAGTTTAATATTGATCTTGATTGTAATGGTGATTGTGCAGAAAGTACTCCCGTGAGTTGTGAAGGAGATGATTGCGGAACAGCCGTAGTGGATGACTGTGGAGTTTGCTCTGATGGATTAACCAACCATGAGTTTAATATTGACATTGATTGTCATGGTGAATGTTTTGGAAATGGTGTGCTAGATGAATGTGGGGTATGTGATGGTGATGATTCATCTTGTAATGCTCCCATTACATCAAATCAAAATGTAGAAACAAGTGAAGATATTGAGTTAATTATTTTTCCTGTAATGTCAGATCCAAACAATTATCCATTATCTGTACAGATAACACAAGGCACAGTACATGGGACAGTTGTTTGGCAATCTCCAGCATTTGTGTATACTCCACATGAAGATTATTATGGTACAGATAGTTTAAAATATATTGCATCTAATTTTTTATGGTCTTCAGAAGAAGCAACCATTTTTATTTCTATTGATTCTATAAATGATGCTCCGGTTTCTAGTGATGTAAATATTACCACAATTGAAGATAATAGTGTTGAATTTGTTTTACCAGTTTTAGATGTAGATAGTCAAATTTCAATTTCAATTGAAGAGTTACCTCAATATGGTTCTATCCAACTTGAAAGTGAATTTGCTGTTTATTCTCCGGATGAAAATTATTTTGGGACTGATTCATTTTCCTTTTCAGTTGATGACGGTGAGTATATTTTAGTAAATGATGTTTATATAATTATTCAACCAGAAAATGATATACCCACATCTAATGATATTCCTATAAATACCAATGAAGATGAGGACTTCTTCGGAAGTATTACTGTAAATGATGTTGATAATTCACTTGAAGATTTATCTATTATTCTACTTGATCAACCTAATTTGGGACAACTATCTATGAATGGTATAGATTTTTCATTCCATCCTAACGACAATGTGTTTGGAATGGAAATGGTTGGATTCAAAGTGTTTGATGGTATTGCATTATCCGAAGAATACAATTTTGTAATTAATGTGATTTCTGTTAATGATGCACCAGAGATCAATCAAATTTCTGACCAAGAAATCAATGAAGATCAAGAATTTAGTCATACGCTCGAAGGATTTGATGCCGATGAAGATAATCTTGAATTCTCAGCTGAAGTGGATGGAAATGCAACCTTTTCATTGGATGGCTCTAACCTGATAGTAACTCCAACTCCAGATTGGAGTGGTAGTATAATTGTTACAACAAGCGTGACGGATGGCAGCCTAAGTGATGAAATAGAATTTAATATTTTAGTTCAACCTGTTAATGATGCACCAATTTTTGTTACCTCTAGTTTAGCTGACGCTAATGAAGATGAATTTTATTCGCAAATTATCAACATTTCTGATATCGATAATGATTTACAAGATCTTGTTATTAATTTAGAACAACATCCTATTTGGATTGAATTGGTTGAAGATGAATTGCAAGGCATACCAAATAATTTACAAATTGGGGAAGAGACAGTAACATTATCAGTTACAGATGGTCTTTTGATTAATACTCTCCAATTCGAACTATTAGTGAATGAAGTGAATGATATCCCCATTGCTCTAAATATAAATTCTCAATTAAACGAAGATGATTCATTGGATTTGTTGTTGTTTGGCACGGATGAGGAAACACCAGCTGGTTTGGTGTTTGAGATTGTAGATTCTCCCGAAAATGGACTTGTTTCATTTGATAATAGAGCAATAGAAACAATAACCTACACTCCTAACACAAACTATTTTGGTTTTGATTCTTTTAGTTATGTTGTAAGTGACGGTGACAATACTTCAGATACAGCATTTGTTGATTTAATTATAAATCCAGTTAATGACGCCCCTTATTTTGTAACTTCAATTGATGATCTTCCTTTGTTTGTTGAGGATATTGTAGAAGAAGTTCTAATATATTTTGAAGATATTGATAATGATGTAGAGAATTTAACTTTTGATATTGTGTTCGCACCAACTTGGATCTCCATTAACGATAATCAACTCGTTGTACACCCATTTAATAATGGTAATGAAGTTACAAATACAGATATTTCACTATCTATAAGTGATGGTGAATTAGAAGTCATTCGGAATTTTACCATTCAAGTAGAACCTGTGAATGACCCTCCAATTTCTTCAAATATTTCAACCTTTGTTACCGAAGATGAATCTTTAACTCTCTCTCTCTTTGGAGTAGATGAAGATTCTGAATTTCTTACTTTTGAGATTTTTTCAAATCCGTTATATGGTTCTGTACAACTGTTAAATGATGAAATTATATATACACCGTATGTAGATAATGATATATCTGATTCCTTTGAGTATGTTGTTTTTGATGGTGAGTTATATTCAGAACCTTCATTAGTTACAGTTGAGATAATTCCAGTAAACGATCCACCTTCAGTTAATGAATCCGTAGAGTTTGAAGTGTTATCTGAAAATCAATTTCAATTTGAATTATCAAGTTTTTTTAATGATATTGATTCACCCAATGAAGACCTAATCGTAACATTTTTACCTCATGGAAATGGTGATAATATTGTTGGAATGACATTTGGTTCTGGTCAAATTGAGAATGTTTTAAATGAGGACTTTACATATATATATAACCGAACACCATTATCGTTAGATGCTGATTATATTTTATATAAAGTAAGTGATGGATTAGCTGAATCTACTTTAGGACTTATCACTTTTGTCTTAAATGAAAATAGAAATGTAAATAGTAGAGGAATAATACAATCAGTACCTCAAAATATTGATGTAACTGAAGATACTCCCATTGAATTAAGTTTAGTTGCTTATAATTCAAATCCTCTTGATATCGACCAGAATTTTCCATCAGATGGAGTTGGAATAATATATGAGATTATTGATTTTCCAAATCATGGTAATCTAACCGATTTTGTTCTCACACCCAATGAAGAAAATGATGGATATATAGTACTATCTGGATCATATTCTAGTCATTCTGATTATGGTGATGATATAGGAATTGATGAATTTCGAGAAGATATATTTTGTGATGATAGTGGGTTAGATTCGTTATCATATTCAATTTATAACCCAAATACAGATACTTGGACAGATACTGTGAATATTTCATTTTGTGTGCATGGTGTTAACGATTTACCAGTATTTTTAAATATAATAGACAAAACAATAGATGAGGATGAAGTTTTAGGTATACCACTTGAAGTTAATCCGGGTTATTCTGAAGGTAGTCTAGATATCAATCCAGTTTCTATTTCAGTGTTTGATCCAGATACTTCCTATAATTATATTGATTTCTCATTTAATTCTATGGAAAATTTATTTACATTTGAAATTTCTGAAGCAAGTGACTCGGTATATGTGTACCCACTAGAAAATTATTTTGGAACTTCACAAATACAGGTTTCTATTTCTGAAAATTATGACTTTGATTTGGATGGATTTCCTGATTTTTCAGATACTCCTGACCCACCATTAGAAAGCTCTACTGTTTTTGATATTGAAGTTATTCCAGTTAATGATCCACCAATTGTATCAAGTATTGCTGATCAGTTAATTATGGAAGAGTCAACCATAACCATTGATTTGTTTTCATTTGATATTGATTCAGAGGGTCCATTTACATATGAAATTAGCGATATTGATACTTCCTTACTTATGTATGAAGTCACTAATAGTCAATTAACTTTAAGTGCACAAGCAAATCAAGTTGGAAACACTAATATTCAAGTTATTGTGAGTGATGGGGAGTTAGTTTCAGATCCAGAAAACTTTCAAGTAACTATTCAAAATGTAAATGATAGCCCCATATTATCTGCGATTGAAAATCCAAGTTCAATTTTAGAAGATAGTGGAAGTATAGTGGTTGATATAATCCCAATTGATAATGATTCATTAGATTCACTAGCAGTTATTTTAACAAGTTCAAATCAGTTGTTATTACCAGCAGAAAATATAAGTGTAACACCAATGAATGCATTAACACATGCTTCACGGATAATAACTCTAACACCAACATTGAATCACTTTGGAACATCAGATATTATGGTTGAAGTTACAGATGGCACTTTATCAACAATACAACAATTCTCCATTTTTGTAGAATCAGTAAATGATGCACCTGTCATAATTCCTATTGATTCAGTTGAGATGAATGAAGATTCGAATTTCTCAATTTTGTTAAGTGCAACGGATGTTGATAATACTTCGCTTGAGTTTAGCGTCAACGACAATGAAAATTTTGTATGTCTATTGGATAATAATCTTTTAACCATTGTTCCAAATAATAATTATTTTGGCTCAGATTCATTAGATGTTTTAGTAACTGATGAACATGGTGCATTTGATCAAACCGAGTTAATTATCAACATACTCCCCGTTAATGATGCACCAGAATTGCTCCCTATAGGTGATATTGTATTTAACGAAGATAGCTCTATTGAAGTAGAGTTGTTCTCAATAGATATTGATTCAAATGAGTTAAGCTATGATGTAGTGGGTGGGGAAAATATTTTAGCGAGTCTAACAGGTTCAACATTAACTTTTACCACAGTAGCAGATTTCTATGGAAGTGAGGAATTTACCATTACAGTAAGTGATTTTGAGCTTACGGATAGTGAAACAATTCATGTGTTTGCTGAGTCTGTCAATGATGAGCCCCTAGCCCAATCTATTGATGTCAATATGAGTGAAGATAATATCAAAACAGTAGAACTGTTAGCTTTTGATGACAATAGTACTCAATTCACATTTGAAATTAGTGTAAGTCCTGAAAATGGAATTGCAACCATTGATGGTTCTATGCTAACATATACACCAAATCAAGATTTTTATGGAAGTGATGTTTTAGAATATACTGCAAATGATGGTGATTTAATTTCATTACCAGCCGCAGTTTCAATAACCATTGAATCGGTCAATGATGCGCCTATCATAGTAACGCCAGACCCAATTGTAATGAATGAAAACAATGTTCAAGAAGTTGAAATAAATGCAACCGATATTGAAAATGATAACTTAAACTTTTCTGTTGTTTCCACATCTGATAATATTATTTCATGGTTCATTGGAAACATATTATCAATATATCCAGATGATAATTGGTTTGGGACCGAAATTTTGAGTATTGCTGTTTCCGATGGTGAGTTTGAGGTTGTGGACGATTTTGAAGTAACTGTATTAGCGGTTAATGACCCGCCTTCAGTGGAGAACCAATCTATTGAAACTCAAGAAGAAGAAATGGTATTGATACCCTTAGATATTACGGATGTGGATAGTTATACATTTGAATATGCACTGGTACAGGTTCCTTCAAACGGAACAATAGAGTTTAACTCTGGTTTTGCTCAATATACCCCGGAATTAAATTTCTTTGGACAAGATACCATCGTTTACAATGTAAATGATGGTGAGTTTACTTCAAATGATGGAGCAATATTTATCGAAGTTACAAATATCAATGATGCACCAGTAATACCTGATTTAACTGGAGTTTCCATTAACGAAGACAGTGAGTATTTATTAAATATTAATGAGTTCGACCTTGATGGAGATATATTAGAGATAGATGTTCAATTAGATGGTGATGATGCCACATATGAAGTGGTTGAGGGAATTTTGACTGTCATTCCAAATCTGAACTTCTTTGGTGATATTTCTATCACCTTAACCGTTAATGACGCTGAATTTAGTGATTCTCAAATTTTTACAATTAATGTACTTCCAATAAATGATGCACCGATTATTGTTTCAAATGCTCCAAATACGATATATCTTGGGCAAGAATATACGTATCAAATTGTGATTAATGACCCCGATGATGATAGTTTTACATTTGAACTAACAAATGCTCCCATTGAAATGGAAGTATCTGAAACTGGACTCTTGAGTTGGTTGCCTACATCAACAGGAATTTATGGTCCAGTTACATTAATTGTTAGCGATGGTGGAGAAGATAATGCAATACCATCGGAAGAAGTATTTTCAGTAACCGTTTTATTATATCAAATGTTTAGTTTACATGATGGTGCAAATTTAATAAGTTATTTGGGAATACAAGAAGATAACTCCATTGAGAATATGTTATCAGATATTTTGGTGGACAGTCTTCAAATTCTATCAGAAAACCAAGCTGCTTATTACGATGCAGATTTAGGTTGGCTTGGTAGTTTGCATGAAATAGAACCTACTAAGGGCTATTGGTTAAGAATTAATAATGATGATTTGTATTCAGTGGAATCATTTTCCACAGACCTGTCGCAGATATACTCTCTGCATGAAGGACATAACCTGATCTCATACATAAGTGGGAATGGTCTTCCACTGGATACAGCTTTACCAGATGATCTAGAGTTACATTTTACCGATATTTTAACTGAAGGATATGCTGCAACCCGTGATGAAGATGGAAACTGGTTGGGAAGTTTAGCATCCATTGGTTGGCAACAACTTAAAGGGTACTGGGTAAAAGTGGATTCCACTTTTGATTTCAATTATGAACAATTAGATTTATCACGAATATCTGAAGAAAAACCAGTGTTCAATCTTTCAGAAGTACCAGATGACTTTGCATATACTCAATCTGTAAATCAGTCATTTTATTTCATTAAAGATATTCAATTAGATGAAAATGAAATTAGTCCAGAAGATTGGGTGATTGCTACATGCAATGATAATGTTGTGGGTGCTCGTCAATGGAATGGTGCATATACCGATATTCCTGCAATGGGACATGATGGTAATGATAAGACAATTGGGTATTGTGAAACAGGTGATATTCCTTCATTTCATTTATTCCAAGTTAACTCAAATGAGTTTATCAATTTAGAAAACTCGAATACACCTGTTTGGGAGAATTTAGAAAATCACGTTATTCCTATCTTAACTGAATCTATTGATTTACCTGATGAATTTTCACTTGATAAACCATACCCAAATCCTTTTAACCCAATTACAACTATTTCATATGAAGTACCATTTGAAAGTCAGGTGTATATTAATATTTATGATATTCAAGGTCGTTTAGTAGAAACCTTAGTGGATCAAAATGTAGCTAGAGGATCTTATCAGGTTCAATGGTATGCGCAAAATAATTCTAGTGGATTATATTTTGTTCAAATGCGAGCTGGAAATTCTGTGAAAACTCAAAAAATTATGCTTATTAAGTAAAAGAACTTCTGAATAGAAAGAAAAAAATGGAGTGGTGTTTTATCACTCCATTTTTTATGAATTGGAAATATGTTGCGAATAAAATTGGTTCAGATTGGTGTTGAAGTCAGAAATTGTAGTATTATTTTCGACTACATATGTCGAGTGTTTTCGTTTTTCATCTTCATCCATTTGCAATCTCATTCTTTTTTGAATTTGTTCGAGAGGTAGATTCCTACGTTTGACGGCTCGTTGGATTCTAATATCTTTATCAGCAGTAATTAATAGAACATGATCAAAATATGCTGTATAGCCAGCTTCAATTAATAATGCTGCATCTACTACAAACAATTGACAATTATTTTGACGAGCTTCAATGCCTGCATTTTCAATGAGAATGTAAATTTCTGGCCAAAGTAAACCATTTAGAATTTGTTGGTCAATAGGGCTGTTAAACGCAACTTCAGCAAGTTTTCTAAAATCCAATTTTCCAGCTTCAGTTACGTTTCCTCCAAGGGCATTAATTATTTTATGTTGGAGAGAAATGGAATATTTTAAATGTTTTTTGGCTTCTTTATCGGCATTAAATATGATAGCACCCTTTTTCTTAAAAAAGGTAGAAGCTGTTGTTTTTCCAGACCCAATCCCACCAGTAATGCCTAGCTTAATCATTGAAATGAATCAATCCAAAACAATATTAATTTCCTCTTTTACTTCTACAATACTACCTGACCCCTTCACAAGTTTAACTACCCCTTTAGAGGAATAAAACTCAATCAGAGGCTGTGTTTGATTTGAATACACTTCTAATCGTTGTTTAATTGTTTCAGGTCGATCATCATCTCGTAGATATAGTTCTCCTGAACAACTGTTGCACTTTCCATCAACTTTAGGAGGGTCAAACAAAAGATTAAACACATTCCCACATTCTTTACATGAACGTCGAGATGAAAGCCTTTCAATTATGATTGAATGTGGTACATTGAGTACAAGAACTACATCCAAAGTATGGTTCATTTGATTGAGTAAAGAATCCAACCCTTCAGACTGGGGGATGGTGCGTGGAAATCCATCAAGGATATAACCATTTTTGCAATCATTATCACTAAAACGAGTTTTCATCATCCCAAGAATAACTTCATCTGGAACCAATTTTCCAGAATTCATAAACTTTTGTGCTTGCACTCCCAGTTCAGTATTGTTTCTAACATTTTCTCTCAACATATCTCCAGTTGAGATTTGGGGAATATCATATTTTTCAACTAAAAATTTTGCTTGAGTACCTTTTCCAACTCCTGGGGGGCCAATTAAAATCATTTTCATGTTTGTTATCCTAAATTAAAATTCCAGCGATTGTTGCTGTCAGCCAAGATGCCAACGCTCCACCCATCATTGCTTTAAGACCTATTTTAGCTAGGTCGGTTTTACGTTTTGGAGCTAATGCACTTA
>CAZCRK010000055.1:0-10924 GCA_964501035.1 uncultured bacterium
TGGTATGGGCTCAACAAATATTAGACCCAAGTCAAACGGTGATAATTTTTACACTCGAACCACTTTTTGCATCATTATTTGCATTGATAGTTGTGGGTGAAGTTTTAGGATTTAATGGGTGGATTGGTGGAATTTTAATTATTATTGGAGTTCTAGTTGGGGAAAAAGATTGATTTACAAATACCTATAATTTTTAAATCCCCACATTAGTTCTTCAACCACTACTTTTATAATCGCAACAACAGGCACTACAAAAAGCATCCCAATTGGGCCGGCTATAGAACCACCAACCATGATTAGAATAATGACCAGCATTGGGTGTAAACCTACACTACCTGACATGATTATAGGCGAGACTAAAATATTATCTAACAATTGTACAATTCCAAAGGAACTCATAATCAAGAGAACATGTAAAAATGATAATCCAGTGGGTTGATCAGAGATCAAATAAATTATTATTGCAGGAATCATTCCCATAATAGGTCCAATAAATGGAATCAAATTACTCGCACCAGCAATGCACCCAATAATAATGGTATATGGAATGTAGATACCTGTTATCCATTGTAAAAGATATAAACCAATGATGGACAAAATTCCCACAGAAAATGCTGCAAGCAATTGTCCCCGAATGTATGCCCCAATCTGATGTGAAATTCTATCTAATATTTTCAGGGTCATTTCAAAATATCGATTGGGTATTGCTCCAATAAACATTTTCTTAAAAAGTTGCCCATCCAGAAGTAAGAAAAAGGTGAAAACCAGTATAAAAATTGTGGACAAAATAAGTGATCCAACAGCCAAAACTAATGTACCAGCATGAGAAATTGTAGATTGAACATCATTTAAAATTATTTGCCATAGACTACTAAATGCTTCATCGAATGAATGTAACATATTTTGTATTGTGCCATACATAGATACAGGTAAAATTGATTTTGCAAGCGTTTCAATTTTTTCTATTAAACTATGAAATGTTTCCATGGAAAATAGGGTGGACATTGCAATTGCTTCATCATACAAAATAGGCCAAATAGATTTAACTAAAATGACTAATCCGATTACAAAAAGTGAAAAGACAATTCCGATACTTAATAATCTATTATGTAATAATCGTTCAATTTTATTTACAATTGGATTCAAAATTATCATAATGAGAAAAGCCAATACAATTTTGAACAAAATTGGAGATGTATAATCCCACAAACTTACAATGAGAATTAAGGGTACAGTCCAAAATAGATTCCGAATGATAAAAGATAGGGGGGAGTTTTTCACACGACATCCATTTTAGCTGAGTTTTCTAATAATTCGTTTGCTTTTTTCAAACGTGAACCTAACGTTTTCGCCAAGTTTAGTAAAATGTGATTACCCAAAGATGGTTTTCGAGTTATGATATCCATCAATTCAGTTCGAAAAAATGCAATGAGGTGGCAATCGTTTTGAGCAATTGCACTTGCCGAACGGTTATCTTCACTCACCAACGATATTTCCCCAAAAAAATCACCGGTTGAAAGTTCTGCATAAACTGATGATTTGGCATCATCATTAATTATATTCACATTTCCTTTTAAAATGATATACATGCCCAAACCGGGTGTATTTTCTTTAAAAATTATTTCATCCTTTTCATAGGTTCTATGATGGACAATATGTTCAATAGTTTTAAAATCATTGTTTTCTAATCCTTTAAACACAGGCACTTGTTTGAGTGCAAGAATCGTATCCGATTCAGAATTCTGTTTATTTTTGAAAATATTTTCCCATAATGTATTTTTCATAGATTAATTCCTGTTTAATCAGTCGATAAATTCAATAATTATTTGCATCATAAACAAGGAAAATAAAATTTATAAGCAAGACGCTAATTTTTTGTTTGAACATGTTTTCTTACAGTTGTAATATACTTACGAGCAACATACGGGGTATATTATGCAACTAGGATTATCGCCAAAAAAACAACGATTTGTAGATTTTATACGAGACTTTACAAAGAGAAATGAAAGGCCACCAACCTTTGTAGAGATTATGGATGGCTTACATTTTCGATCGCTGGGTACGGTAAATTGGTATGTTCAAGAATTAGAAAAAGAAGGTGTTATTTGTAGGGAAAAAGGATATAATGGTAAACGTGCCCTCTCTGTTTTTGAAAAGAAAATGAATAATACACTTCCACTTCTTGGTTTAATTGCTGCAGGCCACCCACTAGACGTATTTGAAAATACTGATCAAATAGAAGTACCACCTTCGTACGCAAATTCGAGCAATTATGTATTAAGAGTAAATGGTGAATCTATGAAAGATGATGGTATTTTAGATGGAGACCATGTTATTATCAAGAAAACCGAAATAGCAAATTCAGGCGATACCATTGTAGCTTATGTAAATGATGAAGCCACCTTAAAACAATATATTCCTAAAAAGAACCATATTGAACTCCACCCAAAGAATCCACAGTTTAAACCAATTAAAGTAGATAAAAATGATGATTTTAGAATCGGTGGAATAGTTTTAGCTGTATTTCGAAGTTTTTAATTTCTTTTCTTATGTAGTCCTCTTTTATTGATGTCGCAGGTTGTTTAACTGTCTGCAATTTTCTTTCTTCTCTCTTTAAACTTCTTGAATTAGAATGTTTAATGTGGAAATTGTTTAATAATTGGGTGTAATATCTATGACATAATTTGAGGGAATAATGAAAAAGTTAGCAATTTTTATCGTATCACTTTTGGTAATTACACTGATTGGATGCCAGAATGAAACTAAAGTCCAAACTAAAATTGAGACAAGTCAACTCAAACGAGTGGGCGGTCCAATTACAACTTCAAATGAATCAAACATATCTTCAAATGAGTTAGGTATAGAATCTATTACTGAGTTAAAAGATGGGTCATACGAGATTAATGTATATGCTCTCAACATTGACCCAATTGCAGGCATTCAATTTGAATTGATACCCAACAACATTTTTGAAATTAAGGAAATTTATGGTGGTAGGTGTGACAAATCTGGATTTATGTTAAAATCGAATGAAAGAGGTGTTATGCTTGGATTTTCAATGCAGGGAAACATAGTAGAACCCTCTAATAATTCAACAAAGAGTAGTAACTTGTTGTTTTCTTTAAAAGCAAATTTAATTTCAACTAAATCACAAGAGACCTTATCACTTGCCCCTGTGTTAGCAGGGCAAAAAGGTAAAACATTATCTGTAGATTCCGTTCCATATACATGGATAAAAGGATAATGTATCAGTTTGTAATTTTTAATATTTAAATGCATGAACTTGTTTAAATTTATTTCTAATTGTTTAATCTAAAAGTGGAGAAAAAAATGAAATCAATAATCAAATTAACCCTAATTACAATATTATCAATTGGTTGGATGTCCGCCCAAGATGTTACATTAAGTATATCTGATGTGGTGGACAATACAGCTAGTATTTACATTGAAAGTACAGAAGATATTGGAGGTTTTCAGTTTATATTAGATGATAATCCTAATATTCTTTCTGCAACAGGTGCATCGGGTGGATTGTCTGCAGATGCTTCATTTACAATTAGTTCAAATGTTGATGGCTTAATCCTTGGCTTTAGTATGACGGGTGATGTCATTCCAGCTGGTTCTGGCAATTTAATTAATGTTTCATTTGATATGGATGGTGATTATACTGTTTTAGAAATTATTGATCCTATTATTGCCGATGCATTAGGGAATACCCTAGAAACTGAAACAGGACCTCCCTTTATAATTGGTACTCCACCAGATCCAGAAATTACTTTGCATTCCCCTACTGATGGTGAATTGATATATGGAAATACGATTGACGTTTCTGTTTCTGCCAATTATTATAATGATGGTGATCACTATCATGTATACTTAGATGGTGCTTCCTTAGGAATGTTTTACAGTAATTCTTTTTCATTTGAAGCAGAATACGGTGAACATTCACTTCAAGTAATAATTGCTGATGCTTCTCATATTGAGTATAGTGACCCTGCATCGTCGGTTACCATTACATTTACAAATGACGAAGAACCCCCTATAGAAGGAATTGCGTTGTATATTGGTGATTTAGTTTTGGATGCTGGTAATTCAGGTGAACTTGATGTTTCCCTTACAAATTCAGAGGATATCATAGGGGGCTTTCAGTTAAAATTAATTGATTGGCCAAATAGTGGTGATTTTGTAAATGTAACCACAACCGAACGAACAACTCAATTTTCCACGAGTTTCAATGAACAACCTGACGGATCTGTCATAATTGTTGGATTTGATATGACGGGTCAAGGAATTGCTACTGGAGAAGGTGCAATATTATCGTTAACCTATGAATCCACAAGTATCTACTCTGCAGATGTTGAACTTTATTTAGATGAAAATCAATCTATTTTGTCAGATAGTTTTGGGACTCCACTTGAATTTACACAAGTACCCGGTATGATTACAGTAAATGGTGAAACACCACCACCATTATTTGCTCCAGAAAATCTATCTGTAGTAGGTGGCTTCCAAATGACAAATTTAGAATGGAGCCATCCTGATCCTACCTCTGTTGTGGGATATTACATTTTTAGAGATGGTGACTTAGTTGGGGATGTATCAACAACTAACTATGCAGATGTTGGATTAGAAAATGAAGTAGAATACTGCTACACAGTAAGTGCATATAACGATATGGTTCAATCAGATGAATCCAATTCTGCATGTGCGACTACTGAAGCTCAATATTTCGAAGAACCTCAAAATTTAACTGCTACAGAAAATGGTTTAGAGGTATTTTTAGATTGGCAAACGCCACCAAGTGCTATAGGTGTTGGGGATGATTGCGATTTAGAAGATGGAAGTGCTGGATATATAGATTGTTCTGGTGTTTGCTTTGCAACTGGTTTAGCTGATTCATGGATTGGCGATGGTTTTTGTGATGGAACTGCAGCTGATTATGGTGTTAATTTTTCATGCCCCGAATGGGATTGTGATGGATGTGATTGTGCCGGATTAGGTCAAAATAGTGATGAATGCATAGAAGTATGTGGTTCAATACAAAATAATCACGACCATGGTGATGAAACTAAGGAAATGGCAGTAGGCACATATCCTGTTCAAAGTAGAGACCTTGAAGGATATGAAATTTATAGAGATAACCAACTTCTCGATTATACAACAGATACAGAATATACAGATTCGGATGGATTGAGTTATGTTACTGAATTTTGCTATAACGTTACTGCAGTGTATGATGAAGGCACGTCAGGATTTTCCAATACTGCATGTGCAACTCCTCAATTAGAAGGTCCGTTTGGATTATCTGCTATGGGCACAGGTAGTTTTATAACGTTAAATTGGAACCCTACCCTAGAAAATGATCAATCATATTTTAATATTTATCGCGATGATGAATTATTAACGACATCAACTGAACCGTTTTATGAAGACTTTGATACAGAATTAGGTGTTGAATATTGTTATTTCGTTAAAGCATACTACGATGGTATTGGAGAATCTCCGTCAACAAACACCTCTTGCACTAGTTGGAATATCTATCCACCATCTGATATATCTGCAACCGCTGGTGATGGTTTTGTTGATTTAGCATGGGATGAACCCGTTGGTGGTGAAGAGGTTAGTTTTCAATATGATGATGGAGTACTAGCAAATGCATTTTATTTTTTTGACACCTATGAATTAGGGTATGCTCACGGTATTCGTTTTGATGTGGGTACTGAATTTGATATACTATCCGCTTCAGTAAAAATTTTATCAGAAGGTGATGAATATTGGCCATGGCCCGATGCTACTCATGGACCAGTAAGAATTTTAATATTTGATGATAATAATGGTATTCCTGGTAATGTTTTACACGAGGAAGAAGCAGTTGCAAGTGATGGATGGGCGACGATTCAACCCAATATCAATGGTTTAAGTGGTTCGTTTCATGTAATTGTTACACATGCTGATGGCTGGGCTGACCCTGAAGGGTTTGGTGTAGATGGATTTGTAGATTTTCCAGATAATATGATGACTCTAAATGGTGATGGCAACTGGTATTCTGGTGATATTTTGGGATACGGTGGTGATTATATGATGGCATCTCAAGTTCTTGCATATGGATCTGTTGGTGTTGTTGAGTTAAACAACACTCTACCAACCCTATCAGCAAGTGATAACTCTGCAACTCATTCAGTTCATGATGGATCTTTGACAGGTCAACATAGTATTGAATCCCATCCGTTTTATATAAACGCGGAAAATTCTAGAGAATTACTATCATTCGATATTTTCAGAGATGGTGAGTTTATTGTTAACATTGCGTCAGATATATTTGAATATCATGATGCCCCGCTTACCAATATGACAGAGTATTGCTATACATTAGTTTCCAATTATGATGAAGGAACCTCAGAAACATCAGATCCTGTTTGTGCAACTCCAAATCCTGGACCACCAGCATCAGATTTGATTGCTACCGATTTGGGTGGTACAATAGGTCTTGAATGGACAAATGCACCTAGTCTTGAATTATTAGACTACCAAATTTATCGAGATGGTGAAAATATTGGAAGCACAACAGAAACATCATTCATTGATTCTGGAGATATTATTGCAGGTATTGAATATTGTTACGAAGTACGAGCGAATTATCCATCAGGAGAAACATTTCCAACCAATACTGCGTGTGCAATTTATGTATTAGATCCACCAATTGGAGTTATGGCTTCAGGAGATAATGATGCACAAAATATTACAATTACATGGTCTGCACCGGGTACAGAAGGGTCTGGGGAAACCATTGAAGATCCATTATTTGTCTCTGGAGTTCCATTTGAAACCTTTGGAACCACATTAGGTTTTGTGGATGATTACGATGAAGAGTGTCCTTATACTGGAAGTACATCTCCAGATGTAGTGTATATGTGGTCAGCAACACCTGGAAATTACAATTTAGATATTTGTGATTCAGATTATGATACTAAAATTTATCTATATGATGAAAACCAAACAAATCTCGGATGTGTAGATGATTCATGTAATGACCCTGCTGGAAATCCGTTTAGATCAAACCTAAATGTATCTATAACTGAAACCGGAACATATTATGTTGTTGTCGATGGGTATGGTGGAGATGCAGGAAATTACCATTTAACAATCGAAGAAGGATTTTTTATTTCTGAACATAGTGATACTCAACCCCTAAAAGATGGTAGTAATATGGTTGAATATGTTAATCCTAATCCATCAATAGATGATAATATTCTTACGCGTGATTTACTCGTATATAGGGTATATAGAGATGATGAATTGCTTGCAGAAGTTGATACAGAAACGTTTGAATATGTCGATGAAACATCTGAACATGATATTGTATATTGCTACACAGTAAAAGCTGTTTATGATGATGGGGAATCGATTAATTCTAATGTATCATGTACTGAATGGATTTTACCGCCTGTGACCGATTTTGAAGCTGTAGGTACAAATGGACAAATAGAGTTATCATGGGTGTCCCAATCTGTTAATACTTCATCGTTCACAATATTAAAAGATGGAACAGAATTAGCAGTTGTAACCGATACTTTTTACAATGACAGTGCTACGACACCGGGAACAGAATATTGTTATTCAGTTACTGCAAACTATGATATTGGTGATTCTGACCCTTCTGAAGAAGAATGTACAATGTGGGAAACATTACCCCCTGCTGATGTTACTGCAGTGGGTGCTGACGGAGTAGTTCACCTTGAATGGACGGACCCTCCTGAAGGTGGGACTGGAGGAATTGGTGATGAATGTTTAACTGAAACTGGCACACCTGGTTTCATAGACTGTATGGGCTTATGTTTTGACGCAGGCTTACTCGGATGGCTAGGTGATGGATTATGTGATGATGGTTCTTGGGGCGTTTATTTTGATTGTGATGAATGGAATTGGGATGATGGCGACTGTGTTCCGGGTGTAATGGAATATAATCATGATTTAAATGCTAAATCTTACGTTGAATCTAGTCATCCTCAATCACCAATATCTCGTTCTCTTGTTGGGTTTGATATTTATAGAGATAATCAATCCATTGCTTCTGTTGATGCAAACACGTATGAATATGATGATCTCGATGTTCAAAATCTTACAAACTATTGTTACACCATTGTTGGTGTATATGAAGAGGGAGAATCAGAACATTCAGAGGAAGCATGTGCTACGCCCATACCTGGAATTGCTCCAACCAACTTATTTGCTATTGGAGAATCTGGAAATATAAACCTTGAATGGGTCGCTGGTTCTTTAGACGTAATTGAATATATAGTGTACAGAGATGGAGTACAATTGGCAACCACCAATGATAATATATACACAGATACAGAGGCAGAACACGATGTTGAATATTGCTATACCGTTTCAGCAATGTATCCTTCTGGTGAATCATTACCAACAAATGAAGCATGTGCAATGTGGGTATTGGCGGCACCATTATCGGTATCTGCAGTAGGTGGAAATGGATTTGTGCAATTAGATTGGACAGAACCAGGTGTTAGTGTTTGTGCAGATGAAGTGATTCCATCCCTACCGTTTACAGCACTCGGATCAAATGTAGGAACAGGTAATGATTGGTTGGTGCAAGGTTCTGAAGGTGAAGATTATGCATATTTGCTAAATGTTTCTTCTCCAATTACAATAACGGTATCATTATGTAGTCCGAATACAATGTATGATACAAAGCTTGAGATTTTTACTGCAGATCAAGAATGCAATGAAACAAGTACGGGTTATTATATAGATGATTTCACATGCAATGATTCCCCAGTAAGTAGTTTGGCTTCAACACTTGAAAATGTAAGCTTAGAACCAGGGCAATATTACATTGTGGTTGATGGGTTTGGTGGAGGAACTGGAGATTTTGAAATTTCAGTAACTCAAACTGGGCTAACGTCATCTACACCAAATGATATTCATGAATCGATTGCATTGGAATCTGAAAAATCTGAAACTGAAATACCATTTGAAGATTGGTTGATAGCAGATGGCTCTCAAAATATAAATGAATCTAGAAACCTGACTGGCTTTGATATTTACAGAGATGATACATTTATTACATCGGTTGAACCAAACGTATATTCTTACACCGATTTAGGTTTAGAAAATGGTACTGAGTATTGCTATTTCATAATTGCAACATATGATGAAGGTGATTCTCAACCTACTCCAGAGGTTTGTGCGTCACCTGATGCCGGACCAATGTGTCCACCAGAACATCTAACAGTTATAGGTGAAAATGGTGCCACTGAAATCCATTTAGACTGGGATGCACCAGACCCTCTTTGTGATGATGGAGGTGGAAATGGTGGTGGAGATGGCGATATTGGAACGGCATGTGAAGGTTGTGAAGGAGAATCTTGTATTTACGATTGTGAAATGCAATGTGTTGATGAAAACACAGCATTATCATGGATTGGTGATGGGTACTGTGATGATGGAACATGGGGTATTTACCTAGATTGTGCTGAGTTTGAATTTGATTATGGTGACTGTGATGGTGAAGTGGAGCATCAAGATCATAAAGAAATATATGTTGTCAATCAAGAAGAACCTGTACGGTTAAATGGGTTCTCAATTTATCGTGATAATATTCAAATTGCTGAAGTTGCACCTGAAGTAACGGAGTATGATGATGCCACAGTAGAATTTAGTACGGAATATTGTTACAAGGTGAAAGCATTGTATGATGATGGTGAATCGAATCCTACCAATACAGAATGTGCTTCATTAACAGACCCCGCAGATTTCTCCATTGTACAAATGGGATCTGGTGGAGTTGAATCAGCTGGTGTCATATCTATATCAATTGATTTGGAAAATCAGTTTGAAGTTGCAGGATTCCAGTTTAACATTTCTGATACTCCAAATTTACTCACAACTATTGAGGTAAATACAACTGAGCGAACAGATGATTTTACTGTGGAATACAATGAACAACCCGATGGTTCAGTAATAGTTGTTGGTTTCAATATGATTGGTGGAGTTATTGACATTGGGTCGGGTTCAATTCTCGAATTATCATTCCAAGCATCCTCTGTTTTAGAGGTTGAGGAAGTACTATTAAGTATTTCTGAATTTTATTTAGGTGATGAATTGGGAGGGGATATACCTGCATTTGCAAATGATGGAGTTGTTACTATTTCACCTGCTGGTGCATCCACTTTATCTGTGAATACAACAGAATTCGTTGTAGGTGAACAAGGCGAAGTTGCAATTTCTTTAACAAATGAAATTGACATTGCAGGATTCCAACTTAACTTAACTGATACACCAGATATTTTAAGTTATGTGGATGTTGCAGTAACAGAACGAACTGAAGGTTTTATGGTTACAGCAAATGAAACTGACAATGTGATTACATTGATTGGGTTTGATTTGAATGGTGGAACCATTGCACCAGGTGAAGGTCCAATTGTAACCTTTACATTTGATGCTGATTTACCAGGTGAAACAGTATTAGATTTGTCTGCAGTGATTCTATCAGACACTGAAGGTACACCTGTGGCAGTCATGTTAGAGTCTGGGACTGTGATTGTAAATGATGAAGCCCCTGCACCTGAATTGCAACATTTTACTGACTTACCGCTTGAAACAGGTGAATCTTCTCTCATCATTATTGAGGATGTTTCTGGTTTGGAAATTGGTGATGAAATTGGTTTGTTTGATACCAATGGAATAAATATGGATGTTACTGCTCCAGCTAGTTGTGATGAAACACCACTCGGTCCAATTTTAGTTGGTGCTGGAGTATGGACAGGTGAACAACTTGAAATAGTAGGTGTTGGAGCATTAGATCTATGTGATTTTGCAGGTCCACAGTTATCTGGTTATGTTGATGGAAATGCGGTCACATACAAAGTATGGAAAGCAAGTGAAGATGCAGAATACAATGCAG
>CAZCRK010000056.1:0-10833 GCA_964501035.1 uncultured bacterium
AAATAAACTATTCTTATTATTCATTGTGTTCTCAACTTTATTTGGAGCAAAATACATTGCTGTATTGGATTTAGAATCAACGGGTGTTACAGAAACTGAAGCAAAAATACTCACCCAAACATTAACCTCTCGTATAATTTCACTTGGCGAATATACAGTGGTTGAGCGAGCCAATATTGATAAAATATTAAACGAACAAAAATTTCAACATTCAGGGTGTACGGATAGTGAATGTGCTGTAGAAATTGGTCAATTGCTGAATGCAGATTTAACCGTTATTGGTTCAGTAGGGAAAATAGGTTCGACATATACCATTCAAGTACGAATAATTAATGTTGAATCGGGAGAAGCATTACAAAGTGCCAACTTTACCCATAAAGGGGAGATTGACGAATTATTAAGTGTGGGTGTGGAATCTGTTGCACATGAGTTATTAGATATTCATTTCGAAAAGAAAAATGAGAATAAACTTAATGTTCTCAGCACACATGGTGCTATAATAAATATAACTAGTATTCCTCCAAATGCCGATGTATATATCGGAGATAGTTATTATAACAAAACACCCGTTTATCTTGAAGATTTTCCTACTGGAAAATACAATATTTTGATTAAGAATGAAGGTTGTTTACCATTTAAAAAAATCATAAATGTTCAACCAAGAGGATTTACTGAAGTAATTGCTGAGTTAGTGGAAATTTATAGTTTAAAATACATAAAACTGCATGGGTTGTTTTATAAAGAGGAATTTGATGTAAAAATTACACATCCAGAAATTTCAAACAATTCATTTATTTTTACTGATTTAATGAAAAATAAACATACTATACCTTGTGATAATGTAGTTAATGTTTCAGATAAAGACAATAAAGTTATAAATGTAAATTGTAATAAAGACGGAAAAATTTATAATTAATTTTTATTTCTTGTTATTCATTTATTAATTACCTAATTCACATTAAATTCATGCTATGAAAAATCTTATCATATCTGCATTTGGACCTGATCAAACCGGAATTGTTTCTCGGTTAACCGGCATTATTTCACATCATGGTGGAAATGTTGAGGATAGTCGAATGACTCGTTTGGGAAGTGATTTTGCTATTTTGTTATTGGTATCCGTTCCAAATGATTGGGTGGAATCGTTGAGTGTTGCCTTACAGTCAATACAAGGGTTAACCATTCAAACAAAGTTATCTCAACCTTTAGAATCAAAGGCACAATCAGCAACCCATACAATGCATTTATCTGGCGCTGACCATGAGGGAATTGTGTATAAAGTGACTGACTTTCTTGCCGAACAGAATATTAATATTGAAGAGATGGATACCAGTACATCACATGCACCAATCTCTGGAACTGTATTATTCACCTTGAATGCACAAATTACATGCCCATCCATGAATGAAGAATTGTTATCTACATTGGTTTCTTTAGGCAATTCATTAGGGGTTGAAATTACAATAATTCCGAAAACTGAAAGATAGTTCGACAGGCTCTCTATTAAGTAAAAAGTGAAAAGTTGAAAGTAAAAAGTAAAAAGTGAAAAGTGGAAATGTGGAAAAGTGGAAAAGTGGAAAAGTGGAAAAGTTGAAAAGTTGAAAGTCTCTTGTCAAAATCAGGATTTACAAAATTATAAGATACACAGGATGAAAAACTAACAAAAAATTAACAGATTACAGACTACTTCACCCTTCAAACTTCCCCCTTCAAACTTTCCTCCTCACTTTTCAAACTTCAACCTTCCCCCTTCAAACTTCAAACTATTTATCTTTAAATCGAGAGAAGGGACTAGAATGCTTTTGACAGCTTTCTCTGGGTTTATTACTATTTAAGAAAATGCTTTTTTCTGTTTCACACCATCGAGTGGCTTTATCGTGGGTTTCTTTGCAAATATCTAATTCAATAATACCACTTGGCATATCCCAATCTAATTTTGAATCTAAGAGAATTTCCGAATCTAGATATTTATATTCCCCAGTTGTGTAAATATCTTTAATCGACCGTGCAAAAATAGGTAGTGCTGCACTTGATCCATATTGTTTTTCACCGAGTGATATTGCAGGGTCATCCATACCTACCCATGCGCCAATAGTTATTTGGGGGGTGTAGCCAACAAACCATGCATCTGCTTTACTATTGGTTGTGCCTGTTTTGCCGGCCGTTGGTGCATAAAATTTATATTTCCACCGAACTGAACCACCGGTTCCAGCATCTACCACTGATTTCATCATATCACGAATCAAATAGATAATATCTTCATCTTTAATTTCTTGACTTTCAGGAACAAATTCTTTTAACAGTCTTCCATGTCTGTCTTCAATTCGTGTAATAGAAATAGGCTCTGTATAAATACCATTATTAGCAATAGCAGAATATGCAGAGGTAATTTCCAATGGTATCACTTCAGAAACACCTAAAGCAATTGCATCTACAGATCGAATATTCGTTGTTAGGCCAAATGCTTTGGCATTTTCTACAACTGATTTTGGAGTAATAAGTTCTTGTACAATACGAACAGAAATCAAGTTGAGTGATCGTCTTAATCCTTCTTTGAGGGTTGTGAGCAGACCAGTTGAACCATCGTGATTTTGCGGATTCCATTGTGTTGTATCATCGAGGAAAACAACAAGCGGTTGATTGAGTAATTCAGTTGTAGGTCTAAAACCTTGTTCTAGAGCAGTCAAGTAAATAAGAGGTTTAAAGACCGAACCAGGTTGTCGTTTTGCTTGTGTAGCTCTGTTGAAATGATCTCGATACATGGGTTCACGTCGTCCGCCAATCATGCCTAAAATATGACCATGCACAGGGTCTAAAACTACAGCTGCACCCTGTACTAAAAATTGATTTTTAAGAGCGAGAGGTATTGTATCATTTTCTGCTAATATAGTTCTCAGTGAATCTGCATCAAAATTTACTTTTGAAAGTGCATATTCAAATTTTTTATTATTAGCAAGATACTCAGCATTTAAAACTTCTTGATTATGCTGTAATGTTCGGTCAAATGCTTTACCCAAGGCATGCTGAACCCGTGAATCAAGAGTTGTATGAATAACCAATCCATCTTCATATAAGTTGATACCCATTTCTTCATCAATTTGTTCTAATTGTCGTCGAATATATTCAGAAAAATAGGGGGCAAATTTAACATTTTTATCAAAATCTTTTACTGGTAGTTGTTTTTCAATGGTTGATGTGTATTGTAATTCAGAAATATATCCTTGTTCTTTCATGACTCTTAAAACGAGATTTCTTCGAATAATGGATCTATCTGGATGACGAATTGGAGAATACCGAGCTGGGGCGGGGAGCAAGCCAATCAAAATTGCAGCTTCATCTAGATCAATGGTGGATACATCTTTACCAAAGTAGTGGTGAGAGGCAGCTTGTATTCCATACATTCCATGCCCAAAGTACACAGAATTGAAATATAGTTCCATAATTTCAGATTTGGTGTAAGTTTGCTCAATATTGATTGCGGTAATTAACTCTTTAATTTTTCGAGTAATGGTTTTGTCAAATCCAATAGTATTGTACATATTTCGAGCAAGTTGCTGGGTTAGAGTACTTGCTCCTTGTTGTCGACTCATTGTTAAAATATCAACAATAATGGCTCGAGCAAACGACCGAAAGCTCATCCCGGAATGTTCAAAAAATTGACGATCTTCCATAGCCATTAAGGCATTTCGTAGATTTTTTGGGATGGAGCTTATTTTCACAACATCTCTTTTATGGATATAGAGTTCTTTGATGACCTTCCCATCAGCAGATATTATTTTGGATACTTGCTCTGGATTAAACTGTTGTAACTCTGCTAAAGAGGGTAAATCTCTCGCAAGAATAATCATATAGATTAATCCAATTAAAAATCCTGTAAATAATACAAGGAAGGTGTTGCGAAACACCTTCCCCCATGATTGTTGTTTTATTTTTTTTCGCGTTTTACTAATAATTACTTCCCGGGTTCTGTCATGGATTTGGGGTCTAGAAGTTGTGCCAATTCATCTTCTGGTAATACGGCATCTTCCAAAGCGATTTCTCGAACTGTTTTTCCAGTTTCATATGCTTTATGTGCGATTGATGCAGCTTTATCATACCCTATAACTGGAGCTAATGATGTACACATTGCAAGACTACCCTCAATGTAATCTGAACAGACTTTTTCATCAACTTGGATTCCATCAATAAGTTTTTCTTTGAACATTTTAGTTGCTCCAGTCAAAATTTCAATGGATTGAAGCAAGTTATGAGCAATGAGAGGGAGCATAACATTTAACTCAAAAAATCCACCCAAACCGCCTTGGGTTATGGCAACATCATTTCCAATAACTTGTGCAGAAGTTTGAATCATGGCTTCACAAATTACAGGGTTAACTTTACCCGGCATAATAGATGACCCCGGTTGAACTGAAGGGAGGATAATTTCTCCTAATCCCGTTCTTGGTCCTGAACCGAGCCAACGAATATCATTGGCAATTTTAGATAATGAAACTGCAAGTGTTTTCAATGCGCCAGAAACTTCGACTGATGCATCTTGACTTGCTTGAGCTTCAAAATGATTTTCTGCTTCCTTAAAATCAATACCGCTGAATTTGGTGAGCTCTTTTGCGATTCTGCTTCCAAACTCTTCATGTGTATTAATTCCAGTTCCAACTGCTGTTCCGCCCTGTGCAAGTTCTGAAAGTAACCCTTGGGTGTTTTTGATCCGTTGAATACCATTTCTGACCATTTGTGAGTAACCAGAAAATTCTTGACCCAATCGAATTGGTGTTGCATCTTGCAAATGGGTTCGACCTATTTTAATAACTGAATCAAATTCCGTTGCTTTTTTGGACAACGAATCAGCCAATGATTCTAACGCAGGTATTAACTCTTTGGTGAGTTCAATATTTGCAGCAACATGAATTGATGTGGGTATCACATCATTACTTGATTGTCCATAATTTACATGATCATTAGGATGTACAGGTTCTCTTGAACCAATTTTACCACCCATAATTTCACTTGCTCTATTTGCGATAATTTCATTGGTATTCATGTTGCTCGATGTGCCTGAGCCAGTTTGAAAAATGTCTACAGGAAACTGAGAATCAAATTTTCCATCAATAACTTCGTCAGCTGCTTGAATAATTGCATTCATTCTCTCTGTATCTAAATTTCCTAAATCATTATTTACAATTGATGCGGAGCGTTTAATCATTCCCAATGCTCGAATCAGTGCTTTTGGAATTGTTATTCCACTTACTGGAAAGTTTTCCACTGCGCGTTGAGTTTGTGCACCATAATAGGCATCATCAGGTACAACCATACTTCCCATTGAATCTTTTTCTGTTCTCATGTTGGTTCCTTAATTTCTTAAAAGAATATCAACCGCCTTCGCGTTGACTTTGTTGACGGACTGGATTTGGTGGTAAATTGATTATTTCATCAAAAAAATAATCTCCCAAATGATTAATGATATCGGAAATAGTAACAACGGCAATTAATTTTTCATTATCATCCACGATAGGAATATTTCTAAAACCACCAGTTGCCATTTTGTTTAGTGCAAATGCAATTGGATCAGATGAACGAAGACATTCGGGATTTGAAGTCATAAAGTTAGAAACTAATTCGGAATCTAAATTCAATCGTTTTCCAACAACTTTTAGGAGTATATCTCGTTCAGTAATTATACCAACAATCTTGGTGTTTGACTCAACAATGATACATCCTATATGATTTTGTTGTAGAATATTAATAGCTTCTTGCAAACACGCATCTTTCGATATTGTTTTATGTGTTTGAACTGGGATTGAGCTAATGGAGTCTGATAGGGAAATTGCTTTCTCAATGCTCCCTCTCCTAGATTTCCGTTTTCCGTACATCTCCCTGAGTTCATCATCAAGTATATCAAACATAGTATCCCCTTTATTTTTTTATTCAACAGTCCATGAATTGGTAGCAGTAAACAACTCTTGGATTTTCCCTTTTCCTTTTTTAGAAATTGCCTCATCAATTTGTTCGGTCATCATCGTATCATAAGAAGGTTTATCTTCACGATACAAAACCCCTAAAGGAGTTGGTAACCCTGGATGATATGTAATTTCACTCATTAGCATAGCCAAATTTTTATCTGTTTCATCGTGAATCACAATATCATCAATGGAAGCATTATTCCCGATTTCAACTACTTCAAATTGAGAACCAACTAATTTTAATCCTTTTGAATTATCTTTTCCAAACAATAATGGTTTATCATGTTCTAAAAATAATTGTGTTTCTGCTTTCATAGCTCTGTCAGATAAATCAGAAAATGCTCCATCATTAAAAATTACACAATTTTGATATACTTCAACGAACGACGTCCCTTTATGTTCATGAGATTTTGTTAACATAGAGGCCATGTGCTTTTGTTCTTTGTCTAAAGTACGTGCAATAAATGTACCTCCAGAACCCAATGCTAACTGGGGTGGGTTGAAAGGATAGTCTAATGATCCAACGGGTGAAGATTTAGTTACTTTCCCTAATTCAGACGTAGGGGAGTACTGCCCTTTAGTTAATCCATAAATTCTATTATTAAACATGACAATATTCATGTCGATATTCCTACGCAAAACATGAATAAAATGATTGCCACCAATACTCATTGCATCACCATCACCAGTTATAACCCACACAGATAACTCAGGATTAGCAAGTTTAGCACCGGATGCTAGAGCAGGAGCACGTCCATGAATACCATGAAATCCATACGTTTCCATATAATATGGGAATCTACTTGAACAACCAATACCAGAAAATACGGCAAAATTCTCTTTTTTAACACCCAAAGCAGGGAATATTTTTTGAATTTGGGCTAAAATAGCATAATCACCGCATCCAGGACACCATCGAACTTCTTGATTGGATACAAAGTCTTTTCTTGTTAATGGTTGTGTTTCTAATTCAGTCATTTTATTATCCCTTAACCATTTTATTAATTTTATGAAGTATTTCTGATGATGTAAACGGTTTGCCTTGCACTTTACCGAAGTTTACAGCATCCACTAAATATTTAGCCCGTAACATTGTTGTTAGCTGACCCAAGTTTAATTCAGGTACAAGTACCTTTTGGAATTTGACCAAAATATCACCTAAGTTTTTTGGGAAGGGGTTAATGTTTCGTAAATGGAGGTGTGACACTGTAAGTCCATTTGTTTGAGCTTTCTCTACTGCAGAACGAATTGCACCATGAGTACCACCCCATCCAACGACAAGCAAATCTCCACTCTCTTTACCAAACACTTTAGCATTTGGAATATCATTTGCAATAATATCAATTTTTTTCTGACGAAGCTCAACCATATATTGGTGATTGCTTGGTTCATAATTAACATTGCCAGAAACATCTTGTTTTTCAAGTCCACCAATTCGATGTTCTAAATTTGGAGTACCTGGTGTTGCCCAAGGCCGTGCTAGCAAATCATTGTTATGGTTGAATGTATCTACAGGTTTACTTCCATCAACTTTTTGAGTTATAATTTTTGGAAGATCTGCCATGTTTGGAACCTTCCATGGTTCGGATCCATTTGCAATATATCCATCTGATAAAACAACTACTGGAATCATATACTTCAAAGCCAACCTACTTGCTTCATAGGCGATATGAAACCCGTCAGCAGGAGTTGCTGCAGCTAAAACTACTAAAGGTGCTTCACCATTTCTATTATACATTGCTTGAAATAAATCAGATTGCTCTGTTTTTGTTGGCAATCCTGTTGATGGTCCACCACGTTGAACGTTAATGATAACAATTGGAAGTTCTGTCATTACTGCAAGACCCATTGCTTCCGATTTAAGTGCCAGACCAGGTCCACTAGTAGCTGTAACTGCCAAATTTCCTGCAAATGATGCACCAATTGTACTTACAATTCCTGCAATTTCATCTTCTGCTTGGAATGTTTTTACACCAAACTGTTTGTAACCTGATAAATAATGTAATATATCAGTAGCAGGAGTTATGGGATACCCACCATAAAATAAATCTAAATCAGCATTTTCTGCTGCAGCCAACAGACCCAATGCTGTTGCGTGATTTCCCATGATATTTCTATAGGTTCCTTTGTCAAATTTTGCCCTAGAAACTTTAAAGGTAGTTTTTATTGCTTCAATAGTTTCACCGTAGTTGAAACCTGCAGAAATAGCTTTTTTATTGGCCTCTACAATTTCAGGCTTTGTCGCAAATTTTTTCTTCAGAAAGTTAATAGTTGTTTCCATATTTCTACCATAGAGCCAATACAATAACCCTAAAGCAAACATATTTGTACTTCGTTGTACTATTTTTGAGGAAAGTCCCATATCTTCTAGAGCTGAAGCTACTAATAAATTCATGTCGACAGGTATTACTTGAAATCCTTCTAAAGTATCATCTTCAACTGGACTATGATCCCATCCTGCAAGTTTTAAATTCTTTTTGTTGAAATTCGCAGTATTAATAACTAAAAGCCCATTATCTTTCAAATCACTCAAATGTACTTTTAATCCTGCAGGATTCATTGCAACTAAAACATCAAGTTCATCACCAGGTGTATGAATAGTCTTGTTACTAAATTGAATTTGGAAAGAGCTGACCCCTGCTAGAGATCCTTTTGGAGCTCGTATTTCTGAGGGATAGTCTGGAAGAGTTGCTAAATCGTTTCCGAAGATAGCAGTATTGTTTGAAAATTGTGTTCCGGTAAGTTGCATACCATCACCAGAATCGCCTGCAAATCGAATTGTAACAATATCACGTTCGATAACAGTTTTACTACCATTACTCATGATTTCTGTGTTTCCTAATTATTAATAAATAAAAAGCGGATTTTATCGAAAAATCCAGCACGAAAAATTACCCAACTATTTAGGTACTAGACAAAATATTATCATATAAAATTCAAAAAGAATATGCCTAGTATTTTGGTAGATGAATTAAAACCTAACTTTTATTACTAAATTCTACCCTTTCACATCAGATATGTGTAAATTACTCCGTTTTTATGGGTATTAATTTTAAGGGTTAAAATGAATAATTTATATTTACTAATTTTATTTTCAATATCGCTTTTGATGGCTGAACCAATTGTAAATGATGAAACAGGTTGGGCTTATGAGCAATCAACATCAATAGGGTATTATATTTTTGAACAAGTCCAAATTGATGGTCAACCTGCTGAAACATCTGATGTTTTGGGAGCATTCTTCAACGATGTGTGTGTGGGGTGGACGTATATGAATGGTGTTGATTGGGAAACAACCTTGCCATTGATGGGTGCAATTGAAGATTTCCCCAGTTATTTAAATGAAGGTGATATACCCACACTTAAAATGTATGATGCAACTTATGGAACTATTCTTGAAGCATCCACTGTAGAAGATTTACCAGGGTGGCAATCTGAATTTGCAATTCCAGTGAGTGGTGTTTCATTTGCAAACAATCCAATTATAAATACAGCTACCGGTTGGTATTACAGCCAATCTGCTTCGCAATCCTTTTACATTTTTGAAGATATATTAGCATTTAATCAACCCCTAAATGAAACGCATGTTATTGGGTCATTTAAAGGAGACTTGTGTACTGGTTGGGTAGTTGCTAATCCAAACGGGAATACAACTGTACCTGTCATGGGTGTAGATACTTTAAATTTTGATTACTTTAATAGTGGCGAAATTCCAGATTTTAAATTATTTGATATTGAAAATGGCATAGTATATATTTTACCTTCATCAGAAATACCGGCGTTTAACGATGGAGTTAACTATATTGAAGGGACTTCCATTGCGAATGATATTTTTGGGTGTATGGATGATACCGCATGTAACTACAATTATATGGCAAATATTGATGATGGAAGTTGTTTGTATGTTACCGATGATTTTGGAGGATGTTGTGATGAATTGTTTGTCTATTTTGAAGATGCTGATGGTGATACATTAGGTGATCCAGATTCAAGTATTGAAGCGTGTGAAATTCAAGATGGATATGTTGTGAATAGTGATGATGAATATCCAGACTGCTTCTCCAACATTGTAGATTGTGCAGGTGTGTGTGATGGTGATGCACTATTAGATAACTGTGGTGTGTGTGATGATGATGCGACAAATGATTGTACCCAAGACTGTGCTGGAGTTTGGGGTGGTGATGCTCAATTGGAATTGTATTGTAGTGATGGCGATGGTGATAATCTTGGTCTTCCTGGAACCGAAACAGAGTTTTGTGATGCTCTTGTGGAAGAAGGTTGGGTAGAAGATTGTTCAGATTTGGATGACGACTGTGCATCCAACTTTCATGATTGTGCAGGTATTTGTGATGGTACGGCTATTGTGCAGTCATATTGGTTCGATTCGGATGGGGATGGTCTTGGAGCTGGAGAATCAACAGAGTTTTGTGATGCATTTGCAGAAGACAATTGGGTGACGAACAATGATGATGCAGATGATGATTGTTTCTCAAATCACCATGACTGTAACGGAGTATGTGACGGTGATGCACAAGTACTCACTTATTGTAGTGATTCTGACTCAGATGGCTTTGGTCAACCTGGAACTGAAACTGATTTTTGTGATGCTCTTCTTGAAGATGGTTGGGTAGAAGATTGTTCGGATGAAGATGACGATTGTTATTCAAACATTCACGATTGTGCCGGAGTTTGTGACGGTACAGCCGTAGTTGAAACCTACTATTATGATGCAGACGGAGATGGACTTGGAGCAGGAGATTCCTCTGATTTTTGTGATGCCTTAGTTGAAGATGGTTGGGTAACCAACAATGATGATACAGATGATGATTGTTTCTCAAATTACCATGACTGTAACGGAGTATGTGACGGTGATGCG
>CAZCRK010000057.1:0-9588 GCA_964501035.1 uncultured bacterium
CCAATCAGGTTTTTTAGTTGGAGGTTCTTGGACTTTAATCATTAATTTTATGGAAGATTTTGATACTCTTCATATTTCTTCCAAATATTTTGAGCAAGTTTCATTTCTTTATCTGCATTTTTATATAAACCATAGGCGTTTTCAATTAACTCTTTTGCTTTTTGAGTATTACCATGCTCTTCTAAAAATAATGCATAATAATAGTTTATATCAGGATAATTTTTTCCACCTATATTCATAATTTGAGAAAAATATTCCTCAGCTTTTCGTTTTTTACCAATCTTATTATAACATTGAGCTATTTTAATAAATGCAAGTTTATTTTCAGTTGTTGATAACAATGCAATTGATTCTTCAAACTTTTTAATTGCCTCTTCATAATTACCATCATGCATTTGAATTAAACCATAACAATAGCTATAATCATAAGCATACTGCCCACCTACACCAGCACCTGTTTCAGCAGCAATTGCGTTTTCTAAAACTAGTTTAAGATTATCTATATCACCTCTAAATTTGTAATAAATACGTTTAAAAAAGTAATGGAACTTATCTAAGGGTGGCTGTGTTAGCATCTGTTCAAGCATTCCAATAATTTCATTGGCTGATTGGTCATCTTCTAAATATGCTAAATAATATAATATTCTTTGATTCATAAAAATTGGCATAAACCCTCCATAAACTCTACCCATTACACCTTGCCCTTGCTTTACGTATTCAATAGCATCTCTAAACTTACCATAATGAGAAACTTTTCTTCTTTTCTCTAAAATTAGGGCTAGAGTATCATTAGGTTCAGTATATTTACTTTGCAATGCTTCATATTCAGATAAATAATCTTCCATACTCCAGGATTTTAAATTACCGGTATTTTCAAGATATTTTAAATCAAATTCCATACTTTTTTCACCATATGTACTTGCTTTTAGAAAATGTTCATCTGCTTTTTCGTAGTTACTATTATTCCTGTAAAAGTAAGCTAACCTTTTATGTACATTTTGAGAATTTGGATATAGTTTTTCATATTTCTTATAATATTCTAATGCCTTTTTATCATCACCAATAGCATTTTCATAAGTATGACCAATTTGAATTAACATATCATCTTCACTTGGATTGATTTCTATAATTTTTTTGTAAATAGAAATTACTTTTTCATAATCCCCATCCATATGTGCAAATTGCAATGCAATATCATATGCTTGCCTATCATCTGGATGTAGTTCTAACCACATTTCAAGTACCTTTTGTCTACGAACATGGTCTTCTATTTTCCCTGTATCAAGCAAACCTATTTTAACTGGGAATGTACATCTCTCTGGAAGCTTAGAACTGTATTTATCTGCTTGTTCTAAATGTTTAAATCTCCCTGGGATATCATTATTAAGAATTTTAAATATAGAGGCCAAAAAATGCCCATATGCAAATGTATTATCAATTTCAAGTGCCTTATCAATATATTTTATAGCATTTTCTATATCACCATCACCCCATAAGTCCATAGAAATGCTTAAATTTTTAAGTGCATCAAATGAATTTGTAGATATCTCTGTTATAGGCAAATCTATAACATTATCAAGATATGTTTGAGGTATACCAACCCCTTTCTTTATATTTAATGATAATTGATCTATGATAGAGAAAATATCTTTATCCTCAATAGAAATGCTATGAATTACTTTTAAATTATTTGCATTATAAACATTTAACTCCACAAAATAAATATCATCTATTAAATCATAATGACCTGTTGTAAAATATTCAGCATGATAATAACCAGCTAATTTCTTTTTTTCTTGAAGAGGAATTATCTCATCTCCAAAACCCATATCTTTAGCTTTCATATTTGCATATGTAGTATGATCAACAATATAATAATCTTGTGCAAGATCAAGTTCTATCATTGAAGGAAGAGATGCTTCTAACCATTTTAAATCATCATTACCTGATTTATTTTCAAAATCCCATATAATAATATTTTTCTTAAAATCAGGTTTTATAATAGTTTTAGTAAATTCATTTCCATTTTCATCTGTAACAGTAATATCCTCTGTTACAGCACCCAAATCTTTTGGATAAAAGAATATAAATAGCAATAGCGTAGAAACAATTAGATTTGTAGGTACTGCAATTCTTTCTATTCTATTCCATTTATCCTTACCTGGACGACCATGAAAATATGATAAAATCAAGACACTAGGTAGCATTGATATAGAGATTGCCAATGATAAATCAACTAAATGAGGTGATAATAAATAACGATCTACTATCCAATTTATAAACTGAATAACACCCCAAGATATTGCTAAATACAATCCTATAAATTGAGGAACTCTTCGTTCAAATAAATCACTTATTAATGATTTTTCAATATATCTTACATCTGTTTGGGTTTGCTTAACTGTACTATCTTTCGCCAATGAAACTTGATACATAGATATTAATTCATCAATACCCTTTACTTTTTTTTCACCTATTGAGTTAATAGTAAATTTTGATTTATTTTTAATCTCTTTAAATACGCTATCAGAAATAACGGTACAACCAGGTGTTGCAAAAGCATGAATACGAGAAGCTATATTTACACCAGCTCCAAAAATATCTTCTCCTTCTTTAACAACATCTCCTATATGTACAGCTGCACGAATTGAAAAATCATCTTCTGGATTAATATCGTTGTGTAGCTTAAGTGTAAAATTAACAGCATCAGTTGCGCTATTAAACATAATAAGATCACCATCACCAATTTCTTTGATGTATTCTCCGTCAAATTCTTTGAGTGTTGTTTGAATATTATCTCGCTGCTTATGTCTTATATTTAGGGCTTTAGACTCATCTTTATTCATCATAGATGTAAAGTTACTAATATCTGTAAAAACGATAGCTGCTAGTTGTCTTTTTTTACTCATATTTTTACCTCATTATCTGAAAAATTTTCTAATAAATTTTTAAGTTTTGCCAAGTATCTTGTACCATAAGCACCATCTATAATCCTATGGTCATAGGCCAGTGTTAAATACATCATACTCCTTATAACTACGACATCTCCATATTCTGTTTCTTTTACAACAGGTCTTTTATGTATTGAACCAACACTTAATATAGCTACATTTGGTTGATTTATAATACCCATTCCAAACAAACTACCAAAAATACCTGGATTTGTTACTGTAAAAGTTGAGCCCTGTGCTTCATCTGGACTTAATTTTCCTTTTCTAGCTCTAGTTGCTAAATCTGTTGTAGAACGCACCAAGCCTAAGAAATTAAGTTCTTCAGAACGCTTAATCACAGGAACAATCAAATTATTATCTGGTAGGGCAACCGCAACGCCCATATTTATGTTTTTATGATGAATAATATTGTTTCCATCTATCGAAGCATTAATTAATGGAAATTCTCGAATTGCTGAAATACATGCATCTAAAATCATAGGAGTAAATGTGAGCTTGACTCCATGCTTTTTGTGATAACTATCTTTCCATTGATTTCGAGCATCAACTAATGGTGTTACATCAACTTCACTCGTTGAATATACATGCGGAGACGTTTTTACTGACTTTACCATATGCTCTGCAACTTTTGACCGAACTCTATCCATAGGCTCAATTTTAGCAGATAACTGTTGATAAGAGGTAGGGGCTTGGGCTGGTTGAGGTGTAGGTGGTGTTGTCCTATTTTCAATAAATTGAAGAATGTCCTGTTTAGTTACTCTACCTAAATTGCCTGTACCTACAATATTGGATAGTTCTAAATCTGAAATATTTTCTTTTTGTGCAATAGATTTAACCAAGGGTGAGTAAAATTGGCGATCACTATTAACTTTATTAGGACTGATTTTTTCTTCACACATTTCATTATTCAACTCTTCCGTGTTTTTTTCTGTGGTTTTTGTTTCTTTTTCTGGTGGGCTAATTTTTTCACCTGCTTCTCCAATGCGTGCAATTACGTGTCCAACTTCAATAACGTCATTCACCTGTGCTGTACATTCCAACAAAATTCCTTCAGCTGGAGAAGGTACTTCTGAATCAACTTTATCTGTGGAAATTTCTAGCAAGGTTTCATCTTTTGCAATTGAATCGCCAACTTTCTTTTTCCACTCTAAGATAGTTCCTTCTGTGATTGACTCACCCATTTTGGGCATTATTACATCTATGGCCATTTTTCCCCTTTATGTCCTTTGTGTTTTAAATTTTATATTCACTGCACTATCTGAATAGGTTGCATGTAAATTATCAATTAATGCATTTTTAATTGAATCTAAGTTATCATTTTCAAACTCAATTGGAATTTCAAATAATATTGATTCGATTTTATCTTTACCAACTATACGTAAATCTTGTACTGTATATTTAATTTGGAATTTTTCAAGAGTACTATTTATCAAATTTCTAATAAATAAAACATCTTTTCCATCGATAGTAACTGGGTCGGTATGGGTGACAACATCTGCATGAAGCTGCTTTGCCAAATGGTGTTCTACAGCATCGGCAATTTGATGCATTTGTTCAGCAGTTTGATTTTCGGATACTTCTACATGCAACGAAATATATTTATGTACTCCATAACTATGAACAACAATATCATGAATATTATACACACCTTCAATTTCATTTGCTAATGTAAAAATTTCTTGAATAGTTTCTTCAGAAGCAGGTTTACCTAATAAATCATCGACTGCATTTTTAGAAATATTATAAGCAAAAACGAGCATCATAACTGCAATGATGCAACCCATAATTGCGTCTAATAATGGATATCCAATAATCGAAGCAATGAGTCCAACTAAAACGAGTACTGATGAAAGCATATCAGACCGATGGTGCAGAGCGTCACCTTTCAATGTATCCGAATCAATAATGGTTCCTACACCGAAACAAATACGAGCCATTATTTCCTTCACAATAATAGTAATGAAAATAACAATAAACAATGGAGTTGAAATACTGATAGCTGTTTGGTCAATGAGTCGCTCAACCGATGCTTTTATAAACTCAAAACCAACAAATCCAATAAACATTGCTATGGTTAATGTTGCAATAGTTTCTGCTCTACCATGTCCAAATGGGTGTTCTTTATCGGGTGGTTTTTGAGAGACTTTAAAACCAAATATAACAACTACACTTGAAGCAATATCTGAAAGTGTATGAAAAGCATCTGCCAAAAGTGATATACTATTTGAAACCAATCCAAACCACAATTTAATGATAAACAATATGACATTTGTTCCTATTGAAAAATATCCATTTTTAATTCCTGATTGTGCACGGTGTTCTGGATTAGTTGGAGAAAAATCCCTTGGTAAAAATATTTTTATGAATAAGTTTGCTAACATTTAGTAGTTGATTACCTCATCAATTGCATCTTGAATCCAACTAGTTTGGACAAGAATTTCATTTTCATAATTTGGCGTATAAGCAATGGGTAAATCTTTGGATGCAACCCGTTTAATTGGAGCATCTAGTAGTTCAAACCCAGAATCCATAATTTTAGATGAAATTTCAGCACCAAATCCGTTTGTAATATTATCTTCATGTACAATAATTATGCGGTTTGTTTTGGATAAAGACGTTATTATTGTATCCATATCCAAAGGGTTTAGTGATCGTATATCAATAATCTCAACAGAATATTGTCCCTTTCTTGAAGCTTCAATAGATTTTTGAACCAATGCACCCCAGGTAACAATTGTAACATCTGTACCCTCTTGAACAACTTTTGCTTTTCCAAATTCTAACAAATAATTTTCATCAGGTTCAGGTGAGGAAGCATAGCCTTGGCGGTATAACCCTTTATGTTCAAGAAAGAGAACAGGGTCATCCATTCTGCATGCCATTTTCAAAAGTCCTTTTGCATCCGATGCATTGGATGGATATACAATGTAAATGCCAGGTAAATGTGTGAAATATCCCTCAATGCTTTGGCTATGACATAATCCACCATGAATGTATCCACCAACAGGAACTCGAATGACAACGGGGCATGTCCAATTTCCATTGGAGCGATATCGAAGGGTTGCCAACTCATTTCTAATTTGCATCATGGATGTCCAAATATAATCGCCAAATTGAATTTCTACAACAGGTTTATAACCCAAAGATGCCATACCAATAGCAGTACCGATAATTGATGATTCAGCAAGTGGAGAGTTGAATACTCGTTCTTTACCATGTTTTGCAGTTAGTCCACGTGTTGCTGTAAAAACGCCTCCTTTGCCAGCAGCCACATCTTCACCATAAATTACCATTTTATCATTATGTACCAATTCTTCATCTAAGGCATGATTTATGGCATCTACAAGCACAATTTTGTCACCATTTTGGCTTGCATTGTCTTGTGATTTTACTTTCTTTTCCGAAAACAAATGATTTGACAATTCATTTATATCTGGAGTATCCATTTGTTCTACTAAGTCAGTTTCATCATTCACTTGATTTAAGATATTATTTCGAATACTTTCAAACTCTTTAGTTTTTGCAATACCAGATTCAATACATTTGTTTTCAAAAACAATAAGTGGATCTTTACTCTGTTCAGACTTTAATTCAGAATCATCACGGTATTTTCGATGATCATCTGAAGAAGAGTGGGGGAATAATCGCACTACATTTGAAATAATTATACTGGGACCCTTACCTTTTCGCGCTCTTTCAACTGCTTTTTCAAATGCAAGTTTTGTCTCAAAAAAGTCAGTACCATCAACTGAAAAACGAGCGAGTGATTCATAACCTGCTGCAATTTTATACACAGATCCTCCAGCCGTTTGTTCTGCTATTGGTACTGAAATTGCGTAACCATTATTTTCAACATGAAACACAACGGGTGCTTTTTCCCGACTCGCCCAGTTTAATGCTTCATGAAAATCACCTTGACTAGTTGTTCCTTCACCCGAAGATACATAAACGACAGCTTTGTTACCATCTCTTTTTAGAGCAAACCCAGTACCTACTGACTGTAAATATTGTGTTCCGGTTGAACTTGATTGCGCGATGATATTTAATTTTTTATGCCCATAATGCTGAGGCATTTGACGCCCCCCCGAACTGGGGTCTTCTTTTCGTGCTAAGAAAGACATAAGTATTTCTTTTGAAGATACTCCGAGTCCTAAACAAAATGCTTGATCTCTATAGTAAGGATAGGCATAATCAAAGCTTGGTTTAAAACTCTGTGATGCAGCAAGTTGAGCAGCTTCATGTCCTGCAGCAGCAATATGAAAATAACCTTTTCCCTGTTTAAGTAAAATAAGTTGTTTTTCATCTAACCGTCTGGATAATGCCATTAACTCATAGATGCGTAAAATTTCTTTTTTTGAATAGCCGTTAAACTTCAATTTCTCTCCTTCATTAAATGTGAGTGCAACAGATTACCCACTTCAGTCGCTAAATCTATGATAGTTTTAGCCTGTTGATTTATCTCATAAATGGATGTAACTCCACATTCAAAAATGCCACATGGAATCATCCCATCAAAATATTGCATATTTGGGTTATTGTTTAAAGCTAAACCATGCATTGTTACCCATTTCGCTAATCTTACACCCATAGCACAAATTTTCTCATCTTCAATCCAAACACCAGTTAGTTTATCATTTCGTTGAGATTGAATATTATATTGAGAAAGAACATCAATGATAGTTTGTTCTAATGTTCGCATATACCATGAAACGCTGAGTTTATAGTTATGTAAATCAATAATTGGGTACACTATCAATTGCCCCGGTCCGTGATATGTCACATCACCACCTCTATCAATTTGAACAACATCAGTATCGGAAGGGTATGAAGGCAAGAGATGATTTTGATCTGCATTTTTTCCAAAGGTGTACACATGCTCATGCTCAAGCAATAAAACAACATCGTTGATTTCATTATGTATGCGTTTTTGATGTATGGTTTTTTGTAATTCCCAAATAGGTGTAAACTGCTGTCTACCAAGAAAATAATAATTGATTTCGTTATCATTATTAGACAAAATGTATGCACAAATGTCTGACCAGTTTTCTATGCCTAACTGATCAATTCTATGAAGTTCTAAATTATTTTCTATCACTTGGAGCATTAAATGTGAATTGCCTCATCAAGTGCATCTGCGGTTGCTTCCATAATTGCTTCTGATAATGTGGGGTGGGGGTGAACACTTTGCAAAATATCTAGGTGGGTTGTTTCTAATGTGCGAGCAATGACCGCTTCAGATATCAGATTAGTTGCTTCCGCTCCAATAATATGACATCCCAACATTTCTCCGTATTTTGCATCATAGATTACTTTAGAAAATCCTTCTGTTTTAGCGGTAGCCATTGATTTGCCCAATGCACGAAATGGAAATGTTCCAATTTTGATGTCATAACCCTGTTCGATTGCCTGTTTTTCAGTTAATCCAACAGAGGCTACTTCTGGTGAACAATAAGTGCATCCTGGAATATTATCATATTTCATTTCCTGTGGTTTTAAACCACATATTTTCTCTACAGCAATAATGCCTTCAGCAGATGCAACATGTGCAAGCCATGGTGGACCTGCAACGTCACCAATTGCATAGATGTTTTCTATGGATGTTTTCATGAAGGTATCAGTTTTTATCCAACCATTTTCAATTTGAATATTACATTCTTCTAATCCAATATTTTCAATATTCCCTTGGACACCCACCGCAATCATTGCTTTGTCTGCAATAATTTTTTCACCTTTGTTTGTTTCAATTTCAACGGCATCTTTAATTTTGGAAATATTTTTAACGAGAGTATTTGTGAATGTTTTAATCTTCTTCTTTTTCATGGATGCTTCTAATTCTTTAGAAATATCTTCATCTTCAATAGGCAAAATGGAGGGGAGGGCTTCAATGATGGACACTTTTGTGCCATAAGCATTAAAAAAATGTGCAAACTCAACACCAATTGCCCCTGCGCCAATGATCGCAATACTTTTGGGTTGTTCCTCTAAAACCATGGCTTCTTTTGATGTAATAATTTGCGTTCCGTCTGGTTCCATTCCGGGAAAATATTTACTTCGTGCGCCCGTTGCAATAATAATATGTTCTGCAGTTATCGTATCAACTTCACCATCCTTATTTACAGTTTCAACTGTATGTGCATCTTTTAATTTTCCTGTGGCAGAAATAAAATCAATTTTGTTTTTCTTCAGTAAGTATTCAATTCCTTTATTAAGGCGTTTAGACACATTTCTTGACCGCTTAATGCCCTTTTTCCAATCAACAGTGTACTCAGGAATATTAATTCCAAATTTTTTAGCTTCTTTAACATTTTCTAAAATATGTGCATTTTGCAATAATGCTTTCGTGGGGATGCAACCCCAATTTAAACAGACTCCGCCTAAATGAGTAGATTCTACAATGGCTACTTTTTTACCGAGTTGACTTGCTCTAATGCCAGCCACATAACCACCCGGACCTCCGCCAATAATAATAATATCGTAATTCATAATCCCTCTTAATTATTTTTCATTGCAATAATTTTCAAAAATTCGTCTCTGGTTCTAGCATCCTTTCTAAAACCACCCAACATGCACGATGTTACTGCAAACGAATTTTTCTTTTCAACACCTCTCATTTGCATACACATATGTTGGCCTTCGA
>CAZCRK010000057.1:9598-10618 GCA_964501035.1 uncultured bacterium
CTACAGCAACACCTCTTGGTTTTAACACGTTTTCGATTGTTTTTGCAATTTCTTGTGTCATACGTTCTTGTACTTGCAAACGACGGCTAAACATTTCAACAATGCGAGGTAATTTAGAAAGACCCAATATTTTTCCATTGGGGATATACGCAATATGTGCTTTTCCAAAAAATGGGAGTAAATGATGTTCGCACATGCTAAAGAAATCGATATCAATTATGGTTACCATTTCATCGTAATATTCAGTAAAGATAGCATCATTGATAATATCTTCTAAATTTTGTGAATATCCTTTTGCAAAAAATTCCCACGCTTTAGCGACTCTATTCGGTGTTTTTTGTAAACCCTCTCTTTTAGGATTTTCACCAATTTCATTTAATAATTCTTCAATTAAATTTTCAATATTAGATTTACTGTTTTCTGTCATGTTTACCTTTTAATATATTCGTTAAGAAAACTCTATATGCTTGTACAATGCAACTATAGGACAAGCATTTAAATTACATAGAAATTGAAAACTGGAGCAAAGTATGTTTCCTGAAATTGACATTTCCATAAATTAATATTTATGTTAAAAACTATAGTAAAAAGTAAAATAATGTATAAGTTCTACGTTGTATTTCGTTTTTTTATTTTTTTGCATTACAGCTAAACAGGAAGAATAATGAAAATATTTATTAAATATAGTTCAGCTACAGACACCGTGTTTTTCTACATAACAAATATTACATCATTGTAAAAGGTGGTACAAAATGAAAAATTTACAACAAACAATAGTTAGAATTATGATATTTACAGGATTATTGTTTTCACAAAACAAAAACTATCCGGATGATTGGTGTGATATAGTATTGGAATACGACGAGTTTATGGCACTTACTGCGGTTTTAATCATTGACGGAATTGTGCACAATCAAAAAAAGGACAGGGCAACCCTGTCTCTACGGGTTGCATTAATTATGTGACAATGCAAAAATAAATTTGAAATATTATTTGTCAAGATTACACTTTGATATTCCT
>CAZCRK010000058.1:0-10532 GCA_964501035.1 uncultured bacterium
TGAAATATTAACTTCTTCTACGGTCGTATTACATACAGAAAAATCTGTTGAAGATTTGGAATCTATAGACTTTGTATATACGAACAGAATAATTGAAGAATTTGACAATATAGTAAATGAAGATCAATACACAGTTTCAAAAACAAAATCTGAGTCAATTGATGCTGCAACTAGTTATTTAGTCACAGACTATAGTTACATTCTCTACAATGTTGATGCTGAAGGAAATATCAATAAACTCACATATCCAAGTTATTTTCTAATGAATGGGTTTTGGTTTGATGAAGATGACTATGACTATCACTCATGGTATGAAGAAGATGAGACAAATTCTCCACCTTATGGTTTTTTCTTTGAAAATGATGCAGTGAACGAAACTATATTCTATTCTAGTAGTGGTTCGATTCGCGATGGTGAAAGAATAGTGTCAGATAATACTGTAGAAACTGCATATGGTGAGTATTATGTTGTTAATTCATATTCAGTGGATTCAGATACAGTTACCATACCATTAGATGAAACTATTATTGAAAATGTTTTAATTGAAGATGATTGTAATGATGTGTGGGACTCAGAAAACAATCTATGTTTCATCGATTCAAACAATGATTTGATTTGGAATGATTATTCATTTTTTGGTGGAGATTCATGTTACAAGGTAACTCGTGAAATTTCAATGACTTTGATTGGTCCTGATATTGAGTATAGTGAAAAAGAAATCTCCTGGCTTGTGAGAGGACTTGGGATTGTCAAGGATGATATTTACATTAAATGGCCCGGTTCAGAATACCAGTTTGATGAAGAAGATGGTATTTGTTTTACCGGCGAATATTGTAATTATGCTCGTCTTGAAATGGATGAGTTTAGAAATGGTAGTTTAGATAGGCAAGGTAATTTTGATTCTTACTTGAATATTCATAGTTTGCAGAATGAGTCTATGTTTGATTTTGAACCATTTCAAAAAAATAGAATGGTTGGGTTGAAGAAAATTAATGTTCCGGTGATTAATAATGATTAATAAAAAGAAGATATCAATGATTAAAAATTTTGTATTTAGTTTTATTTTAATTTGTGGAATTGTAATTGCAGGAGCTGATGGTACAATTAGAGGAAATGTAGCATTTGAGAGCGAACCGTTGATTGCAACAAATGTTTATATTGCAGAATTGGGGCTTGGTGCAATGGCTGATAAAGATGGGAACTATGTTATTGATAATATTCCGATAGGTAATTATAGTGTTACTGCTTCTATGATTGGTTTCAAAACAACAAAGGTTGAAGGTGTAGCTGTTTTAAGGGGTGAAACAGTTTGGTTAAATTTCAATCTTCCTGTAGCTGCATTGGAAGGTGAAATAGTAATTTTATCTGCTGAAAATGAAGTATTTAAAAAGGATAAAAACAAAAATAGGTTTTTAACATGGATTTACAATTTAATAACCGGTAATTAATAATGATTAATAAAAAGAAGATATCAATGATTAAAAATTTTGTATTTAGTTTTATTTTAATTTGTGGAATTGTATTTGCAGGAACGGATGGTACAATTCGTGGAAATGTGACAGATTTAGAGGGTTCACCTTTGCCTGGTTCTCAGATCTATATTGCTGATATGGGACTTGGAACAATGGCGGATGCAGATGGTAATTATATTCTCTTAAATATTCCAGTTGGGGATTATGATGTTACCGTGTCGATGATTGGTTTTAAAACGAATGTCGTGGAAGGCGTTTCTGTGTTGAGAGATGAAACGGTTTGGTTGAATTTTAGTTTATCCGTTGCAGCGCTTGAAGGTGATGTGGTTTATGTATCAGCTGAAAAAGCTTTGGTTGAAAAAGGTTCAACATCTAAAAAGGTAACGGTGGGTAAAGAAGCAATTGAAGCATTACCAATTCGTGATGTGACTGAATTATATTCTCTTCAATCAGGGGTGGTAAAAGTTGAAAGCCAAACTCAAGGGATACCAGATCATAATGTGCGTGGTTTAGAAGAAGTTCATGTTAAAGGTGGACGTGCAGGTGAAATTGCCTATATGATTGATGGTCTATATATTCGAAATCCAATATTTGGTGGAATTGGCGATGTTACAAATTTAAATTTATTTGCGATACGGGAATTTGATTGGCAGCCGGGTGGCTTTAATGCGGAATATGGAGACGCTATGTCTGCAATCTCAAACCTCCATACTTCAACTGGATCAGATGATTTTAGTTATAAATTTAAATATGAAACGAGTATGGTGGGGGCAGCCTTAGGCAATGAATATGATTTGCTGCGAGGAAATAATGAATATAATTTAGGGTTTGGCGGAAAAGTCCCATTTACACAAAAATTTTATTATTGGTTTTCTGGTAGATGGAGTAATGATGATGCATATAGGGTGTATGAGTTTGATGATGTCGTTTATTTAAATGATGAATCGGATTATTTCAATGAAGTAAACCTTGAGCATAATCTTAGCAATTTAGTTCAACCGTATGATACTGAGTCAGGATTTAGGGCATTTGGTTTTGATAAAGTGTGGGATGCCTATGGAAAACTATCGTATAACCCAACAAATAAACTAAGATTTAACACATCCTTTTGGACCTTATCAAATCACAGAAAAGGTTTTGATACCAAATATTTATATTGGGATGAAGGTCAAAATGAACTCTTTAGAGATACTTATAGATTTACTGCAGATATGAATCATTCACTGGGAAGCTCTACATTTTATACTATTCGATATTCCTATTTTCAACAAGATATGTTTCTCGGTGTAAGATGGCAAGATAACGATAATGATGGATTTCCTGATTGGTTTGAATGGAGAAATGGTATTGATTTAGAAAGTGCATTTGGAATGGACCAATCCACAATATCAGATCCATATAATAAAAATATTGTACCTTATACCTTCTTAGAAGATTCTTTGGGGAATATAATTATTGATTACACTACTCGAGACATGCGTTCTGGTTGGCATGAAGGTGCAACACCGGGTACGTATAATTGGGATGTAGCAGAGGGTGAAGATCCCCAGTTGATACAAGAAGCAATTTATAGAGATGGAAGTTATTGGTTGCTTCCTGAAATGTATATAGATTATGCTGACTTTACAGACTATGATGATTACTATAACACATTTGCACATGACCCATACTTAGCTGCATTAGGTGGTCCCGCATTTTCCAACGTTGACGCTGATTTTTTAGGTGGATATGATGGTGAACTTGACCCATTTTACTATTTACCAACGGTTGCAGGCGAAGGATGGAGTGATGGCCAACTTTTTGGTGGTTCAGATAATTTCTACACCAATGCTTCGGCTGTTACGAATGAAATCCGGTTTGATTTAACTTCTCAAGTTTCTGATAAATGGAAAGTGCGAACTGGGGTTGATTTAAAATCACACAAACTTGAGTATTTTGAAATGAAATACCCATGGCTAGGTGCTGAAGCACGGATAAACTCATTTGCTGAATTTTGGGAAGATACAGGTGAGGATGGATTGATTCAAGGAAGCCCCGAAGATTTTGAAGATTTAGATGGGAACCATGAATATGATAGCGGTGAACCATTTACTGATGCAAATGGGAATGGCGAATGGGATGAAAAAGTAGAAGTTGATTTTGGTGAAGGAAATGGTCAATGGGATGCCGGAGAGGGATATACCGATTCCAATAATAATGGTCAATGGGATAACTTTAGAGAACCTCAAGAATTATCTTTCTATTTACAGAACACATTTGAAGTACCGTGGATGGTAATTAATGCAGGAATTCGTTTTGATGGAGTGAATTACAATACGCAAGTATGGTCAGATCCGTATGGTGAGGCATCGCCAAACAGACCATGGTATTTTTATGACATTGGCGATCCTGAAGATGAAAGTGATGATGATTTATATGCAGATAATGGTCAATATGATGAAGGTGTAGAAATTGCAAGTGATACACCACTTCCATATTCTAATCAAACAGTTTTCTTTACTGAAGATCCCGGCAAATGGTATTGGAAAGTTAGCCCACGGTTAGGTTTTAGCCATGTGATAACAGATCAAGCAACATTTACATTTAATTATGGTGATTACTATCAGACACCTACGTATCAAAATGTGTATTTAAACACAAATCGTCAGAAAGATCCAGAAGAATTGTTTGAAGAAAGTGATGAGCAAGTAATTGGTAATTCTACAATGACTGCATCTCGCACTCAATCGTATGAATTTGGATTTAATATTCAAGTGAATAGAAATTGGGCATACTCAGTGGCTGGTTGGGTGAAAGATATTGATCAATTGGTAACGGTAAAACGCCAACGTTCTGGTGTGTATTCATACGATGTTTTTTCCAATGGTGATTTTGGATCAGCAAAGGGTATTGATTTAACGCTGAACAATAGAGGAATGTTGGTTAATACATCTGTTCAATATACATATTCAGTTGCAAAAGCAAATAGTGAACATGATTGGGCAGCAATTGGAAACGAAGCATTAGAAGCGCCATTGCAAGAATCATTAATGTCTTTTGATAGAACACATGATCTAACAGTATCCATGTATACATTCCTACCCTATGGTATTAACGTGGGGATGACTGGATTCTTTCAATCCGGATCACCATATACACCATTAAAACTTAATGGAGATTCCTATGAAGAAGATACAGAAAATCAAAATACTAAGCGGTCACCAAGCTATAAAACCGTAAATCTAGCAATTTCAAAATATTTTAGTTTCAAAAAATCTAAAGTTTCATTAGGGTTGAATATTTCTAATGTGTTTAATATTCGAAATGAAATTGATATTTATGCTCTTACAGGGACAGCAAATGATCCAGGTAATTACTATACTCAAGATGTTGGTGTTCCATATGGTGGTTCAGAATTTAGTGCAAATGACCCTGGTAAAGCACATTCAGGTTCGTACTATGATAGACCTTGGATGTTTTCTAGGCCTAGAGAACTTAACTTTTTTGTAAGATTAGATTTTAATTAAAAATAGAATTAAGGGAAAAATGAAAAAAATTATTTCAATAATAGGGTTGTCAATTGTTTTCTCAGCAATTCCAACGACAGAAACTGGTTCCACGAGTCAGTTTAACTTAAATAGAATTGGTGATTATGCCTTTCCATCTAACCCAGTTAATGATAGAGCAATGGGGTATTTGTTAGAAGGTAAAATAAAATCAATAATTCTCAACTCTGGAAATTTTATAGATATTGATGTAGATAGGTCTGGATCATGGGAACAGTATCCTGTTGGGCTTTGGGGTAACTATGCATATTTACCTCAGGTTGGCTTAATGTCCGGTGCTCCTGGGATGCGATATGCATCAGATTTTAATGACTGGACAGATGTTGCTGACGTTGGGAGTAATGTTGTAGTTTGGGAGTCTAAAAGTGCTTATGTAAATTGGTTTAAAAATGAGTCAATGATAACAGATTCAACAGAAGGATCGTTTGCAGGTATTATTTTTGAAAATTATGATGACCACAAGGGTATAATTGGTGAAAAAGTTGAATTTGATAATACAATTGAAAACACCTTTGGCTCTGATAACCAATGGGCGTTTAGTCATTCAGATTCTTTGGTATATATTACATTGGAAAATGATGCAAATATTGATCCTAACAATTCAAACGCATACGGCAATGCAGAAGAAAAAAAAGCCATAGGATTTATTTATCCATGGGCTTTGAGACCAGCATTTGATTCCCGAAACTCAATACTTGACTATGATACATATCTTTATGATGGGTGTCAAGGGAAAGAAGACCCTTGGTCAAGTTGTGAAGAAGTTGAATATTATGGTTCAACGGTATCTGAGTCATGGTTTCAACGTTCAGGTTATGATCTTGATTGGCATCCCGCAAATAAAGCTAGAATAAATACTCATGCTTTAAACTCAAATGCAGGAGATGTGTTTGGAGCAACCCCTTATACAGATTCAGGTGATGAAAATCCATTATTGGCTCATAGTAAATATTCTGAAACTTGGCCTACAACAATTGATGAAGAATCAGGTGAAGAAATCTCTTATTGGCCCGGTTGGTATGCTGAGAATTATATTGATACTTTGTCTGGTTGCTCAGGCACAAAGAAAGATCCTGATTGTTGGCAACAAGATATTGGGCGATTTGTATCTGATAATGATGTATATTTAGAATTTGACGATAGATGGGCGCATCGAGGAAATAGAACAAATAATGCACAAGATGCACTGTTAACTAAAGGGTATCCATTAGGGTTAAGAGTAATGGCAACAGGGCACTCTTATGGAGTAGCATTTGCTGAAGACGTTATGTTTGTAACCACTAAAGTAAGGAATGAAAGTGGTGACTGGTGTGCATTTACTAAAGATTCTCAAGGTAATAAAATATATAACTATATCTGTACAAACCCACAATATTTCACTCAAGATGAATGTGAGATGTCAGGTGCAACGTGGGAGCAGGAATGTGGCGATGCAATGATTTTACCTGACGGTACAAGAATGAATGGTCGAAAAGGATTTGATTATGAGGGTGTTTCTTTAGGTTTTTATTTTGATGCTGATGCTGCAACTCAAGATATAGATGGTGATACGTGGGTGCACTCCAATGATGATGATTTTATGGAATATTATGATGATAGGCCTGTGATTAATAATGAAGAGCTTATTATAAGTATGGCGATGATTTATGATTACGATGGCATAAGTAGTGGAGCAACTGATTTAGGAATTGTTGCTGTTCAGCTTTTAGATTCACCTTACGCTACGGATACAATTTGGGTTGGTACTGAAAGTAATCCACAACTATTTAGATTGCCAGGTGAAAGATTGAAAATGACAGATTGGCATTGGTTTGATTGGTTCCAACGACCAGGTGTGATGAATGCTGGTGCAAGTTCAACTCCTGGAGATAATAAGGAGGCTATCCAGTATAAATTAATGGTAGGGGATACAACCAATCTTTCTGAAAATGAAAAGGCATGGTATTTCCATACTCCGAACCCATTACTCGACAATGACTATGAATTAGATCCGCATTTTGATTCTTTAGAAGGTCTGGAGTTGGAAGAATCATTTACTGAAGGGCCAGATGGTTTAGATTGTGTTTTAATTTCTAGTTGTGGTCCTTTTGATTTAGAAGTTGGTGAAGAAGTTCCGTTTTCCTTTACAATCATTTTTGGTGAAGATAAAGATGATCTTGTTAAAAATGCAGAGTTTGCACAAGTTATGTATAATTCTCATTATCAAGGATATACTCCACCGACAAAGCCAAATATTTATGCAAATATAGATCATGAAAGAGTAGAAGTTACATGGGATCAAATTGCAGAGAGTTCTACAGATGTTGTAACTGGATATTCTGATTTTGAAGGATATAAATTGTATAAAAGTGATGATGGTGGAATGACTTGGGGTGGACCTGAAGATAAAATTTATGATATTGACGGTGTTCATGTTGGGTGGCAACCGATTGCTCAATTTGATTTAACGGCAGACGAGGACTCAACACATTGTATTTATACAGATGATGAATGTGTTTCACCAGATAGCAGAGGTGTGGTGTATTCAGGACCAGATCCTTCAGCACCGTGGTATAGCCTAGGTGATGATACAGGATTACAACATACATATATTGACACCAATGTTATTGATGGTGTGGAGTACACATATTCAATCACTGCGTATGATACAGGTTTAGACCCAGATTACACAATTTGTTGGGATTGCAACCCACCTGATACAGTGTATCATGAAGATGGTTCATATCATTTATCTTTTTATCCTGATACAACTTGGAATACATCTAATCCAGATCACTGGTCAAGTCCAGATGGATACCAAAGTATTGAGAGCTCAAAGGGTACAACTATACTTGACCCAAGTTTTGTAACCGTGATTCCTGGCTATAAAGCAAGCAATATTACATTCCCTGAAGCTGAGGAAGTGAATGAATTGTTTGTTGCAAACGAAGGTGTAGTTGGTACTGGGAACAAACACTTTTCGATGGTAAATGTTGAAGACTTGATTGATTCTTATATGAAATTTGAAATAGATGCAATCGCAAGTGATGAAGTTTACGAAAATATGGCTGTTGACTCTCCACTGTTGTATGCTTTTGAAGTGGATAATCCAACGGATCAAAATCCATTGTATACTTTTACACATACATCTCAATCGGACACATTAGTTGCTGATACACTAAATTATTATTTAGGTTTCCCTGGTGCTACAAATGTTGACAATGAACTTAAAATTCCTGTGTATAATTTAGAAGCCTATGAATTGCCTTACGCTGACGATTATGACTTTGAAACCAATTGGACACAGATTTTTAATGGTTTAAGGTTTAAATTTGACAATATGCCATTTGATAGACCTGAGTTGGATTTTGAAGTTATTGATGTACTAGAATGGGGTCCAGATGTTGATAGTACTGTTATAAAATCTGTCGGAATTACATTTGAATATCAGTCTTCTGCAGATTATTCTAAAGGTTTAAATTTTAATTACTTGATTGAGTTTTCTGACACAGCTAGATTAGATACTAGTAAGTTGTCTCCTTATAACTCATCATTTTGTCACCGACATGTTGATCCTGAGACTGGTGAATATGTAGTAAATCCCATCAGCGGTTCTAGTTCACAACAAGGAAAAGTAAGTTTCCTACCATTTAGTGTAACAAATTTAAAATCAGAAAATAAAGTTGATATGACACACCTTGATAAGGGAGTAGAAGAAGATTCAGATTCTGATGGGTACAAAGATTGTATTTGGACTCAAAATGAAAAAGTTTCATTTTCTAAAGATTATATTTTGGTTGGTGATGAAATTGAAGATGAAAAGACATTTGATTTATATTTAGATATTGATTTGGAAAAAGCATTTCCAAATTTAGATTTTTCTGTAAACGTTTCAGGACAAGATATTGCATGGAACGAATTAGATGAATATCCTGAAGGATCTTTTGTGTTGTATGAAGGTATGGTATGGAAAGCAGTTGAGGATGTACCGTCCTACATTGATCCTGATTGGGATATAAAAGTTTATCCAAATGAATTTAGTGACGAAAATGCAGATGAAGTAAATGACAATCCATGGCGTATTCAATATCCATGGAAACACGGTGATTATGTTGTTGTTAAACCTAAGAAATTTTTTGTTGATGGAGATTCTTGGGTAGTTGATATGTCACGGTTTGGTGAAGAACATGATGTAACCCAAGCAGAAATAGACCAAGTTAGAGTAGTTCCGAATCCATATATTGCAAAATCTGACTTTAATGAAACAGAATACGTAAGGAAGTTGAGATTTACAAACTTACCTCAACATTGTAAGATTACAATTTATACAGTTTCTGGTGAGAAAGTTATAGACTTTAATCATGATAATGAATATGATAGTAATGAGTTTTGGAATTTAAGAACTATGAATAACCAAGAGGTTGCTCCAGGTTTATATTTATTTACTGTTGAGTCAACAAGTGGTCAATACAGAAAACATATTGGTAAATTTGCGGTGGTTCGATAATGAGAAAGAATTTTATGAAAAGATTATTTATATTGTTAACAGTAGTAAATTATTTTACATTTGCTCAAACAGAATTGCCTGCAGAAGTTACAAAAGTAGCCACAGCAGCAGCTAACTGGCTTAAATTAGAAACAGGTGCTCGGAGTATTGGAATGGGTGGTGCACAAGTTGCTGCAGGAAGAGGTATCTCTGCAATTCCATATAATCCAGCAAGCTTAGGATTTATAACTGGATCAGAGTCATATTATTCCAAATCCTATTATTTAGCAGATATTTCCCATAATGTAATAAGTTATGGTACACAGGTGACCGCAACAGATTTTATTGGCTTGCATGTGTTCTATTTAGATTCAGGTCCAATTAGTGTAAATACTGAAGAAGAACCTGATGGTACAGGGGAATTGTATCATGTATTGGATATCTCAATCAGAGGGACTTACTCTAAACGCTTGACAGATAGACTTCGGGTTGGTGGAACGTTAAAATACATCCGAGAACAAATATATACTACCTACATGCAGACATTTGCGTTTGATTTTGGTTCAAACTTTAATACAGGTATTTATGGGTTTGTTTTGGGAATGTCTGTAAGTAATTTTGGACCTGAAGTGAAATTTCAAGGTGAGGGTTTAGATATTGATGATAATACAGCATCACAAACAGATTTTCATCCATTACCTCTAACTTTTCGTTTAGGTGTCCAAAATGATTTGATTGGAAAAGATAGTGAGTTTTTCAAAAATGAAACGCATAGACTTACATTGGCAGCAGATGGTGTGAATCCTATTGACTATACAGTCTATGGTAGTACCGGGGTTGAATACTCTTGGAGAGAAACTGCCTTTGCTCGTTTCGGTAAACACGTTGGTCATGATACTGCTGGTATGAGTTTTGGTGCTGGAGTTACACTGAAAAAGGGTGTTAATGCTATTAGTGTTGATTATGCCTACGTTAATTATGGCGTTCTTGAAGAAACCCACCAATTTGGCCTCAGCTTCAAGTTTTAACGTATTGTTACAAAATTGAACT
>CAZCRK010000059.1:0-10308 GCA_964501035.1 uncultured bacterium
GTGGAAAACAGTATTGAGCCACATACAGGTGCAAAAATAATCAGCTTATATGGTAAGCATAAAATCCCATCGAAAGAGGATATGCAAAATCTTGACATTCTTGTATTTGATATTCAAGATATTGGATCACGGTATTATACGTACATTAGCACTATGACAAACTGCATGTGGGCATCAGCTGAATATGGTATCCCATTTTTAGTTTTAGACAGACCCAATCCGATTAATGGAATTACGGTTAGTGGGCCAATACTAGAACCTGATTTTAGCTCATTTGTTGGGATGCATCCCATTCCAATTCGCCATGGGCTTACAGTTGGTGAGTTAGCTGTTATGATAAATGATAATCATTGGCATCATAAAACTAAACCAGTAGATTTAACCATTGTGGGGTGTTTTAATTGGAAACGAAGTAATATTTCTCCTGACAATGCAACCGATTGGATTCCACCATCACCTAATATTCCCAATTTTGAAACTGCGTTAGCTTATGTCGGAACATGTTTACTTGAAGGAACAAATATAAGTGAAGGACGGGGAACTGATGCTCCTTTTTTAACTTTTGGCGCACCCTTTATTTTAAAAGAAGATACCCTTAAATTATTAAAATCACTTTCAGGAAATGGGTATGATATTGCACCATATTCGTTTATTCCAATTTCAATCGCAGGTAAATCAAAATATCCAAAATATAAGGATACATACTGTAACGGATTTCAAATTAATATTACTCAACCTCAAATGTTTGAACCATTTCAGCTTGGTATTAAAATTATTGATGTAATTCGCACAACCTATCCAGAAGATTTTGAATTTTTAGATACACATTTTATAGATAAGCTTATAGGTACAGATGAGTTTAGGTTGTTAATTAAGAATAATTCTAGTCTTCCCAAATTAATTGAATCATGGGATATTCAATCTGAAAATTTTATAGAATTTAGAAAACCTTATTTATTATACCCACTTGGAGAAAATTAATGGAAAATGTCACACAACTTGATTGGATTTTAATTGGAGTTTATACATTCTTTATGATTGGCGTTGGTTTAGTCATGAAGAAACGAGCAGACAAAGGGATTGAGCATTACTTTACGGGTGGTCGTGATATTCCGTGGTGGTTAGCAGGAATTTCAATGGTAGCAACAACATTTGCAGCCGATACTCCACTTGCTGTTACAGGAATAGTTGCTTCTGACGGTATAGCAGGCAATTGGATATGGTGGAATTTTATGTTAAGTGGGATGTTCACGGTATTTTTATATGCTAAAATGTGGCATAGAGCCGGTGTTACAACGGATGTTGAATTTATTGAAATTCGTTATGGTGGTACGCCTGCAAAAATTTTGAGAGGATTTCGTGCTTTGTATTTAGCATTCCCAATTAATTGTTTGATTCTAGGGTGGGTAACCGTTGGAATGGCAAAAGTGATAACGGTTGTAACAGGTGCTCCTCAATGGCAAGTTATTTTACTTCTTTATGTCTTGACCACAATTTACATAGCAGTTTCGGGTATTTGGGGCGTGGTTGTAACAGATTTTATTCAGTTTTTTGTAGCTATGACTGGATCTCTTATACTTATGTTCTATGCTGTTGACTTTGTGGGTGGAGTTCAAGGATTAAAAGATGGGTTATCACAATTGTTTGGTTCACAACATCATTACTTAGATTTCTCACCAATTGGACATCCAACCATCCTTATAAGTACTGCACTTGTTTGGATTGGAATGCAATGGTGGGCATCGTGGTATCCTGGTGCAGAACCCGGTGGAGGAGGGTATATTGCTCAAAGGATGTTTTCTACACCCACAAATAAAGATGCCGTTAAATCTACATTGTTTTTTAATATTGCACATTATGCATTACGCCCATGGCCATGGATAATTGTTGCATTAGTATCCCTTATTGTTTTTCCTGATTTAGATGACCATGAAATTGGTTATCCATTACTGATGATAAAATTACTTCCATCTGGGTTGCTTGGCTTATTGTTAGTTGCATTTTTATCTGCATTTATGTCCACAGTGTCCACACATTTGAATTGGGGTGCTTCCTATGTAGTTAACGACTTTTATGCTCGATTTCTTAAACCCAAATCAGAATTTTCATCAGAACAATCTGCACAATCTCATTATGTGTTCGTTTCCCGAATTGCAACAATCGTCATGATGGGGAGTGCAATTACGGTATCCTACTTCTTTGATTCTGTTAAAGGAGGGTGGGAGTTCATGTTAAGTTTGGGTGCAGGTACTGGACTCGTTTATATGCTCCGATGGTATTGGTGGCGAATAAATGCATGGTCAGAAATTTCGGCAATGAGCATGGCTTTTATTGGTAGTTTGCTTGCAAAACCATTGGGCTTTACATCCTTTGACCAAAAAATGATATTCACAACTGTGTTAACCACTATTACATGGTTAATTGTAACATATTTAACCCAACCTGAAAAAGATGAGCTTTTGCAATCATTTGTTAGCAAAGTGAAACCTGCAGGACCGGGATGGAAACATTTTTCTAATGGTGATTCAGTTTCGATTCTACCAAGCTTAGTTAATGTATGTTTGGGTACAGTGGTAGTATTGAGTTTTCTATTTGGAATTGGTTCACTAATTTTATGGAATTTCATCTACGGGATTGGACTTATATTAGCGGGTTTAATTATTACTGCATTACTACTAAAACGAATATAGAAAGAGTATATGAACCAACCTTATAGTAAAAAAACCATATTTTCATGGTCGATGTACGATTTTGCAAACCAACCATTTACCACTCTTGTAGTAACATTTGTCTATGGTACATTTTTCACAAAAATGATTGCAGAGAATGAAATTGTTGGTACTGCACTTTGGTCGCGTGGTATTACAATCACTGGAATTATTGTTGCAATATTATCACCTATTATGGGAGCAATTGCCGATAGAGGAGGATTTAGAAAATTATTTTTAATATTATGGACTTGGGCATCTGTTATTGGAAGTTTTATGTTATATTTTGTGCTTCCAGGTCAAGTAGGGTTAGCTTTAGTTTGGTTTGTTTTAGGAAATATTGGTTTTGAAATGGGTGGTGTGTTTTGCAATGCATACTTACCAGATATTGCTCCGAAAGAGAAAATAGGGCGTGTGTCTGGATATGGATGGTCATTTGGTTATGTTGGTGGGTTACTTGCCCTTGCGCTTGCTTGGTTATTTTTAATTAACCCTGAGGTTCCTGCTTTTGGCTTTTCAACGGAATTAGGTGAAAATATTAGAGCAACAAATTTGATGGTAGCTATTTGGTTTGCAGTTTTTAGTATTCCAACATTTTTGTTTGTCCGCGAAGGTAAACATAGGATAAGTGAAAAGGGTACTATTATTTCATCATCTTTTGGACAGTTAAAAACAACGTTTTCTGAAATCAGAAAGTATGATCAATTGGTGAAATTTTTGATAGCACGTTTATTTTACAATGATGGATTAATAACAATATTTGCGTTTGGTGGTATATATGCAGCAGGCACATTTGGCTTTACATTTAATGAAATATTTATTTTTGGTATTGTTTTAAATATTACAGCTGGAATAGGTGCATTTACTTTAGGATTTGTCGATGATATACTAGGCGGAAAACGTACAATCCAATTAAGTAATTATGGCTTGATAATTGCCTGTGTTATTGCAGTAATTGTTCCCAATCGCGATTTGTTTTTAATGCAGATGTTAGGAACTGAGTTACTTATAACCGGTAAGGGTATGTTTTGGTTAGCTGGAATAATGATTGGAATATTCTCAGGTCCCAATCAATCTGCAAGCCGTTCACTTATGGCACGATTTATTCCGAAAAATAAAGAAAATGAATTTTTCGGATTCTTTGCTTTTTCTGGTAAAGCTACTGCATTTATGGGACCCTTTTTGCTCGGTATTTGTACTGAATTGTTTGGTTCTCAACGGTTTGGAGTAGGAATTGTTGGCGTGTTTTTAATTATTGGAGCTATCCTGCTTAATAGAGTTAAAGAGACCGAAGGGATAGCCGTCGCTTCAAAAGAATCGCTATCAGTATCAATATAGCGTAGTGTAAGTGCAGAATAACGCAATATGTTGTGCTGTTTAACTAAAGTTAGTCCTCTTGTAATCTAATTACACTTACATCAATCACTTAATAAAATACTTTAAGTAATACTTGCATTGGATTTACTTCAATATCTAAGTTATATCATTAATTAGAGTGGAGTTGTTAGTTGAAACAAATTTTTGGTTTCTTTATAATTATTTTACTTTTTGTCGCATTCAGCGCACGAAACATTGTTTACCCCGATTTAACTCAAGTAGTTGTAACCATTCCGGAATTAACTTCAATTGATACACAGAATTGTTTGGAAAAAGAGTTCGTAAAATTGGGTGGAGTAAAACATTGTGACACATCATTAAAAACAAAAACGCTTGTTCTAAAACTAGATGAACACAAAGTAGGAAAGAATGAGATTATAAATGTTCTGCAAAAATGGGGATGTTCCTTTCAAAATATGTCCTTTTCTAAGTTAAATTTAGCACCTAATAAAGGATAGAAATTATGAGATTCAAATTAACTCTAGTAGCAATCGCAGGGTTGCTAGTAATAACTTCGTGTACTAAAACTTATAATCCAAGATTGATTAATGATACACAGCTTACGTATGATGGTGATAATGGTGAAGCATATTTTTCATTTGATGGAACGAAATTGATTTTTCAATCCAAAAGAAATGGAAATGAATGTGACAAAATTTATACCATGAATGTTGATGGCACCGATATGAAGCAAGTATCTACAAATGAAGGAGCACATACTTGCTCATATTGGTCTAAAGATGATGATTTTATTTTGTATTCATCTACAAAACACGATGGTGCTGATTGTCCATCTGTTTTTAAACCAAAAGATCCTACAAAGTATGTGTGGCCATTACGTAACTTCGACATATATAAAGCGAATCCTGATGGAAGCGACATCGTTCGTCTAACAAACAATAATTCCTATGATGCTGAGGCTACTGTGCACCCCACTGAAAATATGATTATTTATACCGCTTGGCAAAATGGTGATATTGATTTATATGAAATGGATTATGATGGAAAAAATATTAAACGAATTACAACTGAATATGGGTATGATGGAGCAGCCTACTATTCTCCAAATGGAAAGAAGATAGTATGGCGTGCTTGGTATCCACAAACTACAGCGGATACACTTCAATGGCAAGCAAATATGAAAGGCAAATATATTGAGGCGGTACCACTTGATATTTATGTAGCTGATAGGGATGCAAGTAATAAGGTTCGTTTAACCAATAATGGTGCAACAAATTGGGCTCCTTCATGGCATCCAGATGGAAAACGAATTGTGTTTTCTTCCAATATGGATGATTGGAATGAGGAATATGACTCTTTTGGACATAACTTTGAGTTATACATCATTAATGTAGATGGCACAAACTTAACGCGTTTAACCAATAATAATACATTTGATTCATTTCCTATGTTTTCACCAGATGGACAGAAATTAGTATATGGAACCAACAGAGGGTCTGATAATCCACGTCAAACCAATGTATATATATCAGATTATATTGAATAGTAAGATATTAGATATATAAAAAAAGCCCAGTATTTCTCTGGGCTTCTTTTATCTTAATTACAATATTTTAGAATACTCGACTTCTATAGTCTTCAATTTCAATATTCTTTTTTTCATGAGAGAGCCATGTATTAAAAACTTTAGAATTTTTACCATTTAGCAATTCAATCCTAAGTGCTTCAGCTTCTTCTTCAAATTTTGTTTCATCTAATTCATCTTTAGAAACCATATTGATTTTTACAATACTGCTAAAAGTTTCAATTATACTTGAAATATCTTTTGCTTGCATAGCTTTTAAGGTGCCAGTCAATGCATTACTTTTACCTATTGCTGTAAAACTACCACCTATGTTTTTGGTATCATTTTTAACATACTCAACAAAATCAGTTGAACTAGCATATGATTCCCATTCAGTTGGATTAGATGGTACAGATTCCATAATTGTTAAAGCATGGTCTGTTTTCTTTTCTTTGAGTAATGTTCGCTTAATTCCACTTTCAACCTGTGCCATATCTTTGTAACCTGCTGGTGTATAGCCAATTATGTGAAATACAGCAATTCCATTATCCATTGTAATGGGGTCAGAGACATCACCAATTGAATTATCAAATGCAAATCGTACGGCTTGACGAGAAACACCCAAGTTGAATGGAATTCCAGAATTATTTGCAAATCCTTCAACAATATTGAGAGTGTCTTGTACTTTAATCTCAAACATTTCGATAGCTTCAGTGAAACTTGAATAGTCGGCTTCATCTACAAATAGAAGAGAGTTTTGCATAATTGAATCTTGGATTGTTGAAATATTTAAAGAATCAACATCGTCAGATTTTGGATATTCCCAGTACACATACTCTACAACTTGACTTTCATCAGTTGTATATAACTCATCCTTATCTTCATTGTATTTTGCTAAAATTTCATCATCATTCACTTCTACCAAAGAGTCTGGAATACTATTCGAATTAATATGTAGAAAATCAATTGTGCAATTCACATTTCGTTTAGTATACTCTTCTTTCACTTCAATATCTGAAACAGATGCAGTATTATTATACAGACTTCGTAGTTTTCTATCTGCCAAATATGTACGTAAATAGTTTTCCCATAAAACCAGTAAAGAAGAAAGTTCTTCCGGAAGCAAACCATTTTTAACAGCCTCTTGATATGTTGGCATATCAAATGATTCATCATCATTAATGAAAAATCCAGCTGACTTTAAATTTTCTTGAAATGCACTTGGTGGTGTAAGTAAAAGAAAATCATAAATTTCATCATTTTCAACAGTTAAGCCAAGTTCTTCAATTTTTTTATCTTTAATTACACGTTCGACAATTGTATTCCAAGCAAAATCACTTGCATTTTGGTATGCACGGCTATCTAGCTTTCTATCTTGGTTTCGATATTGATTCAATTGACGTTCTCGTTCATTGATAAAACGTTGTCGAGGAATCTCAGAGTCTCCAACCTTTCCAATATACAGACTTGTGTTTGTACGTCCCATAATAATATCCATTATATTTGCACCACCAACCAGTCCACCTACTACCATACTGAGTAAGAAAAACGTTAACAATATCCATAAAACAATATGAGATCTCTCTCTAATTTGTGTCATATTAAACACAGCAATTCTCCAAATTTAATTATAGTTATGTGAAGGAAAAACTCCTTCGGGTGGAGATAAGCGGGATCGAACCGCTGACCTCTTGAATGCCATTCAAGCGCTCTCCCAACTGAGCTATATCCCCGAAAATATAAGCACCAAATTTATTTTTTTTAGAGGGTATTGTCAAAGTAAAAACCACAATAATAAAATAATAAATTTCTAAAAGGATTGAATAAGATGAATTATTTCTGATAAATTTAAGGATGAAATTACCTGTAAAACAGATAATTATCCTCATAAGCATATCTACTTTGTTAGGATTTTTGCGTTTTCTTTTACTAGATAATCCAGATTTTACTCTTATAAAAATTGAACGAGAGTTAAAAACAGGTTTAATGGAGAAATATGCAGATTTTGAAATACCTGATATGTTAACCGAACCTATGTTAGTTAATTCTGAAATTGCATTTAATTTATACTCAACCAATAGAGCATTGTTAATTGATGCACGAGATAATGAAGAATTTCAAATTAAACACATCAAAAATGCTATTAATATTCCTTATGATTATTATGAAGAGTATCAAAATGTCATAGATAGTTTAGATATGGATTTTGCATATATCGTGTACTGCAGTGGGGGAGAATGTAGTTTGAGTTTGGATTTAGCAGACTATCTATTTGAGTATGGATTTTTTAATATGTTTGTATATGAGGGTGGTTTGCCTGAATGGGAAGAAAACGGATATCCAGTCGAATGAAGGCACTATTTCAACACAAACATTATGTATTGTTATCACGTTTTATTCTTGGAGTCATTTTGATTTGGGCAAGCGTATATAAAATTGAAGACCCAGTAGCATTTGCCAAAATTGTTCATAACTACCATGTGTTTCCTGTGTTTTTAGAAAACCTCATTGCATTAATTGTACCGTGGTTAGAATTGATTCTTGGTGTCTGTTTATTATTTGGGGTATTTTTGGACGGTGTATCTTACCTTTCAATTGCCATATTTATCTTATTTATTGTCATTTTATCACAAGCATATTTAAGAGGGATTGATTTACATTGTGGGTGTTTTTCATCAGATGTATCAGGCAAAGTTAATGATTTAAGAGCAGATATGCTAAAACGAATTTTGGAAGATATTGTATATTTAGGATGTGCAATAATAATCAAATATAGAAGTTGGTTTTTAAGGGATGTATGAGAAAAATTAGTTATTTATTTTTGTGTTTGTTTTTACTAAATACTGCACAAGCTAAAGACGGAATTGTAAATTATTTTAAATTGTTTGGTTCTACCAATGTTCATGGTGAAACCGAACCGTGTGGCTGAAAAAAGAAACCTTTGGGCGGTCTTGCCCGAAAAGCTACCATTATTGATGAAGCCAGAAAAGATGGCTCTGAAGTGGTCATTGTTGATGCTGGTAATCTATTCTTCAAAAAAGAAAACATACCACCCGGTGTTACAACAGAAATAGCAAAAATAAGTGCAAATACAATTGTTGAATCTTTCAATATTATTGGTTGTGATGCATTTTCACCTGGATCCAAAGATTTTGCTGGTGGGTTGAAATTCTTAAAAGAATTGGAAGCTAAATCAGATTTTCCGTTTGTATCTTCGAATATTTTGGATACAAATAATACCAATATTTTTGACTCATATACTATTGTTTCTAAAGGTGGGATATCAGCAGGATTTATTGGCGCGTCATCTATTTTCTCACATGCTGATTTAAATGTAAGTGAACCTATTGAAGCGATAGCGAATTCTGTACAAGCATTGACAGGAAATGTAGATATGATTATTTTACTTTTTGATGCCACTGAACAGGATATGAGACGGTTATACGAAAAGAAGTTAAACATTGATTTAATTTTAAGAAGCAAATCCAAAAAACGATCCAGAGATGGAGGAAGCAAAATTCCAACATATACTGCAGGTGATAGAGGAAAGTACTTGTATCAGTTTGATGTGCAAATGAAAACTAGTGGACAGAAATTTACTGATTTATCCGCATTTAAAAATAAACGAGATCATGCACATAAACGATTGAATTCGATGCGAAAAGGAAACCTTATGGTTGATTTACGTGAAATGTATGCAGATGATGTGACAACCATAAAAAAGATTGAGAATTATGAACGTCAAATTGATATTGCAGAACGTACATTATCAGATGCTATTAATACTATTAAATTTACAAAACATGAGCTAGGTAAAAAGATAATTGACAGACCAGATGTTTTGTTAATAGTAGATTCTGGAAAGCATAAAATTGCTGAAATTTCTACACCGCAATTACCACCGCATAATCATAAAAACCATTCGCATTAATTTTAGTAATTTAATTAAAAAATGTGTTGGTATAAGTAGAATTAAATTTCTAAAATATGCTCCGCCGAGAGGCGAGGTTTTTATATAAGATTGCGAAAGTAGCTCAGCTGGTAGAGCATCACGTTGCCAACGTGAGGGTCGTCGGTTCGAATCCGATCTTTCGCTCTACGGTCTCTGCGGAGACCGTTTTTTTAGGCGTCGTAGCCAAGTGGTAAGGCACCGGTTTGCAAAACCGCTATTCACCAGTTCGAATCTGGTCGACGCCTCTTAAAAGTGACAAGTAATCTATAGTCACTATTTTTTTGCCGAGGTGGCGAAATTGGTAGACGCAAGAGACTTAAAATCTCTCGGTACTATGTACCGTGCCGGTTCGATTCCGGCCCTCGGTACACAAACCCTCATTTGAGGGTTTGTTATTTTATAGGTATCATTATTTGAACTTCTAAGCCAGGGCGATGAGATTTGAACGTGATGTCTCCATTATGTTTATTTACGATCCAATTACAAATTGATAAACCTAAACCAGACCCAGATGTAGAGTTTTCTATATTATGAGATCTAAAAAATCTACTAGTTAACAATTCAAGTTCATTATCTGAAACTCCGGTTCCGTAATCACGAATAGAAACCAAAGCCATTTCATTATGAATAGTAACTACAATTTTTATAATGTTGTTTTCAAAGCTGAATTTGATAGCATTATCAATGATATTTCTAAACAATATGTTTAACCAATTTTTATCACCCATACATGAAATTGAATCTAT
>CAZCRK010000060.1:0-10204 GCA_964501035.1 uncultured bacterium
TTATTTATCTTCTTCGTTGCTTCTTTGTCGATTCCTTCTCGCAAAACAACTTTTTGCCTAACGGACATTCCTGTTGCGTTTTCTTCTTTTTGATAATCAAATGTTTTGATGGATATTTTTCGAGCAATGGCGCGGTTTTCAAGCATATCTCGAATAGCATTTAACTGCATATCATTACTGGCTGAAATTGTTATGGTTTTTTCTGATTTATTCAATGAAATTGCAGAATCACTCCCTCTAAAATCATATCTATTTGCAATATCTCGAGTTACCGTATTAACTGTATTATCTATTTCTTGGATATCTAATTTACTTACAATGTCAAAAGATGGCATTTTATCTCCTAATTTTTTATCGTTTTATCTATTGCGATTCTCCACCCTTTTAAAAGATGTTCTCGCTTATCTTTATCCATTTTGGGATTGAATATGGCATCTACTTGTCTAATTTCTATAAGTTCCTCTGGTGAAGTCCAAAACCCGCTTCCAATTCCAGCCAACATACCTGCACCCAGAGCAGTTGTTTCAATATTTTGGGGTCTGTTGATAGCTGAATTTAATATGTCTGACTGATATTGCATGAGGAAATTATTTGCAGCTGCTCCCCCATCTACAAGTAGTTCGGAAATTGGAATTTTTGTATCCTTTTGGATTGCTTTAACTAAATCATGAACTTGATATGCAATGCTTTCAAGTGCAGATCGAACAATATGTGATTTGCCGGTTCCTCTTGTGAGTCCAGTAATTGTACCTCTTGCTTCTTGTTTCCAATATGGAGCACCCAATCCAACAAATGCAGGCACCACATATACACCATCATTGTCAGAAATTGAGGTAGCAATAGTTTCACTTTCACTAGCAGAAGTAATTAATTGCAGTTCATCGCGTATCCATTGGATGACTGCACCACCAATAAAAACGGCTCCTTCAATTGCATACACAGGTTTTCCAAACGCATCACAGGCAATTGTAGTTAACAATCCATGTTCTGATTTTTTGATTGTATCACCAATATTGGATAATAAAAAACATCCCGTTCCATACGTGCATTTTGTGTCTCCAATTGAAAATCCACCCTGTCCATAGAGCGCTGATTGTTGGTCTCCCGCAACCCCATTAATGGGAATTTCAGCATTTAACACATCAATTGATGTTACTCCAAAATCAGACGCAGAATTTTGTATCTGTGGTAGGAGTGCTTTGGGAACAGATAAAATTTCACATAATTCATCATCCCATGATTTGGTTTTAATATTATAAAGCAAAGTCCGAGATGCATTTGTGTGATCTGTTACATGTTCACTTCCATTGGTTAACTTCCAAATTAACCATGTATCAATAGTCCCAAAAAGTATATCTCCATTTTCTGCCTTCTTTCTAACATTTGGTAGATTTTCTAACATCCATTTTATTTTTGTACCAGAAAAATAGCTATCAACAACCAAACCAGTTTTGGATACAATGGTTTGTTCAAAACCACTATCTTTCAAATTATCACAAATATCTGACGAACGTCTGCATTGCCATACAATTGCATTATGGATTGGCTTATTGTTTGCTTTATTCCATAACACAGTTGTTTCACGCTGATTCGTAATTCCGATTGAATGAATATCATTTGGAGAATATCGAGAAAATATGGTTTGTATTAGCGAAAGAGTTGTGTCCCAAATTTCTTCAGCATTATGTTCTACCCATCCTGGTTTTGGATAAAATTGTGTAAATTCTGAATACGATTTATCTATAATTTCTGCTTTATGATTTAAAAGTAGTATGGTAACACCCGTTGTCCCAGCATCGATTGTTAAAATATATTTACTCATGAATTTACTTTCGCATTAAATAAAAGAAATATTACTGACTATTAAATTTACATTAACATAAAATCAAATTCGTATGTAAATTTTAACAGCATTTATTGGCTATATGATGATTAAAACATTATTAATATTAACAACTTCCGTTTTATTTGCGAACTCTCCAACTACTGCTCTTGCTATATTAGATTCAATGAATTCTATATTATCACCCACCAATTCACAAGGGATAATGCAACAAATAATGCAGACTTCAACTGGGAAAGAACGCATTTTAGAATATGAATATTATTCAGGGAATAAAGGTGAAAATGTATTGATGCGATACACAAAACCTAAAAAAATTAAAGGCAACGCATTTCTTTTGAAAAATTATTCTGATGATATATGGGTATATTTCCCCCGAACAAGACGGGTTCGAAAATTAGCATCTCATGCAAAAAATCAAAAGGTTCAAGGTTCTGATTTTACGTATGAAGATTTTTCGGGTAGCGATGAGTGGGAAGATGATTATGATGTGCAATTAGAAGCTGAAAATAAAAACAATTATACACTTCATTTTAAGCGTAAACCCAATTCTAACAAACAATATGCATCCATGAGAATTCTAATTCGAAAAACTAACTATTATCCTAAAAGTATTGAATATTTTAATGATGATGAAAACCATATTAAAACGCTTTTTTTTGAAGATATTCGTACTATAGATGGTTACCCTACGGCATTTACAATGCGAATGCAAAATCATGTAGAATTTAGTCAAACCATTATGAAAGTTCTTGAAATATCATTCAATATTTCATTTGAAAAAGATTTTTTCTCTGATAAAAAATTAAAACAATGAAATGGATTCTCATCATATTTGTTGGAGTAGGGATTTCTTTTTCTCAAGTTGATTTTAGTGGATATGTTGAGGGTGAATTTGACCTTTTATATTTACAAAAATCTTCTTTTACGTATGGATATATAAAGTTAAAAGCTGAAACAGAATTCAATATACATGAAAATGGGAAATTCAAATCAGCTGTGTATTATAAAACGCTTTGGAGTAATACACAGATTTCAATCAATGAATTTATACCTATTAGTTTGGATGCAGATTACAATGAAAATTTTCTTCCTCCTGATAGTTTGCATATTGATGTTGCATTTTATCAATTTTCAAATAATGTTTTAAATTGTACTATTGGAAGACAGCCCATTACATTTGGTGGTGGATATGTTTGGAATCCAGTTAATCCTTTTATAGCAAAGGATATGACTGACCCAACTTATGAAATACCAGGAGTTGATGTATTGAGAATTGACTATTTCTTAAATGATCTTGAAATTGAAGGCATAATCTCCCTTGATTCCATTCATACTTACCAAAATTTTTTAGTTTCTACAAATTTCTCTTTATTAAATCATGATGTATCTTTCATATATTCTGATATGGATTCACAAGAATCATTTAGTTTTTATTCTATTGGAGAAATTTCATCAATTGGTGTTTGGACAGAATTTTTAACACCAATTTACAATTCTAATCCTAGCTATGTTTTAGGGTGTGATTACACATTTAATAATGGTTTATACTGGATGAATGAATATTTCCACCATGATACTGGGTTAAACTTTTATGGTGAATATAACCAAGAGGAATTTATTGGGTATGTTTTTAGCAATCCAATAGCATTGGCAAAAGACTACTTCTTTTCAATGATTCAATTCCCTATACTAGACTACACTTCGGTTTCTATTTCACAAATTTCAAATTTAACCGACCAAAGTGGAATGATAAATTTGCAGTTAGATTATTCTCCCATGGATGATGTTGACTTAACATTTGGAGCATTTGGTTTTTTAGGTGAATCCAATACTGAATTTGGAGTATTTAATTCCGGGCTTCGTTTTAGGATGAGGTATTATTATTAACAATGCGTAAACAATTCCTTACATGGGTTGCCTATTACTCTGTGCATAAAACATGGTACATGGCTATTGTAATATCAATTGTTACTCTTATTGCAATCTTTTTAACATCAACACTCAAGCTACAAACAGGATATGAAAATTTACTACCGAAGGATAATCCTCGTGTTAATGAATTTAACATTATTTTGGAAGAATTTGAGAATGAATCAAATATAATTTTACTTGCAAAAGGTGAAGAAAAGCAGCTTAAAAAATATGCTGATCAAGTTAAAGTTTATCTGGAGGAATACGACCAATACATCAAAAGTGTTCATGCACGAATTTCAGAAGATTTTTTTCATAACAACGCATTAAAACTTCTGAATGAATCCCAATTAGAAAATTTTCAAGATTTATACTCTAATCCAAATTTAATCCCATACTTAACCCATTTAAATGATAGTTTTGAAAAAGAATATATTGGAGATGAAGGAATTGATGGAAATCAAAAAGAGATCGAAACAGTTCGTTTTCTCGATGGTATTCAAAGATTTGTTCAACTTCAACAGGAAGTTTTAAATGGACATAGACCTGATAATGTTGGCCAAGTTGCAGTTAATTTTATAACATTTGGCGAACCGTACTTTATGTCTCCAGATAAAGATATGATTCTTATCATGATTGAACCCACATTCAACATGTTAACAGATATAAATTTTATTGCAGAAGCAGTAAATCAAATTGAAAAAGTAGCCAAAGATACAGCTAGTTCATTTAATGTTGAGGCTGGAGTAACGGGTTCAATAGTATTGGGTAGAGATGAATTGCATGCGATTGAATCAGATTCAATGATAATTACTATTTTGGCACTTATAGGAATTTTCTTTTTATTTGTATTTGCGTTCCGAATGTGGATGAGTCCATTTCTTGCAATTATCACGGTTGTTTTGGGCGTGGTTTGGGCAATGGGGTTCTCTGCTTTACTCATTGATTACCTCAGTATAATGACTGCAATGATGGGAGTTATTCTTGTTGGACTAGGTATAGATTTTAGTGTTCACATAATTTCAGGGTATTCTGAAAAAAGACATCAAGGGTTTGCTGTACATGAGAGCATGGTTGAAACCCTAACTCGTTTTGGTCCTGGCATTATTACAGGAGGGTTTACTACAGGAATCGCGTTTTTAACCATGATGATAGGTGATAGTACAGGTATTCAGGAATTTGGATTAATTGCAGGACTTGGAATAATAATCACGATGTTTGCCACGATAATAATTCTACCTACATTATTAGTAATTCATGAACGATTGTTAAAAACATATGAAAAACAATTACAAATTCAAGATGTGTCATATCCATTTTTAGGAAACACTGCCGTACGCGTCTTTAAACACTGGAAAAAGATTGGAATTAGTATTGGAATAATTTCACTTATTCTGATGTACAAATCGTTTAAGCTTGAAACGGATTACAACTATTTAAACATGGAACCAGAAGGACTTGAGTCTATCAAATTACAAGAGGAAATGATTGATGCTTTTGATATTTCATCAGATTTTATCATGTTTACTGCACACACAATTGAAGAAGTGAATAATTTAACTAAAAAGGCAAGAGATATGGCAACTTCTGGGTGGGTTGAGAGTATTTCTGACTATTTGCCAGCTGATTCTATAGGTCCAAAGCAGTTTCACTTCATTCGAAATTTAAGAAGGGATATAAAAAGTTCAAAAGTTGATAAGAATGTTTCACTACGTGATTTTGAAGTATTCAGAGAACAACTTGAACGACTTGAGTTTAATATTATTGAACTTCAAGATCTTGCATTTTTAAGTGGCCAAGATAAAATTTATAAAAAAACAAAGTCTATCATTGGTGAAGTAGGTGATTCTGTAAACATTGGTTCATTAACTCAATTTATAAACAATGTTAATCCAGACAAACATAAATTACCTCTCACTTATTTTCAACAAAGATTTGCTTCTGCATTTCAGAAAACCATTTTAAACATGGCTAATAATGAACCCCTTACTATCGATAATTTACCGCTTGAAATCAAAGATAGGTTTACTGGGAAAAATAAGAATTTGTTTCTAATCACAGTATATCCAAAGAAAAATATTTGGGAGGATATTCAATTTTTAAATCGATTTTCTGAAGAAGCAACATCTATTCATTCCAGTGCCACAGGTTTACCACCCATTTTTGTTGAGTTAATGGATATCATGTCACAAGATGGGAAACGTGCCACTTACTTGGCCATTTTTGCTGTATTCATTCTACTAATGCTTGATTTTAAGTCTTATAAGTATGCCCTACTAGGAATGACACCCCTTGTTTTTGGTGTTATATGGTTAACTGGATTTATGGAGCTTGTTGGATTGAAATTTACTATGATGAATATTATGGCAATTCCCCTAATAATTGGAATTGGTATTGATGATGGGATACATATTCTCCATCGATACAAAATCGAAAAAAATCTAAACATTGTTTTCAGATCAACGGGAAAAGCAATTCTGCTTACATCTCTTACAACTATGATTGGATTTGGTTCATTGTGGTTTGCTACATACAGGGGATTGGGAAGTCTAGGCATTGCACTTTTTATTGGAGTTTGTGCATGTTTTCTTGCAACATTGTTCGTCATTCCTTCTATTTTAGGATTTTACCAAACCAGAAAATTGAAGTACTAAATGAAGCATGAACGGGTAGATCATTTGTTATCGCGTCTTGGATATGGTTCTAGAAAAGAAATCAAACATTTTATTCGTCAAGGTAGAATTACCAATAATGGTGAAAATGTAAATAAATCATCTGATAAGGTTAATCCAGAATTAGTTTTGTTCGATAACACCCATTTAGAATTTCCTGATGGGTTAACAATAATGTTAAACAAACCCTTAGGGTATGTTTGCTCTCATTCTGTGGTTGATTCTATATTTGAATTACTTCCATCTCAGTGGGAGAAAAGAAGACCTCACCTTAATACAGTCGGCAGATTAGATAAAGAAACAAGTGGTCTATTAATTATTACTGATGATGGACTGTTAATACACAATATAATTTCACCCAAAAAACACATCGGTAAAGTATATCAAGTTGAATTGGAAAAACCACTTCATGGTGAAGAAGCTGATTTGTTTGCTTCAGGATCTTTGCAATTAAAAGGAGAAGATAGTCCATGCCTTCCAGCTGAATTGAAAATAATTGATAAAACGCACTGTGAAATTACACTGTATGAAGGAAAATACCATCAAGTTCGGCGAATGTTTGCAACTACTGGGAATCATGTAGTTTCTCTACATAGAAGTCAAATTGGTGGACTTTCAATACTTAATTTAAAATTAGGTGAATACAAAATATTAGATAAAATGGAATTAGAAGTTCTTTTCCAGCATGTATCGGATTAAAGAAACTTTAGAAATTTACTAAAATTCTTTTTAAATATATATTTCTTGGGTTAAATTTCGGGTCTGAATATTTATTAGATTAAGGGTATAAAAATGGCAAAAGTATGTGATGTATGTGGAAAAGGACCAATTACGGGTAACAATGTGAGTCACGCTCACAATAAAACTCGAAGACGATGGTTGCCAAACTTGCAAAAAGTTCGTGCAGTATTTAACGGTAGTGTAAAGCGAATTAAAGCATGCACAAATTGTATTAAATCAGGTAAAGTACAAAAAGCAATTTAAGGTGTTGTTTAAATATTTTTATCTAAAACCCTTTCAGTTGAAAGGGTTTTTTATTTTTAAGTAAATTGCATTATATGTTCAAACTGAACATGCTAGCCCTTACTAAATAGCTACCAAAGTATTGACTTACCAAATTAAATTTTATCCATGTATATGTTTCAAAATATAAAACTTCATATCATGACTATTCTGTTGTTTTCAACTATGTTTAGTCAATCTCAATATTTAATCATTTGTCCTGAAGATTTTAACGAACCGGCACAAGAATTAAAGAATTTACACGAGTCACTTGTTGAACCTGAGTTTCGTTTAAATGTTGAAATACTTAATACAGAAAATATTTGCAGTAATTGTGATAACTTAGAAGATGTAATTGAAGATACGCTCATTGCACGATTAAATGATAATCTCAAATATGTCTTATTTATGGGAGATGAAAATACAATCCCACCTCAGTATTATGATGATAAAGCTTCAGATGATTTTTACTCAGTTGAAACAAATAATTCATTAGTTCGACCTGCAATTTCAATGGGACGCATACCTGTTGCATCGGAAGATGAAGCAAATCAGGTGGTTGAAAAAATAATATCCTACACATTAGAGCCTGATATGGGAGCCTGGCGTAGTAAAGTATTACTTTTTGCTGATGATGAAAACAAATCGGGTTCATCAGTTGCAACAGAAATTAAACATACGAGCAATTCAAATAAATTGTATGATATTTTATCCCCTACTCTACCAATAATTCCATTATATGGGACAGATTATATTCCAGAAGCTGGTCCAAATGGATTAACACATCCTGAATTAACCCAGGATATTATCCAAACTATAAACTCTGGGGTTTCCATTCTCAATTATATTGGACATGGTGACCCTCAAAAATTAGCAGGTGAAGCTATTCTGGATATGAATAGAGATATCAATTTGATAAGTCCTGTTGGAAATCAATTACCTATTTGGGTGGTGGGAACATGTTCCTTTGGACATTATGATAATGAAGATTCATTTACTGAAGCATTATTAACAAAACCCGATGGTGCAATTGCAGTTATTGCAACCACACGTGGAATTGGTGCTACTCAAAATTTTAACTATTTAGAAGAATTATTTACTCTAATTAAAGAGTATTCGCAAGATTCGAACAATTCAAGATTAGGTGATATTTTTTATAATGCCAAATTAAATAGTGAATCTGCATCTTCCCTGTACCTCTTTCAGCTATTTGGAGACCCAGCTCTGCGGTTACCTTTCCCAAAACAAAATACAAATTTAATCACATCTTCACCGGACACATTAGTTGTTTTATCTGAATCAAATGTAGAAGTTGTTGAAGCTGATTCTTCATTTATTCTAGTGAAAGGAAATGACATTGAGATAATAAGAGAATATGAAGATGATGTAGTTTTAGAATATTCATTACCAGGTGAAATAATATATCAAGGTGTATTTAATAGCTCGATTGATTTTTTCACTCCATTAGATGCGCAAGTTTGCGAAGATTGTACTGCAAATATTACCGTTTACTCTTCTACTGACAAGACAAATCATATTGATAATGTAAGCTCTATTCCATTTTTTATTCCTACAAATTTTACAATTGAGGATAATGTTGGACCTATTATTTCTTTGTATCATAATGGTAACCAGATAGGTGATAATGCTACATTGTTTTCACCTTTTGATGTTAGCATCCTTATTGAAGATGAGTCTGGAATTAATCTTATGGGTATTCCAGGGCATCAATTGATGTATTCAATAGATGAAAACAACCCAATAATATTTGATCAATTTTTCAATTACTCAAACCCTACTTCTGGGTTTGCACATATAAATTTATCTGGTATGAGTGAAGAATACCATGTGCTATCCATTGAAGCTTGGGATAATGTGAATAATCGAACAGAAGCCATATACAATTTATATTTTGTTAGCAATGATAATATTGGTGGTGAAAATTCAAGTCAATTTACGGTAAACAATATTTATAACATTCCAAATCCATTCCAAGAATATACGTATTTTACATTTGAATTATCAGCTTCAGCAGATGTAGAAATTGAAGTGTTTACAATTAGTGGAGTCAAAGTAAAATCATTTTCTGATAAAAATTTACCAGCTGGATTCAATTCTATAAAATGGGAAAGCGGACTTAGTAAAATTGCAAATGGTACATACATGTATGCTTTTAAAGCAATTTCTGATATAGGATCTGTTGAAAGTTTAAATACATTATCAAAAGTAAAATGAGAATAATTTTAGCATCCCAAAGCCCACGCAGAAAACAAATTCTATCTCGATTGGAAATACCATTTGATGTTATTGTTTCAGATGTTGATGAATCGCAATTTAAATATGAAGGAGACCCCTTATCCTATTGCAAATTGTTGGCAGAAGTAAAAGCAGAATATGTGAGTAAGCAATATCCAGATGCTATAGTTATTGGAGCAGATACTATTGTTGTATTAAAAGATGAAGTTTTGGAAAAACCAATTGATAAATCAGATGCGTTGTGTATTTTGAATAAATTGAGCGATAATACACATATTGTTTATACTGGAGTTTCAATCCAATCTGTCGAAAATAATATTCACCACACGTTTCATAATAAAACAGAGGTGACATTCAAGTCTTTATCAAATGAAATGATAGAATATTATATTGATAATTTTGCTCCCTTCGATAAAGCAGGTAGCTATGGCATACAAGATTGGAGTGCGTTATTTGTATCTAAAATTAATGGATGTTATGATAATGTAGTAGGATTTCCGTTATCAAAATTCTTTGA
>CAZCRK010000061.1:0-10139 GCA_964501035.1 uncultured bacterium
TAATATATTCCGTTTTACCCAAGCAGGTTCTGAGGTATCAGCTCTATTAGGTCGTATGCCTTCAGCGGTTGGATACCAACCAACATTGGGAACTGAAATGGGTGAATTGCAAGAGCGTATCACTTCTACTAAAAAAGGTTCTGTGACATCTGTACAAGCTGTATATGTTCCAGCAGATGATTTAACTGACCCTGCACCTGCAACAACATTTGCGCATTTGGATGCAACAACAGTACTTGAACGACGGATTGCTGAGCTAGGAATTTACCCGGCTGTTGATCCATTGGCTTCAACATCACGAATATTAGATCCACGTGTTATAGGTGATAGACATTATGCAGTAGCAAGAGATGTTCAAACAACGCTTCAAAAATATAAAGATTTGCAAGATATTATCGCAATTTTGGGTATGGACGAACTTTCAGATGATGATAAGTTGGCTGTAAACAGAGCTAGAAAATTACAGAAATTCATGTCACAACCTTTCTTCGTGGCTGAACAGTTTACAGGAGTTCAGGGAAGATATGTATCTCTTGAAGATACTGTTTCTGGATTTGAAGCCATTGTCAATGGTGAAATGGATGAGTATAGTGAGAATGCATTTGCCTATGTTGGTTCTGTTGACGAAGTTGTCGATAAAGTGAAGAAAGGTGCATAATATCTAATGGCTAAAACTTTTCAATTAGATATTGTTACTCCTGAAAAAGTTATTAATGAGGGGCAAGTAACCTATTTACGTGCTCCCTCTACTGATGGACTTTTTGGTGTTGAAGCAGGACATGCACATGCAATTATTGCACTAGATATTGGTGAAATAAAAGTAGTAAAGGATAATGAAACTTATTTCTTAGCTACAAGTGGTGGATATGCAGATATTCAACCTGAAAGTGTAATGTTACTTGTTGAAACAGCAGAAAGATCCACAGAAATAAATTCAGAAAGAGCTCAAAAAGCGCTCGAAAGAGCAGAGCAATTAAAGCACGATGCTCACATTGATCAAGCACGAACCAGATCTGAAATTGAACGCGCACGAAATCGACTTAAAATAGTCAAACGATAATTTATAAATTAAACTGAAACTCCCTTGCAAGAACTGCGTTATTCATACCGTCAGATTCTTATCAAAATTAATTAGAGGTATTCTATGCGAAATATTGTAATCATTTTCTTAACATTTGTATTAGTAACTGGATGTGCAAAAAAGAAAAAAGTATCACCTGAAACAGTTGAAACACATAAAGCTTCAACTCCAACAATCGAAGTCAAAACTGAGCCAGTTCAAGACATATCATCATCTACTCCAATAGAAGTTGAAGAAGCATTAACAGAAAACGAAGATGTTGAAATTACTGAAATTGATGCAGTCGCCACAGATTTAGCAAAAAATGAAATTATATCTGTCGATGAAGTTCTAGAAGAAAATGCTGAAATACAAGAAAAAATGGTATCAAAACAAGATTCTGACTATGTGTTTCCTGATAGCATTTGGGTTGATTATATGATCAAACCAGGTGACTACCTATCTTTAATTGCATATCAAGAATATGGAAATGCTAATGAATGGCGACGTATTTGGAAATGGAACCAAGAACATTGGGAAGAAAATGGTATAGGTCCAGATGCAGATAATCCAAATTTGATTTATCCCTACAATGAACTAGACTTAAAAAAACCAACTGCACATGCTGTAGAATGGGAATATGAACACTATTTTTACTCGGTAAAAATGCATGATACCCTTTGGACAATTGCTAAAGAAGTTTACGGAGATGAGTTAGCATGGGTTGTGTTATTTTGGGATAATGATGCTTTGATAAATGAAAATGATGGAAAATTGTTTCCAGATATGGAATTAAAAGTTAGAACCCAGTTATGGCCCGAATTTGATTGATGTAAGTGTTTAGTTTTCTTGTGTATCGTTTAAAATATTTTCTAAACTTTTTTCTCTATCTAATTGTTCAATAATATCACAACCCCCGATTAACTCACCTTGAACAAATAATTGTGGGGTTGTTGGCCAATTAGCATACTCTTTAATAGCATTCATAAGGCCAATATTATCAAAGACATTAAAATAAGCATAGTTCGAAAGATATTTATTCAACACTTTAACAACTCGAGCTGAAAACCCACATGCTGGTTGAGAAGGTGTACCTTTCAACATAAGAAAAACTTTTTCTGACTCTATTATATTTTTAATTTGATTCTTTTGTTCATCAGTCATTGATAACCTCTATTGATAGTGCATGGATAATTCCATTGTTCATTTCTTCTTCTAAAATATTATATATCATTCGATGTTGATCTAGTAATGGAATATTTTTAAAACCGTCATATTTTATAATTGTTTTTAGATGGAAACCACCATGATCATGTCCACGATGCATTGAGCGAGTACTAGATACCGTTACGTCTGAATTAACTAAGGAAATTTTCAGTTTTTCTTCAATTTCTTGGATTGTCATGCGGTTAATTTACACTTTATATAGTAAACGTTACTAGTTAATAAACACTTCAATTGCCTTTGGAACTACCTTCCCATGAATTGGAGTTTTGCCACACAACTCACCATCAATATTTAGTATGTTGTTGGTTTTAGGTAATATTGAAAAAGATTTTGCTTGAAGATACTTTACTAATGGATGTTTGATATGGGATCCATCAAATACTTTCGGAAGTAATTTAAAAACATCAACTTTAGATAAATCGCCATGAACCACTACTAAATCGAATTTTCCATCGTCTAGTTTTGCTTTGGGGGCTATCTTCATTCCTTTCCCCGAGTGAATTGTATTACATACCATAACAAAAAGTAAATCGCTAGAAAATTCTTTTTCATCAATGACAAGTGTTGCTTTTTGAGGTTTAAATTTTAATGCTTCAATAATTGATGCAAGAGTGTATCGTGATGTCCCAATCCATCGCATTTTTTCTGCAGTTAGTCCAATATTTGTAACAAGACCCCAACCAATTATGTTAAAAGAAAATCTTGATTCGTTGTTATAACTAATTGAAGCCACATCTACTTTGGTAGTAACACCATTCAAAATTGCATTTATGGCATCAAGTGGATTCAATAAGTTTAAGTCATGCAAAAAGGCATTTCCGCTACCAGCAGGAATGAGCCCAATTGGAATATTTTTATTATCTTTCCGTTTTAACAATCCATTTACAGCTTCATGCATACTCCCATCTCCACCAATAATTATTAGACCGTCATATTGATCAAGATTTAATTCACTAATCAATCCTTCAATATGTCTAGAATGTTTAGTGATAGTTTCTTCAAATAATGCTCCGGAAGTACTTAGTCTATTTTTTACCAAACTTGCAAATCGAAGCCCAGATTTGGTTCCACTCACCGGATTTGTAACTAAGTAAAATTTTTTCATAATTATAATTTAGAGGAGTTTGAAATGAAAAAAGAAGTATTAATGTCTTTTAACATTTTTTAATTCTAATACCATGGTACCAATGTTTGTTTGTTGTTCAATTTTAACAGGCAGTTTTAGAGAATCATTTGAAAACCAAATTTTCATTTCTCCATTATTCTTAAGCAATTTTGAACCATCAGTAGATGAGGGAGCAACAAATATACAATCGAACTTTCCAGCTGGAACTGATACATTTTCATTCCCAACTACACTCACAGCAATTTCTTTTATACTTTTACCATCAAATATTGGCAAAATAAATTGCTGCCCAATGTTTAATATTTGTAATCGTAAATAATAAATTATTGAAATGGGGTCAAACACTTTTTGGGTCAGAAATTGTTGTTTATCATTATCTACTAATGTAGTATCATAACTTATATCAATTTCGTGTTTATATTTATATTTTCCTTCTTTGATATTTTTTTTGGTCTTATATAGGGAAAAATCATTTTGATCAACCCAAACATCAATTTTATCCCTAACCTTATAGAATATGTCTAAAAATGAATTTGTGCTAACCGTAGATTCAATATGATATACACGTTTATTACCGAGAGAATCAGTTGTTAACTCTAATGTGGATTCGCCAGCAGAAACAACACGAAACCCTGCTCTATATGTTAATTTTTCATCGACTAAATAGGATTGACTAAACATACATTGAATAAAAATAAGAATAAGAATATATTTCGAATTAGTCATATTAAGAAAAGATTGTATTCAATATTTTTTGTGAACCACCACGTTTGTTGTTAACAAATGAAGATGCCCCATTTTGAAGTTTTTTAAGCGAGTCAGATTTGTCTAATAATGAAATAAACTCCTGTAAATCATCCTCATTATGAATCATTTTTCCAATACCCAAATTATATAGTTCGATGGCTTCGTCCAAAATATGAATGTTTGGCCCAAAGGATACTGCACACCCATGAACAGCAGGTTCAATAACTGAATGCACACCTGTCGAAAACCCTGAACCAACGTATGCTAAATCTGCTTGAGCATACATGTCAGCTAGCTTTCCAACCGTATCAACAATAATGCAATTTGGAGGGTTACTATCCATTTCTGTGAAACGTACTGAAGTTATATTGAGTTCCACCAGTTGTTTGTTTATTAATGATATTGTGTCAATATCAACTTCGTGAGGAACAATAATCAACCGTTGTTTTTTTTCAGTTAAGGATTGAGATCCATTCGGGAATTGGTTTTTTAGACATTCCAAAATTACCGGAAAATCATACTCATCTATACTACCAAAAATAATATTTGATGTATTTGATATTGCACCATCAAAATGGTCAATACATGTTTTACTTCTATCTAAAATTTGGTCAAACCGTGTATCTCCAGTTATGATAATTTCTTGATTTAGCGCTAATAAGGACATGTTATTTTTAAGTCGATTCGAACCCGTTAAAATCAAATCAAATTTTTGTAAAATAAATGTGCCAAAAGATTTAAAACCAAATCGAATCCAAATTGAATTTTCATGAATATTTGCATTAATAAACGAGGTGTGTATTCCTAAATGTTTAGCAATTACAATCATATGTGGCCAAATATCATGGCGAGTGATGATAAAATGGGTTGGGTTCAATTGTTTGAAAAATAAAAATATTGACCAAGGTAGGTCAAATGGAAAATAACAAATTCCATCTGCTAAAGTTGTATTTTTTTCAACATCAAAAATAGTAGGAGACATAAATGATTGCACAATAAAATATTTTTTTCTATCAATTCTTTTCAATACCGGTTTTATTTGTTCAAACTCACCAGCGGATGCAGCATGAAAAATAATGATTTGTTTTTCATTTTGTGTTTGTTTAAGCTTGAATTTTACATTCTTAATTGATTGTTTTTGATTTTTTAAATGGGTTGAAATTTTAGGTGAAAAAAATTGTGCAATTTGGATTGTTAACCAAAATAATGGTGAGATTAAAAAATAAATAATGTAAACTATCAGAAGAGGCCTCTATTGATTTTGAAGTATTAAATCAACAAATTCTCTAAATGCACCATCACCACCTTTTCTACGTGTTACATAGTCAGGGCTAAAGTTTGTTAGTACCGGACTGTTTGCAGAAAGCGCGGATAAACCAACTTTTCCCAAAGCATCAATATCATTTAAGTCATCTCCAATAAATGCTATATTGTCAAGTGAAATGTTGAGAACTTCACATAAATATTTGAGACGTTTTAGCTTTTGGTTTTCATCAAGATATACATAACTAATATTGAGCTTTTCGGCGCGTCTTTGAACTATTTGTGAATTTTCACCGGTGAGAATTGCAACTTCAATTCCAGCATTTTTTAATAAAGCAACCGCATACCCATCATACGTTGAAAATGCTTTCATAAAATCGCCATCTTCGGTGTAATACATTTTTGCGTCTGTCCATACACCATCAATATCAGTAGCGACTAATTTGATTAACTTACTTTTTTCTTGAAATGACTTTACCATTGGATATCTTCATTATACATGACAGAATCAGCAGAAATTGATTTTATAACCTTTTTCCCGATTACATTACGTAACTGTTGAGGAGATATTCCTGAACCTGGTCCCTTGGTTGTAAGCATTTCCCGTGTTAAAATGGTTCCTTCAGCAATATCAACCGCTGAAACAATACTCTTTGCTAATTTTTTAAAAACTGGTTTTTCTGAATCTTGAATTTCCTTGGTGAAACTTCCCATTGCTTCTTCAATATGGCGAATATCTCGTACCATTTTAGAAAATCCTTGAGGTTCTAAAGATGCCGAATGATCACCACCTTTCATGGTTCTATCTAGAGTAAAATGTCGTTCTACTATACACGCACCTAAAGCCACAGCAACGGGTGGAATTGCAATACCTAACTCATGTCCAGAATATCCAATGACAGCATTTGGAAATTCAGTTTGATACGTTTTTAACACATTCAAATTTAACTCATTAAAACTAGTTGGATATGTTGATGTACATTGAAGAACAGCTATTTGAGGGTTGATAGTTTCAACCAAAGCTATTGCATTTTTCACAGTTTCCATATCAGCCATACCAGTTGATAATATCATGGGTTTATTTTTTTTTGCAGTATATTCTAATAATGGGAAATTAGTTAAATCCGCTGATGCCATTTTGAAAAATGGAATTTCTAAACTGTCTAAAAAATCGATACTTTCTTCATCCCAACCTGAAGCGCAAAAATCTACGTTTAAATTATTAGAATATTGAACCAATTCTCTATAATCATCTTCTGATAACTCAAGCGCTTTTTTATGTTCACCATATGTAGTTCCAAAACTGTTTCGATTATCATAGGGTGCTTCTAATCCCTCTTTTGTTAATATCCTGTGAATGGATCTTTTTTGAAATTTTACAGCATTTGCCCCACAGTTTTTTGCTTCATCAATGAGTTGTTTTGCAATATTAACATCCCCTTGATGATTAATTCCTATTTCTGCGATAATATATACCGGGTTTCCGTGTCCAATAGTTTTATTATTAAATGTAATTGTATTCATATAAATTCCTAATTAATGTAAAATGGATAATTTCAATTAGTCAAATCTAAACCATTATTTTGACTATTTTTAAACAAAAAATATGCAGTTTGTAAATAGGACCGAGAGTCCTTTTGTAGTTTGAGAATTTCATCTTCATCCTTGTTTGGTACGTAATCATTGTCTTGTAAATTATTTACATGGTAGGATGACTGAGACAATCCAATAATTTCATCATACACATTTCCATTTTGTGAATACCATTGGTAATGTTCATTTATCACACGTAAAGCAAACCCATTGTTACCCTTTAAACCAGATTGTCCAAGAATTGAGAAAGGTTTGGGATAATTTATGATATCAAAAATTGTAGGTAAAATATCTACCTGGCTCACAACTTTATCAATATTCTGATGTAGCAAGTTTAAGCCGGGTGCATATACTATAAATGGAATATGTCCATTCTTTAGATGATCCATCATGTTTCTTTGTATATTGAGTCCATGATCAGCTGTAAAAACAAATATGGTATTTTCAAACCAATCTTTATTTTTTGCTTCAGTTATAAATTGTTCTAACACTAAGTCAACATATTTAAGTGTAGTGTGTGTTTGACCAGAGTTCCATAACGAGCTAGAATACGATGGAATTTTATCTTGGTATTCAATTGGGATTTCCCATGGTTGGTGATTTGTTGCGGTGAACAATGTTAAAAATACTGGGTCATTGTTGCTGTTATCAAGAATAGTTGTAGCTTTTTCAAAGGCATGGTGGTCCCATATTCCCCAAACGGTTCCATTAGATGATGAAGAAAAATTTTCTCTTTCTATAACTTCATCAAATCCGTTCGCCAATGCAAATCCTTTCATGTTGTCAAAGTCGGCATCTCCGCCGTACAGGAAAGTGGTATTGTATCCAATATCTTTTAACAATGATACCCCTGTTTGAATACCATGTTGTGTTTCTACTTGTGAAATTAAAGGATAACCAGGGAGAGTAGGCCATGAGCATAAAATAGAGCTAATCCCAAAAGCAGATCTTGGTCCATTTGCAATACATCTTGAAAAATTAATTCCTTTTTTAGATATTGATTCAAGAAAAGGAGTTGTGTTGACTGCATCCTTGTTGAGGAAGTGAAGTAATTCTCCTGTAAATGATTCTAAAACAATCAAAACAATATTTGGAGTTATTGGAGCTTCATTATCTGTATATACTCTAGTTAAAGAAGTATTATCATGAAATTTGATGTTTTCCTGTTCCAATAGATTTCTTGTGGTTTGATAGGCGTCTTCCCACGTATAATATTTTATTTTTGAGTTAATATTTTCTTCTGATGAGAATTCAACGATTGAACGTGAAAGCAAAAACAATCCATTTTGTGCAATATTGTTAGCCATTGCATCACTACTAAAGATTGCATGTCCCCAATCAATTGGGCGAATTTGCCAACCACCTCTACTTGCAGTTCCAATTAAAACAAATGAAACAACAAAACTTAATCCAATTACTAATTTACTAAATTTTAAATTAGAAGATTTTGATATGAAAAATGAAAATCCTTTTGTCCATATATATGTTATGAATAGTGAAAAAAGACAATATCGAATAACAGGGTAATCTTGCCATATAAATTCCCAAACTTCAGAATCACCACCGGTACTATACAATATAGCCATTAAATTCAAATGAGAATCAAATATTTCAAAAAACTCTACATCAACAGCAAACATACAAGTAAAAATTAATGTAACTAGGATGAAATAAATTTTAACGAATTTTTGATAAATCAAACTACTCCATCCGATATAAGGAAGAAAAATTGTGAATAGAATAGGCAGAAGAATATATCCAATAACGACTGAATCTAACCTAAATCCAACATAGAATGCCTTTAGATACAGCCAAAAATTTGACCAATCTAACAAAGCATAATACTTTATTAGAAAAAATAATCGCCAAAATTCTGTTAAGAGCAGTATGCCTACGAAGAAAACTATCAAAACATAAAATTGATTAGGTAAGAATTTTCTAATTGTATTCATTTAAATTTGTTTTGCTAATATTTTTAGAAACTCTATATCTGCAGGAGAATCAATCTCATAACTATATTCTTCCGGGAAAACAATATGTCCTATTTTTCCACCCAATCGATTTCTGAATTGTTCAAAATGTTTTCGAGTAAAAATGTAAACAGATCCATTTTCTACAAAAGTTTTATCAATTTCTTTTAAATCTTGCCGACGAGGACGGTTCATAAAATCATATTGAGCTACAGTTTTGTTGTTATTAATTTTCCAGAAAAAACGATGAGTAGGAGAAATACTTAATAATGAATCATACCCATTATGGATAAATTTTTCTAGAGCATTTTGTAAGGAATCTAGAGGTCGCAATGGACTTGTTGCTTGTAACAACACTATAATATCTGGTTGAATGTCGATTGTGTTTAATGCATGATTAATAGCAGATTCAGTAGTAGCAGTATCATTAGCAAGTTTTGCAGGTCTATCAATTATTTTCGCTCCATACTGTTTTGAAACCTTTGCAATCTCGATTCCATCTGTTGATACAAAGGTGCTAGATATCAACTTACAATTCGTGGAATATTCTATGCTATGAGCTATAAGTGGCTTTCCTAAAAAATCAATGATATTTTTTTTGGGGATGCCCTTACTGCCAGACCGGGCAGGAATAATAGTAATAATATTATGTTTCATTAATTTCTTCTAAACCTGAAATTGAATGTTTATATTTTCTATTACATTTTTGACAAATTAAGTCTTTAGCTAGTTTTTCTCCACATTCACATACCCAGCCGATTTGTTTGGCTGGATTTCCAACAACAAGAGCATAATCTAGAACATTTTTTACTACAACCGTGCCTGCACCAACAAACGCGTGCTTTCCAATTGTGTTTCCACAAACTATTGTTGCATTGGCCCCAATAGATGCCCCTTCTTTAACCAAGGTTTTAAGGTAAAATTCACTACCTCTTTGTGGGTATTTGCACCGTGGGTTTAATATGTTTGTGAATACCATTGATGGACCACAAAACACATAATCTTCTAACTCCACACCTTCGTACACGGATACATTATTTTGAATTTTTACATGGTTTCCAACAGACACATTATTTCCAATATTTACATTTTGTCCAATTGAACAATTTTTACCAATATTTGAATTCGATTGAATATGTGAAAAATGCCAAAC
>CAZCRK010000062.1:0-10045 GCA_964501035.1 uncultured bacterium
ATACAATTGGTATGCCGTAGATGATGCAAGAGGCCTAGTCCCAGAAGGTTGGCATGTGCCTACAGATTCAGAATGGACAGAATTGACTAATTATTTAGGTAGTGATGCAGGCAGCCAACTGGCCGGCAGAGCCGACCTTTGGATTGATGGAAATGTCATCATTGATGGAGATTTAGAAAACAACGCTAATTTTGGCAATAGCGGCTTTAACGCCCTTCCTGCTGGTTACCGTGATGACTACGGTGGTAATTACAGCCTTATGGGCAGCAGCGGCAATTTCTGGTCTTCTTCGGAGTACTATAGTAACAATGCGTGGCACCGGGGTTTGTATTACTATAGTTCAGAAGTCTACCGTGTCTATAACAATAAGAACTACGGGTTCGTTGTGCGCTGTGTTAGGGATTAGACTATTTGTCTATTTGACCATTTGTCTATTTATTTTGTTTGTTTTTACCTTAATTATTGGAGGTTTAGGATTAAAGTAGGGTTATTTATAAAAATTTAAATTAAAATTAAAGAAGTAATATGAAATATATACTACCAATCTTATTAATTACTACAGTTTTATTATTTGGATATTCTATCCCTACACAATTTCAAATTACAGTAGATCCTTTTGAAAATCAAACTTTAAGAGATTTACCTAGTAATTCAATTATTGACATTGTTAAGGGTAACGATGATGTTGTTTACTTCGGAACTTCCGCAGGTGTTGGGTATAGTTCAATAATTGACGAAAACTTAACATTTAATACAATTGAGAGTAATAATTTAGTTGAAGGTGGAAATCCAAGCACAATATTTAGGAATAATATTTTAGCATTTTCTGGAGTTAAGCAAGCCTGTATGGGTGCAAATTCTTCATACACTTATCCTTACGGTACTGGGATTACTTATTCCATTAATTTTGGTGAAGATTGCTTTTTAAAAGAGCAACCAGTTGATTATAACGGTACACCATATACTACATTTGAATGGGGTGGACAAATATTAGAATCACTTTCTATAAATTCACCATATAATAATGTATCTTATAGTTTAGAAGTTGTTGATAGCTATTTATATGCAACAAGTTGGGCAGGTGGTTTTAGAAGATTTAATTATATAGAAAATGGAGATTGGGAAATTATAGCTCTACCAATGGATAGTCAAGAATCTCTTATTTGTGGTGAGATTGACACAGAAACATTTTACCAAAATCCAATAGATCCTCCAACTGGTTCACATAATCATAAAGGATTTTCAGTTCATTATGATGGCACATTTATATGGGTTGGAACTGCTAATGGGATTAATAGGGGGACTTTTGATTATGATAACTGCATTAATTGGGTTCATTTTACTTCAGAAGACAATGGTTTTTCAGGTAATTGGGTGATAGATATCAAACATCAAATTCTAAATGACTTTACTCGTATTTGGGCTATAACTTGGGGAACAAATTTTAATGAAGGAAATGGATTAAGTTATTCTGATAATAATGGACTTAGTTGGGAAACAGTTGATATACTTGAAAATATTAGGGTATATAATATTTCAGAAATTGGAGATACACTTTTTGCTTCAACAGAGAACGGCTTATATTATACTTTTAATAATGACACATGGTTTCAGTTATTGTCCCCATCTGAAAATTCATATAAAGTATATTCTTCGCTATTATTAGAAAATGATTTTTTATTGGTTGGAACCCCAGATGGACTATATAGCACAGACAATTTAGGTGAAAGTTGGCAATCATATCTTTTTAATGTTGAAGAAGAAGAGTTATTTTGTCCTATTGATTTGAATGATGATGACTTACTTAATATCTTAGATATTATTATATTGGTAAACTGGATAATCAACGACCAACCTTATGAAGAAATGGCTGATTACAATAATGATAGTGTAATAAATATTGAAGATATAATCATTATAGTTGATTGGATTATAAATAGCAATTAACTCCTTTGTTGCAGTTAATCTAATTTTACTAAGTTCTTTGCAGTAACAATTTACTACAATGATTAGTAGTAAGGGGTTTTGCTACCACGCTTTCTTATCATTAAAACTACTAAACAAATCTGTACACATATTTTTGTACACATAATTGGATATTTTAGGGTAAATCTGACAAAGTTTGACTAAATTGAAATTGTTAACTTAAAAGAAGAGAGCCCCGATATAAATCGGGGCTCTCAACGGGGTGACTCCGGTGCGACTCGAACGCACGACCAATGGCTTAAAAGGCCACTGCTCTACCAACTGAGCTACGGAGTCTAAACAAATCAACAAAAACCTGCATCGTCAAGCCAAGAAATTTAGGAACATAAATTAATTTCAACCAATTAAAAGAATTAATTATTTCTTTATTTTTTGTTCAACAACAGATAAAGCAAGTAAATTATCTCGCTTTTTGACATCTGATTTCAACGCATTCCTTTGGGGGCGCCTTGGTTTCGACGGGTAAAACCAGTTATCTTGTTGCATGTGGAGGATCTCCTTGGTCACCTCCTTAATCAACTAAGGAAAAACGATAAATGCCGATTATGGCTACGCTGCTGCCGCTTAATTGACGACAGCTATCTCTTAACGGGCGCGTCTGCCTCCAGTTAATGAGGTATCATTCATTGCAGACTGCTCCATTTTTTTGTCTGAGAAAAATGGCTAAGACTTTCAGACTGGTTCAATTCTGTGTGCGGTCGTTCGCATAGCTTGAATAAGATTCAAGAATGACCTAAACATGTAGATACAGTTTAATTGCTTTATTCGGACGGCGGTTCGATTCCGCCCGCCTCCACTATATTTAGACAAATCAGTCATCTTTCTTGGTTAGTGTACTAAATTTGTTTGAAATTATGATGATCATTATTCGATATATCCACCTCATATTTTTTATTATCACCCTTCAATTATTGTTGGCAAATCCTCAGTTTATTCAAAACAACTCCAACACCCGAGATTGTGAATTTGGTATTGAAGATAGTTTTGGAGAATGCTGTGGATATTTTGGATGTTGTCGGTATTGTTAATCTAATTGTTTCCGGTGAAACTCCCACATATTTTGAATTTCTTTTATGCGATTTCAACCAAGATGGTATCATTAATATTTTAGATATTATATTTCTCATTAATATTATTCTTAGATAAATTCCACCCTTAGTTTATTACTCTAAATATTACTTATGACTAAAATTGCTCTAGGACGACCAGCACAAATAGATGACTATATCATTAAACGACGTATTGAAATACTGCATACGTTTGATGGATTTGTTGATTCTGCAAAATCACTTGTGGATATTGGCTGTGGAAATGGCGGCACACTGTTTAACATCCATTCCAAATTCAAAACCCTACATGGGATTGATATTGTTGAAGATAATTTAAATTTATTACAAAATTATTGTCGTGAAATGGGGATTGATAATTGCTCTTCTGAACTTTTAAATATGGATGAATCTCCTGTGAAAAATCAAACCTTTGACAGAGCAATTTCATTTGAAGTATTAGAACATGTTCAGGATGAACATGCAACATTACAAAACATACATACTTCTTTAAATACTGATGGTCTATTTGCAATGTCTATTCCCAATAAATGGTGGATTTTTGAAACCCATGGAGCCCATTTACCCGTGTTGCCATGGAATAGAGTACCATTCTTTTCATGGTTACCTAAATGTATTCATAGCAGGTTTGCAAAAGCTAGAATTTATACTCGAAAACAAATTATCAATTTGTTAGAGTCCAATGGATTTGTGGTTGAAAAAACATTTTATATTACAGCACCAATGGATGTTATTACTTGGAAACCATTGCAAACTTTACTGCGGAAAACTATATTTAAAAACAACACAACATCCATCCCATTTTTATCGACTGCTATTATGGTTTTTGCACGCAAAAAATAAACTCGGAAACAAATTTATGACTCAATCGTATCCTCTTTATCGTAATTATGGAGAAAAGCATGAGGTATTTACTAATTTTAGGTCTTTGTTTTGGGTTTGTATTTGCAGAAGATGATTCTAATGACGAGAGTGAAAGCAAATTAAGAAATTTTGAATCATCTCTTGAAGAAAATAAAAGTGATAATGATTCTTCGAAAAATCAAACAAGATGTAATTCAAATGATGACGAACCATTATTCTTTAAAATTTTTAGAGTTATAAGTTTTTTAAGTTCAAAATCTGATAACAACTCTGATAGTAAAAGTTGCAAGACGCATTCCACCCATAAATACGTTCGTAGAGCTTCCACTACAGGTTACGCCTCAAATTATTCTCATACGTTCAGGAGAGAACCTGTATTAACTTATCAAGAATATCCATTTGTTAATCAAACTGGTGGAATTTTTGGAAATGAAAATGGAAAATCGTTTCTAATAATACCCAAAATTTCAACACAAATCATTTCCAGCAATCTTACCGGAACACAGTATGGGTTTGAATTTTTTCATAGAAAATTTGGATTTTCCGCACAATATCTGCGATTTTCTGAAGATGTGCAATCAGGAGAGTATCTATCATTTACCGATATAAATTATAATTTTCACTTCACCAATTATAATAGATCAGAATATACGAATTCTGATTGGCAGGGAAGTATCGGAATTAAAAGTGTCCACGGAGAAAAGGATAACTTTGGGATTCATTTTGGTGTGAAATATTTGTATTTTACACATCCTGTACATTACGGATTTTCCATGGGGTATTCCTCAATGAGTGGTAGTAATATTTTTGAATTTAATCCTGAAATCAGTTATCATTATGAACGACTTGAGTTAACATGCGGATATTCTTTTTTGAGTACATCAACAGAGCAGTTAAGTGGGCTTAAAATGTCAATCGGTTTATGGTTTTAATCAATTCTGAACCATTTCTTGCGAGCATAGTTTATTCTATGTTAATTTAATCACTACAAAATAAAGGAAAACTAAATGAAGAAAATAATTATTTTATCAACCATGCTTGGTTTAATTTTTGCTGAGGGGAGAAAAGAACATGCTTTTTTATCAGATGTACAAGTAGATAATCCACATGTTCAACAAGAAGTGGATCAACTACGCCAACAATATGTTGCAGAATCAAATCAAATTCGGGCTGAATATCAACGTAAAATTGATGCACTCAAAAAACAAAGACGGTCAGAAATTGAAGATTTGAAGGAAGCATATAAACATCGATTAAAAAGACTAAAGCAAAAACATCCGAAAGCTTTTACGGATAAACCAAAAGTGAAACCATTAAAAAGGGTTCCACAATCCCAGAAGTTAAAAGCAACTTCTTCACCTGATAAGAAGAAATCAATTAAGTAATAAAAAAGGGGGTTCACGAACCCCCTTTTTTATTTCACATTAAATTATTATTAATTACCCATAATCCAATTAACAACGAGTACTACATCTAAAACATCAATACTGCTATCTTGATTTACATCTCCAGCCCAAAGCAAGCATTCTTCGTCACTACCATGCAGGACAATATTAATTATCCGAAGAACATCTAAAACATCATAGCTACCACTTTGGTCTAAATCACCCAAATCCCATCCAGCACAAAATGAGGATTCAATGGTTAACAGTATGGGCAATATTACCTCAGGATTTTCAAAATCATTTGTTGAAAATACAATTTCAGAAGTATAATCACCTTCAAGCAATCCATTTGCATTTATTTCTATAATCAATTCTTCAGATTCATTCGGTGATAGTGTGCCAGAAAGTGCAGAAATATTCAACCATTCTGCTCGTGGAGATAAATCAATACTAAATTGATTTTCAACATATTCATTATTCATTGCAATTAAATATGCATTTTCACCGGTTTCATTCTGGATACCGATGGTGGCAGAGTTCACATCACCCTCCATTTGTCGATAGTTAAGATGAATGGAACCTGTGGGGTAGAGGACGAATTGAAAGTCATAGGTTCCCTCGATAGAGCCACCACCAACCCAATGAATAACATCATTAAACCAAACAACAACTCGTTCTTGATTACTATGATAGCTAATCTCTCCAGAACCACTATTATTCCCTTGATTATCTGGATTTAAATCATCCCAAAATCCAAAAATAGCATTGAGAGGGGCATCCTCATTTGGTAAACCGGTGTTTTGCCATGAATCATTATCATTTCCAAAGCCAATCCATCCATTTGCATTCACAATGCACGAAGAATATAGATTATCATAAAATGGAAATTCAAATTCAAAATTAACAGATTCTGGTGCAGATTGGTCATTATGGCTAATAGTTAAGATTTCATCTATGCCATCAATGTCAATCCACTCATAATTCATGTTTTCAGAATGTGAGTTAATTGCGTGATAGCCAAACGGATCGATTGAATATTCTAAATCTGCTTCACCTAAATTCATGATAAGAATTGTTTCAGTATCCTGCTCACCTGCATCCATATTGAACGAAAGTGATTCCGCATCAATAAACACTTCTGGACTGTTTAATAAATTGGTAACGGAAGTAAATGCGTTGATTCGACCAAATCCCGTTTCCACATCAAAACCAGGTGCACCCAAATCATCAGCATTGGATTGCATAATGAATCGAACTTGTTCAGGGGTTAAATAAGGAGCAATAGATAGTATAAGTCCACCAATTCCTGCAGCATGTGGGCATGCAGATGACGTGCCATTAAACGTGGATGTGTAGCCTCCGGACATGGTGATTGTATGAATTCGAACTCCGGGTGATAAAAAATCAAGATTACTGCCATAATTACTTCCCCAATAGTTTTCATTATCACACGATGATGGATTTTTCCGTTCATTGCAAGGCGATAATGCACCTACAGAAATACTTCCATCATACCCGCTAGGGTAACTTACTGATCCACTGTTATCATTTCCAGATGCTGAAAATATAGTTGTACCATTACTCACAGCATAATTTATTGCGCTATCAAAATAACTTACATAACTACCACCACCCAAACTCATACTAATAATATTGGCACCATTATCACTCGACCATGTAACCGCATCTGCAATTTGTACATCATCACCATATCCTTGAGCATCTAACACTTTCACAGGCATTACTAAACATTCCCAACATACACCTGCAATGCCACTGCCATTATTGCCTTCGGCTGCAGCAATTCCTGCGCAAGAAGATCCATGTCCGTAATCATCGGATGCATTGGAATCATTGTTAATAAAATCATACCCTTCAATTAACCTTCCAGCTAGTTCGGAATGAGAATTCACTCCTGTATCTAAAATAGCAATGATAATTTCTTCACTCCCAGTTGTAACATCCCAAGCTTGGTCGGTATCCGTATCACAATCTGGTGTCCCAACTGTTCCACCAAAATCACTGGTGGCTTGCCCCGTATTATCATGTGCCCATTGGCTTGGGTATGTAGGGTCATTTGGAACTAAATATGCCTGATGACGGTAGGCAGGCTCAACATTCATGACATTCGAAATACTGCTTAACTCATATAAGTAATTTTCAATTTCAATTGGAGTGTTAAACTCAAGTACATAATATTGATGCAACGCATATTCATAATGCATGGAATCAAACCGATTATAATTTTTGAAAAGCGGTTTGAAAATCTTAACATTCGCAAGAATATCATTTCGCAATGAAGTTGAAATATCCGCAAGTTGAATTGGTGACTCTTGTCCTAGATAGGGTGCAAAATCACGTTCAAATTGAAGTACCAATTTTTGGTTTGAAACTATTTTCCCTTGAAATTCAACCCAAACCGTTTCATCAAATTCGATATTGGTTTCAATTTGAGAACTTGCAATTTGCTTAGCATTTTCAGATGAAAATAATATCGAAGTAAAACAAAATAGGAGTATTTTCAAACTTTTCATAGTCAATCCTTTCATATAAATTTGTGTGAAGTTTAACAAGTTTTAGACTAGAATTTGTACACCAAAAACGTATCAATATGTAACATATTATTTATCATATAGTATTTTTCAGAAAAATTTGACTAAATTTCCATATAATTTTAGGAGCATTAATGAGACTATATATATTTTTAATATTCATCATGTCTATTGGGTATGGACAACAATTTTCAGATGGACCTTATGGAGAAAACTATTTCGACATTGCTGGACCTTTTGCAGTTTCAGATTTAAATATTGAAACTACAGGGGATTTGAATCTCGATGAAACAGTAAACATTCAGGATATCCTTATTATTGTGGGGTATATCATGGGCAATATTGAGCTATCTGACAATCAATTTTACCAGGGTGATGTTAACTCCGATTCAACTATAGATATTTTGGATATTGTGAATATTGTGGATATGATTTTACACCCCCAAACTCCAGAATGGAATTTCGAGAATGAATGGACCGGTGATGAATCGTATATTTTCATTCACTATGATCCATCGGTATCTACTTCAACCCAATTATGGTTATCCAACAATAAGGCAGAGTTATTAGAAATTTCACCTAATAATGTGCATTATTTTTTCATATCCAGCAGAAGTCAGTTTGAATCAGATGTTCAAATAGTGAAAGATGGGTTTGATGAGGTGTTAACCGATTTATCAGCTGAAGAACAAACCCATTGGAAATCTCATTTACATTTTGTGAATCAACGTTCATCTCAGTTGGGGAATTGGTTGAGTAGTGCATTGTCGGATAAAGCTGTCTTGGCAATCGATTCCTTTCAGCAATTACGTCAAACGGGGTATTTAGGAAACCCATCTAATTTTACAGGGACATATCTGCATTATTTAGCCCATGAAGCTTTGTATTTCAACTACGAATTATCAGAGTTTAGAACCGATGATGTTTTTGATGAAGTTGTTATTTTTGATGAGGAAATTTATACAGGGGGCTGGGCATCCACTATTTCTCAATTGGTTGAATTACCGAGTACAGAATCCTTAAACATTTATTCAAAAATGGAAGTTGAGTTGTTACGCGGTTGCCCCAATGCATCGGGTAATTATGATGATGATGGATGTGATGATTATGATAGAATTGCACATTTATATATGTGCGATGGGGTATGTTTTAATGATGAAAACAACAATGGAAGTGTGGATGCTGGTGAAACGATATCTAACAATTACGAAACGTGTGAATCAGATGGATATCAATGGGAGTTTAATTACAATTGTTACGAAATTGCACGGTGGATAACCCCATTTGATAGACAACCTCATCATTTAACAGATATTTCTCCATTTATTTCATCGTTGTATCCGGGTGGACAAAAACTCATCAAGTTTCAAGAATCGGGGTGGCCAAATAGTAAATTGACTTTGAAATTAAGACTTCATGAAGAATTGGCTCAAGACACACCCAAAGAAATATATCCAATTTGGAACGGTACCGTTCATTTTAATCCCGACTATAACGATAATAGACCACCTACTGTTTTTGAAGTTCCTGCAAATGCTACGAAGGTTGAATTTGTTACGTACATTACTGGCCATGGTTGGGGGAGTGCAGGTTGTTTTAATTGCTGTGAATTTTGCAATTCTCGGCATATTTTTACAGTAAATGGGGGAGTGTACGAATTTGAACGAGATCACCCTACCGCATCTTCGTCAGACCATTGCATGCAGCCAGAAATGATTACACAAGGTGTTATTCCTAATCAATATGGTACATGGGGATATGGTCGAGCAGGCTGGTGTCCAGGGATGGATGTTGACCCCTATATTACAGAAATTACTGATTTTATAAATCTTGGTGAAGAAAATATTATCGATTACGAAGCATGTCGGGTGAATGGAAACTCATGTGTAACTGCACCCACATGTCAAGGAGATGGCTATTGTCCTGAAGTCGCAATGTCATCTTATATTGTGATTTATTATTAAAAAGGGTCATGACTAGTTAAATTGTGGTTTTGTAAAATTTACCAGCTATTGTACACCCGACAGGATTCGAACCTGTAACCGCTGGAGCCGAAATCCAGTGCTCTATCCAGTTGAGCCACGGGTGCAGTTTAAAAAAAATCCCACAAAGTGGGAAATGGGTGGCTGATGGGATTCGAACCCACGACATCCTGAACCACAATCAGGTGCTCTAACCAGCTGAACTACAG
>CAZCRK010000063.1:0-9882 GCA_964501035.1 uncultured bacterium
GAAAAATAAATTTGTGAAATTTCATCTCGTTCATCAGCCCAAGTAACAATAAAGGCAGCTCACGCTGCCTTTAATTTATGATTGTTTGTTTTTACAGCAATTGGCATCTTTTTTCCAAAACTTCCACCAAGGCTTTCCACCGCTTTTATCACATTTTGTCTTATCGCATTTAGATTTGTCACATTTAGACTTATCACACTGAGTTTTGTCACATTTAGATTTATCGCATTTCGATTTACTACATTTCGTTTTGCCATTTTCATCTAAACCTTTTGCACAACATGCGCCTTTACAATCTTTTTTGGTACATTGTTTTTTCTCAGCTGATAAATCTTTTTTACAACAGTTTTCAGGTCCACCTTTAGCCTTACAACATGCAACAGTAGTTGTTTCGGTTGCATTTACATCCGTTGCAACCTCAGTATTTTCAGCAGTCATTACTTGCTTGTTTTTACAATTTTTCATGTCTGCATTTTTATTTTTACAGCATGCTTTACCTTGTGCAAAAATCATTGCACCCGATACTAATACAATCAACAATATTGATAATTTTTTCATTTTATCCCCTTTCAAAGTAATAGTTAATGATAAATGAGCCGTAAACTTACGATAATCAAGGGTAAATGTTTCAATATTTTATAATATATGCATTTTGTTCCCGTTATCTTCTAAATTTAGGAATGCGAAAGATAAGAAAAAAATTCAGTTTATATGTACGATGGTTAGCACGGATATGGAGCATTTTAAGCATAGCATTTTTAACATTTATGGTTTTTGCACACATTATTGGTGGAAAGTTTGGTTCGTTTAATTCTACCCAAGAATTCATTATGTTTTGTTTTTTCCCAATAGGGATTATAATTGGAATGTTAATTGCTTGGAAAAACGAAGGTATTGGTGGCGTTATCACTACAGTGTCAATAATAATGTTTCACATCATTAGCAATCTATATTCGTTGGATATTTGGATTGATGGATTATCTGTTCCGGGAATACTTTTTCTTTTAAGCTGGAAAATTTCAAAATCAAGCACTATAATTGATTCGTTTTTTCTGTGGAGATAATAGCTAAACAGCATTAATTTTACTCCCTTATGAATAACATATTCCATGACTGATTATCAACCATCTGTTTTATCTGCACATTTACCCCCGCTCGCAGAACGAGTTCGTCCGCAACAATTAGAAGAATTTATAGGTCAAGAGAATATTACAAACACGTCATCTCTTTTGATAAAATCAATTCAAAACCAACGGCCTTTTTCGATGATATTATGGGGAGCTCCTGGTACGGGTAAAACAACATTAGCACGAATTATAGCAAAAGAATTTGACTCAGAAATATTTGAGTTATCCGCTATTTCGAGTGGAGTTGTTCAAATTCGGGAGATATTAAAAAAGGGGAAAGCTAATTTCCAATCTGGTAAACGGTCACTATTATTTATTGATGAAATTCATAGGTTTAACAAAGCCCAACAAGACGCACTACTTCATGCGGTTGAAGATGGTTCGATTATTCTGATAGGCGCAACCACAGAAAATCCATCCTTTGAAGTTATTTCTGCGTTGTTATCACGGTGCAGGGTATTGAAACTGCATGCATTACAAGAATCCGAACTTCAAAAAATTATAAATCGGGCAATTAAAGAAGATGTCCTTTTATCACAAAAATCTATTTCTTTTACACAAAATAGTAATGAATTTTTAACACAAACCTGTGGTGGTGATGCTCGTAAAATGCTCAATGTTTTGGAGTTAACTGTTTCTTTGTTTGATACCAACGAAATTCAGATTACAAAAGAAAACATTTCGGAAGCGCTTCAACAAAAACAGGTAATTTATGATAAAGATGGTGATTATCATTACGATGTTATTTCCGCATTCATAAAATCAATACGCGGTTCGGATCCAGATGCTTCTGTGTACTGGTTAGCAGTAATGTTAGAAGGAGGTGAAAAACCCGAATTTATTGCTCGCCGTCTTATTGTACTCGCATCCGAAGATATTGGAAACGCAGAACCCTATGCTTTACAATTAGCTACGTCTGCCTTTGATGCTGTATATAAAATTGGAATGCCTGAATCCCGCATAATTTTAGGGCAAATAACCACATATTTAGCATCGGCTCCAAAGAGTAATGCATCTTACCAAGCAATTGATTCGGCATTAGCTTATGTGCGAGAACATGGTGCAGAATTAGTGCCTTTACATTTGCGAAATGCCCCCACTAAATTGATGAAAACGGAGGGCTACGGGAAAGGATATAAATATGCCCATTCTTTTGAGAACCACTTTGTGGAGCAATCATATTTTCCTGAAACAATGCCCCAACATCCTTCGTTTTATAATCCAACCAATGAAGGTAGAGAAAAATTCCTAAAGGAACGATTATCAAAACTATGGAAAAGTAGAAACAAATGATTCGATTATTTTCAATCATTGTATTGTTTTCAATATTATTTTCAGAGGAAACCGTCTGGGAATATGACGCTGATTTATTTACAGGCAGGGAAACAGAAACCGGTGAAACTGTTCGTAAATTTATTGGAAATGTGCGAATTTGGCAAGATTCTCTCACAATTTATGCGGACAGTGTAAGTCATTTCCCTAGCCAAAAAACCCATTTGATTCAAGGCAATGTAAAAATGATTGACGTAGCAGATACACTCACCTGTGAAACGCTCCTGTTTGTATCAGACTCTACTGAATATTTAAAAGCATCTAACAATGTTCATTTTGTCCAGAGTGAACAACAATTAGATTGCGACTCCTTGCAATATTGGACGGAAATAGATTCGGGTTTTGCTGTAGGAAATGTGGAAATGATGCAGGCAAGTAGTACACTTAATGCTCACCAATTTAATTATTGGAAAACAGATGGATTCAGAGGGTCTTCATTTATTGCTCATGGAAATACTATGTTGAAAAATGAAAACCAGACCCTTTCTGCTAATTCTATTGAGTATATTGACGAAACGCAATTTATTTTAATGAGTGGAAATGCAACCATTGAAGATACATCCCATATTGTTTTAGGTGAACAGGTTCACGTTCAATATTCAGATTCTTTAATAGAAAATATTCACGTACTAGAAAATGCTGTGTTATGGAATGATCATTCAGCAAAACCTACCCAAGGTGCCTCTTATCAATCATTTCGTGATGAAATGTTAAGCGAACATATGACTGCTTATTTCATTGATGGCAATATTGATAGATTAGAATTATCTGGAATGGCATCAGCCGAGTTAAATGTAGTGGATGACACCCTGCTCATTGGGTTAAACATTACCAGTGGAGATACCATTAGTATGAATTTTGAAAATGGCAATGCACAACGTATTCAAGTTTTTGGAGGGGCAAGGGGGCAGTTTGAACCAGAAGGTGAATCAACCAAGGTAGATACTACTGTAATTTATCAAGCGGAATATATTGATTATCATATAAACGATGAAGTCAGCTATTTAAATGATAATGCAAAGGTGGAATATCAAAACATGGTGTTAACCTCTGGGTATATTTTTGTAGATTGGAATACTAATATATTGGAAGCTGAATTGAGAGACGACAATTTTCCTACCATTGACACAAATACTGGTGAGCCCATGACAGGCGAAAGCATGGTGTTTAATCTAATTACAAATCATGGACGAATAACGAAAGGAAGAACAGGATTTAACAACGGTTTTTATCATGGAAATGAGATTTTTAGAGACGAACCCGAAATGTATCATGTAAATCATAGCAAATATACCTCATGTGATAGAGAAAATCCCCACTTTTATTTTGGCAGTCGGTTTATGAAAATGCTTCCCAATGACAAGGTGGTTGCAAAACCATTAATATTGTATGTCTTTGATATACCCATTATCGGGTTTCCTCTAGCGGTGTTTCCAAACAAAGGTGGCAAAAGAAGAAGTGGTTGGATAATGCCATCATTTGGAACGCATAGTAACTGGGGATCATATTTGCAAAAACTGGGTTATTTTTGGGCACCCAATGATTATATGGATGTCAAATTTATATCCAATTTTTATGATAAGAAGGGGGTTGAATTACGAACATACGGAAATTATAAAAAACGATATCGATTTAATGGCAGTATTTCCTCTACATTTCATAGAAATTTAAATGATGTTACCAAAGATATCACGGATATATTTTCTGATAAAACCACACAAAGTTGGGATTTGCATTGGAAACATAAACATACAATTGATCCGACTCAATATTTCAATGTGGACTTCACCTATGTTTCAAGCAGTAATTTTTATCAAGAAACCGGATACAATTTAGATACTCGACTCAAACAACAAATTAATTCATCGGCACATTATTTTAAATCATGGCCCAAAAATTCTCTTTCAATAAATTTGAATGAAACCTATGATTTATTGGCGGAACAGGACGAACCCTCTACAACAGTTGGTAGCACAAATTTTTTCAAATCTCGCACCCTTCCACAAATTAGTTTTAGCCACTCCCATAGTAAACTTTTTGGAAATGGTGATAATTGGTATAACAATATTTATTGGCGAGAGTCCACTTCATTTAGACGGGTAGAAAAAGAAGGGTATGTTTCAACTGCAGTGCCTGACGACACACTTTTTGCGTGGAATGATACCTCATATTCTAACCAAAATATTAGCCATAGCTTTACCTTTACAGCACCCCAAAAATTCTTTGGATGGCTAACCCTAAATCCGAGTGCAAATTTTAAAGAAGATTGGGTTTTTAAATATCGACAGCCTAATGTTGACGAAACTACTGGGTTGTTTGCAGATGAAGATACTAATTCAGTAGTAGATTACACAGAAATTAACGGGTTCAAACGCCGGCTTACAGGTTCTGTCTCTCTCTCGACAAACACAAAAATTTATGGTATTTTTCCAGCTCCCATCGGAAAACTAGAAGCGATTCGTCATGTAATTACCCCATCTGTAAGCATTGGCTATAAACCGGACTATTCAAAACTCAATTTAGGATATTTTGAAACGGATGCTTCAGGTGAAACATTTGATTACTTTTCTGGATCAATGGCAGGTGGAACATCCACAAGTGAACAAAAGAATGTTGGAATCAGCATCAAAAATTTATTTCAAGCAAAAGTTAAAAGCGGAGAGGATACATTTCAAAAAATTGACCTATTAAATTGGAATATTAGTACTAGTTATAATGCAGTAGCAGATTCGCTAAAATGGTCAACAATCCGCTCATCCATTAACACATCGCTACCCGGAGGTTCTAATCTAAGCATTTCAATGACTCACGATCCCTATAAAGTGGATGATGATTTTAAGCGAATAGATATTTTATCACCATTGCCGCGACTCACGTATATGGATGCATCCACCAGCATCAAATTATCTGGAAGCAGTATCATTGGTTTTGCACAATCTGAATCAACCACAAATGACACACTCGATTATGAGAAAGAGGAAGAACTTCACTATTCTAACCAACCCTATGAACCTGTTTTGGGTGATGGCAATTTGTGGGAGTCTTCTTTAAGTTTTCGTTATTCACTTCAGAGAATTTTACCCGATGAAGATGGTGAAGATTGGGCAAAATCATTTTGGATGAATGCAAATATGAAATTTAGAATTACCCAAAACTGGAAACTTACCTATACTGCGCGTTTCGATTTGGAAGAAAAAGAATTGGTGAGCCATAGTTTTTATGTGTTCCGACCCCTTCACTGTTGGGAGTTCAGTTTTAAATGGTGGCCCGGTGTTTCAGGTGGTACAGGGAACGGGTTTATGTTAAATATTTATGTGAAAAATCCTGACTTGAGAGATGTTAAAGTAGAATCAACAGGTGGTCGTCTATTTGGATTTTAATTGATATTATGCTTTGAATTAATATAAAAAGGTCAAGAAATTTCCCCCTGCTATGAACTTGTCAGAAATACTAAATAGAGATACAATTCTCTATCCACTGCTATCGAAAGATCGTGAAAGTGTTATTCAAGATTTACTTTCTCACTTACAAGACTTAGATTATTTATCAGCTACCACCACGTTATTTTCAAATATTGGAGAAGAAGAAAAGAATGTCTGCTCTGCAGCTGGTCGTGGGGTTGCATTCCCACATAGTACATCCGTAGAAGTAAAAGAGCTTGTGGCAGTTCTCGGTATATCCAAGCATGGTATTGACTACAATTCACCCGATGGGCAATTATGTCATTTAATTTTGCTAACATTAAGCCCAGTTGATGAACAGGATGTCCACCGACGATTCATTAATCGATTTCAACATATGTTGAGAGATTCATCATTACGTGCAGAACTTTTTGATGTAAGTAGTCCGCTTGAAGCAGAAAATATCATTCTGCATTGGGAAGATGAACAACAACGCGAGATGGAAGACTAATGGCTTCTCTAAAAAATATAAAAGGTACTAAAGATTTACTCCCACACGATACACTGCATTGGAGAGAAATTGAATACGTCATTCACGAGTTTATGGCAGTGCATGGATACGGTGAAATACGAACTCCAGTTTTTGAAAGTACAGAATTATTCAAGCGTGGAGTAGGTACAGAAACTGATATTGTATCCAAAGAAATGTATAGTTGGGAAGATCAAGGTGGGAATCAACTCACCTTGCGCCCCGAACTGACAGCACCTGTTGTACGAGCATTCAATCAGCATAATTTGAGACATCTTGCTCCCATCAATCGATTATATTATATTGATAGTTTATTTCGCAGGGAACGTCCACAAAAAGGAAGACAACGACAATTCCATCAATTTGGAATAGAAGCGTTTGGCTCTGAATATCCAGAGCAAGATGCCGAAGTAATTGCAATGGCATATCGTATATTTGAAACATTTGGAATAAAAGATTTACACGTTAAACTAAATAGTATTGGAAGTAGCAATGTTCGCTCCCAATATCTAGAAATTTTAAGAAGTACTCTTCAAGGTGATAATATTGAATTATGCCCTACTTGCACAACTCGATTAGATAAAAATGCCTTACGTGTGTTTGACTGCAAGAATCCTGCATGTCAAGAAACATTGGATACCCATGCACCCACTATTTTTGACCATATAACGGATGAAGATAATACGCATTTTAACCGAGTCGTGTCGCTCTTAGATGCAATGAATATTCCATTTACTCATGATAAAAAATTGGTACGTGGGTTGGACTATTATACTCGAACAACATTTGAAATTACGTCGAGTTCTCTGGGAGCCCAAGATGCATTATGTGGAGGAGGTCGTTACGATAATCTAGTAGAACAACTCGGTGGCAAACCCTTACCAGCTGTTGGTTTTGCAGCAGGGCTCGAACGCCTGTTTATTGCGATGGGTGATGATGGGAATCATGAACATTCTCAAACCGATATTTATATGGTACTGCTGGGAGATGAAGCCATCCAAAAGGGGTTTGTATTGGCAGATGAAATACGACAAAAAGGATTTAGGGTAACGTTGGAAACATTGCAACGTAGCATGAAAGCCCAAATGAAAGAAGCAAACAGAATGGGCGCACAATTTACAGTTATTATTGGAGAAAATGAAATTTTAGAAGGATCAGCAATTATCAAAAATATGGAAAATAGTGAGCAAACACAAACCCCATTTGATTCGATTGCATCTCATTTTACGTTGGACCACCCCGAGGAATGACTCACCCCTATTGTATTTTAATTCATTATCATGAAATTTCAATCAAAGGTGATAATCGCCAATGGTTTGAAAAAATATTTGCCCGAAATGTACGAAAACATATCAAAGACTTACCTTCTACTTCTGTAGAAGTATTTGCTGCACGCGTACTTATTTACGGTGTGGATGAAACAAGGTGGGATGCGTATTCCGACCGATTACGACAGGTGATGGGGCTCATGAATGCACATTTAGTGGTACGAGCTCCAGCGGAGTTGGAAACTATTAAATCTATTTCAGCTGAGTTGATTCAACATAGAACCTTCGAAAATTTCAGAGTGTCTTCGCGTAGGCAGTACAAAAGCTTCCCATTAACATCGCATCAAATAAATATGGAAGTGGGTGCACATTTACAACCACTTTGTGACAAACCTGTGAAATTAAAAGGTGCAGATCTCGATGTGAAGATTGAATTGGTAAAAGGCACTGCGTTCATTGGAGTAGATAAGATGCGAGGTTTTGGTGGTTTACCGGTAGGAAGTGGCGAAAAAGCAATCAGTTTGATTTCTTCAGGGATTGATTCTCCTGTTTCATCTTTTGAAATGATAAAACGGGGGGTAAGTTTATCGTATGTGCATTTTCATAGCGCACCTGCCACAAACTTGCAGTCAATTCGGAATGTGAAAGAAATTTTAGGTGTTCTTGCGCAATATCAACTGCGATGTGAATTGTACAATATTCCATTATTGGATATTCAGCAAACAATAATGAATAATGCACCCAATAAATTGTGGGTGATTTTGTTTCGAAGAGCAATGGTACGGCTTGCAACAGATGTGGCGAACTCAATCCATGCACCTGCACTGATAACGGGTGAAAATGTAGGACAGGTTGCTTCTCAAACACTATCGAATATTCGAGCAACTGCTGATGCAACCGACTTGCCTATTTTGAGACCTCTTGCTGGAATGAATAAGGAAGACATTGTGAATAGAGCAAAAGAAATAAGTACATATGAAATTTCCATTGAACCCTATCAAGACTGTTGCTCATTTTTTGTCCCCATACACCCCGAAACCAAAGCAGATTTACAGACAGTCCAACGGATTGAATCCAATATTGATTTTGGTACCCAGTTTGAAGATGCAATTTCACATATGGAACGTGAAATGATTGTTGCAAAACAGCTACAGAAATTGACGGTAGAACAGTAATGAAAATTATATCTTGGAATGTAAATGGAATACGGGCTGTCATTAAAAAGGGATTTCTAGATTTTTTGAATGAACATGACCCCGATATTATATGCCTTCAAGAAACCAAAGCACGCCCGGAACAAGTGGATGAAACATTTGATGCATATCCCTATAAATATTGGAATTCTGCTGAGAAAAAGGGATATTCTGGAACGGCAATTTTTTCCAAAGTAAAACCCCTGAATATTGCACATGGATTGGATATTCCAAAACATGATTCAGAAGGTCGAGTTATTACTCTAGAATTTGAGAAGTATTACCTCGTTACAGTGTACACTCCCAATTCCAAACGTGGATTAGAACGATTAGACTATCGTACCCAAGAATGGGATGTTGATTTTTTGGCATTTGTAAAATCATTGGAGCATGACAAACCCGTCGTTTTTTGTGGGGATTTAAATGTAGCACATACCGAAAATGATTTGGCAAACCCAAGTACAAATAAAACCACTAAAACACGTCCGGGAAATGCAGGATTTACAGATCAAGAGCGTGAGAGTTTTGACAATATTGTTTCAGCAGGATTTGTAGATACATTTCGGAGTTTTCATACCGGAAATGGTCATTATTCTTGGTGGAGTTATCGCGCCGGTGCACGCCAACGTAATATTGGCTGGAGGATTGATTATGTGTGTATTTCTCCAAGCCTACTTCCCCAACTTCAAACTGCAAGTATTTTAGCAGATGTAATGGGGTCTGACCATGCTCCTGTGCAAATTGAAATTGATGTATAATGCTCTCACATGCACAAATAAAATTATTCAAATCTCTCAAACAAAAAAAATTTAGAGACAAAGAACAATTAATTTTGATTGAAGGATATCGCTTGGTTCAGGAGGCGGTTCAATCTAAAACTCCAATTCAAAATATTTGGGTGACAGAGGAATTTTCGCAAACCGAACAGGGTGAAAAAATTCTGAATACCTGCGCAGAACATGATGTTAGGGTTGAACATGCTATGCCAAAAGAACTTGACAGAGTATGTGATAGCAAACATAATCAAGGGGT
>CAZCRK010000064.1:0-9277 GCA_964501035.1 uncultured bacterium
GCATAATAGTCTTCATGAGATGTTTCAAAATACAATTGGTCTTCAGCTGGAGTATCATTAAGATAGTTACCTTCACCTGTTTTATCTACTGCATCTTGAATTCCACCCCAAATAAAATAATCTACATCTTCTATAGGACTTTCAGCATTTCCATCCCATTTAAAAAGTATAATACTCTCTGAATCATTATCAATTTTATCAGAAGATAATCCAAACGATCCATCTTCTGTTTCAATCATAGAGTTGCTGTCTTCACCAAACAAAAATAAATCTGGTGTAACATCAGAATAAAACGAAGCAAAGTCTTCATTGAGTACTAATACAAGTGTATCACTTGGATCAATATCAATATTAGGGAATCGTGCTGTAAATCCATTGACAAAATGTGAAGGACTCATATCTCCATCAGTTTGCATGGTATAATATTCATTATCATCACAAATATAGTAATCAGCTAAGTTGATTGTTTCATCTGTAGGATTGATAATTGAAATGGATTCTGCTTCGTCTGGGGTTATTACTATTCGACTCAACAATAAATGATCTGCCTGCTCTGAAAATACCAGAGCAGGCAGAATTAAAGACAACATTATGCCTATTTTTTTCATAATTACACCTTACGTAAAGTTTAAACTAGCCAATAATTAGATTAACAACGGAAATTATATCTAAGACATTAACTATTCCATCACCATTTAAATCAGCATTGCATAATGCTTCTGAATCTGTAATTTGAGATGTGTCAATAATATGGTTTACAATCATTACAATATCTTGAACATTTACAAAACCGTCAATATTCACATCACCAGTTGGATTACATTCTTCAACATTGCAACTAAAGTCATCGATATTTCTAGGTGAAATTTTAAATTCACTATAACTATACGTTACCACACCAGTAATGCATTCAAAGGTATCACCAACATTGATTGTTGGAAAACTTCCATCAAAGTAATAATCATCCAGAATTGCAGTACCACTACCATCATTAAGATACCAGTTGTATTCATCTAATCCTTCAACAGATACATTAGAAACCGTTACTAACATACTCTCTAACATCTCTCCTTCTAAAGAGCATGATGTTCCAATTTCGTTTGTTTCCAATGAAATTGGTGCAATATAATTCCCTGTTGAAAGTGTTTCAAAAGATGTCACATCTATAAGCTGAGTAAAACTGTAGTATTCATTTACTGTTGCAGTTAATGAAATTTCATCACCAATTTGAGGATTTATAGAAGTATCATACACATAGATTCCGGCCCAAGATTCTAAACTAGGGTCTTGAAAGAAAAAGTTGGGATAATCACCGGGTTTAACTGCTGTCACAACCCCAGAAGTTAGCACAGTTTGTCCAACCATAGGAGTTTCATAACAATACTCACCTTGATCTACCGTATATTGAATATCATAAATAGTTGTTTGACCAACTACATAGATTGAAATTTCATCTGTTGCTTCATTAATTTCATCATCCCAAACTGTAAGTCTAAAAGTAATAATATCGCTAGCATCTGGAGCTGTGAAAAATGTTGTTGGATTTTCTTCATCATCCAAAATCACAGGTGTGCCACCAATTTGCACCCACTCGTATGCAATAATGGAACCATTGGAATCATAACTACCACTTCCATCGATAGTTACAACTGTTCCCGGGGAAACGGATTGATCACCTCCTGCATTCGCAACTGGCATTCCTTCCATGACATAGATAGACACATCTCCTTCATCTCGAGGTTCAATTTTATAATTATCATAGCTGTAATCAAGAGGACCTGTGACGTTATAAAACTGACCTTGTTCTGGTATAAATGCATACATTTTATCATCTATTCTACATGCTCCAGTTCCATCATTAACTTCCCATTCACCATATCCTAAATCTGGATTTGTGCATTCTGCATTCATAACAGAAACCAAAACACCTTCGTACATTTCCATATTTGCTTCAGTAGTTGAAATACTTAGTGCATTAGGTAATGCATTACTATTTGAATGAACTACTTGTTCTGTAAGATAACCTATCTGCGTCTTTTCATAGGATTCTGCCACTGTTCCAACAACAGTCACTTCATCACCCAATTGAACTCCATGGTTATCTTCAGCATAAATATAAATTCCATTCCATGCACCTTCTCCATCTTGCAACCAATAATAGTAATCGCCAACTGCTGTAGCAATACCTGTTGTGGATACTAATTGATCTACATAGGGTGAAATTCCAGTACCATCAGTTGAATATTGAATATCATAAATTGAAATATTATCTAAAATATAAACCGTTACATTCACTTCATCAGAATCAAAGTTATTACCATCATCAACAACGGTTAATTCAAATGTCCACGTTGTTGTTTCTGTAACGTTGGGTACTTCAAACGTTACTACTGCCTCAGAATCAGAACTTAAATCAACATTTGGTCCTGCAGTTTGCTCCCATACAAAAGAAACAATGCTTCCGTCAAAATCAGAACTTAAACTTCCATCTAACGTAACCAAATCACCAGATTCAACAACTACATCTTCACCTGCATTAGCATTTGGTGGGAAGTCTGCTGATGCATCCAAAGATTGACCATCATTTATGGTTCCAGGAGAATTAGTCATCACAGTCCAAGGAGAACTATCTACACCCAATCTTCCAATTGAAAGTCCTTCTCCACCTTCCCAAAATTCGTCATCAGAATCGTTGGGCGTAGCTTCTTCCATAGTACCACCCTCTGAGTCATTCATTGTACCTGCATATGATACAGCATCTATCAATTGGCCGTTTACCCAGAGTTCAACTCCATCAGGGTTTCCATTTTGAATTGCATTTGTTGATGGAAATCCAGATGTGAAATCAACATTCGGAATTGAAGATGTTCCAATTACATAGAATCCATAGCCTTGACTCTCATCATTTAAAGATACTGTACCTAAATTATATGACCCGTATTCAGAATTATTATTTCCATTAATAAGTATAAGATTTACATTTGAATAAGATCCAGCAGGTCCAGATAATTCAATAAATTCACTCGCATCAGTTGACGGTTGATCATAATCAATTTCATTAATAAATAGTTGAGCAGACAGTATTGTACTTAATCCAATTATTACCATTATTTTTTTCATATTTTTCTCCAATTTGAATATCGAAAAAGATGCCCCACCAAATTAGCAGGGCATCTTTAACGAGTTGATTATTTTATTATCTGAGAAGTGTTAATTTTTGAGTATTAACACTATTACCACTGGTTAATCGAGCAATATAAATACCGCTTGGAACATCACTTCCAGACATATTTTGCCCACTCCAAACAACCGAATATCCTTCATTAGCATTTAACTCTGAGTTAACTAATTCAGATACTTTCTGTCCCAATAAATCGTAAATCGTTAAATTCACAAAACCATCAACTGCAATATCAAAATTAATTGTAGTTTGTGGATTAAATGGGTTTGGGAATGATGAGAGCAAGTTCATAGAAGATGGTGTTAACTCAGTTTCATCAGAACTCACAACCAAGGCGTTAGATGGATTTGAATCAAATGTGAACATTTGTGTTTCAAGTTTACCATTCAGACTATAAATGATAGTTGTTCCGTTACCATATGCAACAACATCGTTACCTATAACATTAGATACCAATTTACCTTCAACTTGAATACCTGCTACAGCTCCTGATGTTTGGATAGTATTATTGTAGATGTTGAATGAAGCATCACTATCAATTCTTCCGCCACCTAAAATTAAATTAACAATACCAATTATATCCGTTACATTCACTATACCATCCGCATTGAAATCAGAAGTTGATATTTGACAATCATCCCATCCTGCATCTGCAGGGAATAAGATATAGTTTACAATACCCACAATATCAGTCACATTCACAGTGCCATCACATGTTAAATCACCAGAAGCACAATCACATGGTGGAGCAAATTCGTGCGGATGTGAACCTAGGTAATCCCATGTGTTTTGGTCAAGTACAACCCATTCAGAATCATCAGCATCTGTTCCAGCCGAAGAAGCCCAATCAGTATTTCCTGTAGCTACACTCGCTTTACGAACTAGAGTATGATCTTTTGTTGCATTAGAAACACCCGCAACTTCCCAACCTGAACCTGGATCATCACCGGTTGTCCCAATTATATCAAGTACGGTACCACTACCAATTTGTGTAAGTGCGAATACATCATCACCATTACTCAAATATGTAAAGTTTTGATCACATTCAGCTAAAATAAACTCATCTGAAGATTGATGACACACAACAAACACATCACCTGCTGTTAATATAGTTCCAGCTTCAAATGTAACATTATCTGCATAATCCCAAACATCCGTTTCATTGCAACCATTTGAGCAACTAGAAAGTGAGTAGCCACTTAAATCAACATCACTATCTGAAGCATTATAAATTTCTAGGTATTTATTGTTACTTGAACCTTCAGCTGCTTCTGAGAAAAATAAGTTTGCTGGTTCAGGCCATTCATAAATACATGACCCATCATCTTCAGTTGCATTTTCATCATAATTCAATGCTGATTCATCAGTACATCCTAATATAACTTCTGGACATGCATCACATGATTCCCAACAAACGGTATCAAGAACCATATCATCTTCACCTACTATTAATACACGGTCATTACCATAGTTTCCTCCAGCACATTCACCCAAGTTGTCACCAGATTCATATCCTGAATTATTAAAATTATAACCGTATTCATATCCAATCGTTAATGCAGTTGCATAAGTGAACACAAAATCACCATCAACATCGCTCATTAAAACCCAATCAGATGGATTATATTCACCATTTACCGTAGCAACTCTAAAAGTAACATCGCCACTTACTTCAGATAAACTCATGTCAACAGAGAATTCAACAATAACAGAACAAGAAGAACCGTCACCTTCACATACACCACAATCATCTTCAACGGCCGAACCACCACATTCACCTAGACAATCATTAAAAAGACAACTTCCGTCATCTTCCGTTGCATCTGGATCAAAATTACATGCTAATTCATCAGTACACCCTGCAGAACTAAAATCATGTGGATGTGATCCAATATAATCCCAAGTATTTTGGTCAAAAACTAACCATTCAGAATCATCTGAGGTTGTTCCCGCAGAAAGCGCCCAATCCGTATTTCCTGAAACAACTTCCGATTTTCTAACAAGGGTATGGTCTTTAGTTGCATTTGAAACACCTGCAACTTCCCAACCAGAACCTGGGTCTTCACCTATTGCCCCATACACATCTAACAATTCACCTGTTAATGCATAAACTAATCCTTGTGCATCATCGCCATTGTGGTATAATGTTCTTGTTTCATCACAAAATGGTAAAATTCCTTCAGCATCAGCACTTGAGTGACAAACAACATATACATCACCAGCTTCAACAACTGCACCCTCAGCAAATGTATTGGTATATTCCCAATCATCACAACCATTTGAACAGTTAACAAAATTATAGTTTGCTAAATCTACAGCTGAATCTGAGGCATTATAAATTTCAAAATATTTGTTACTACTTGAACCTTCAGCATGTTCAGAGAAAAATAAGTTTGCTGCTGGGTCAGCACATGCTGAACCATTTCCGCCACACTCACCACATTCATCATATTCAGCATCACCACCACAAACACCAGCACAATCAAAATCTACGATACAATTTCCATCACAATCAAAACCATATTCAGGATATTCACATGCTCCATCAGCCATGAAATTACATGCACTTTCATCTTCGCATTGTAGAATGATAATCTCTTCTGCACCAATCCATGCACCGGGATCAAATCCTTCAGGAGCGTATTGATTACCATCACCACCACCTGAATCATTATCTACATTCCATTCAGATACATCCCAAACAGGATTCGCTGCCGTAACAAATTCAGCTCTTTCAGCACGACCATCTTCAAATTCATGTCCTGTACCCGTTCCATCTTCGCCTGGAACACCAAAAATATCAACAATTCCAGTTCCATCTAATAACGCCATATTATCATCACCATTAGAGTCTGCAAACCCCCCTGTTCCAATATCTTGATCACAGGTTAGACCATAAGTTGTGTTATATTTAGCTGCATCATTACATATTATATAGAAACCACCTGCTGATACAGTACCAGTTAGCTCAACAATACTTGATGCTGTTGGGTCTGTATTTGCATTTGTCCATCTTTGTACACTATATGTTGATAAATCAACAGCTGAATCACCATTATTATATAATTCAACAAATCGACCTGCATCAGATGAATTTTGTGGATCAGAAAGTTCTGTCATAAATACATCAGCAAAAGATATTGAAGAAATAATCAATGAAATGAAAGTTAATCGGATAATTGGAATCATTATCGCCCTCCTTGTTTTATTTTAGGTTAAGAAACGCACACAATCGAAGAAGTAATTTAACTAATTGTAACTATATTTTCTAAATAAAATAATTCAAAAAGGTAGTAATTATTTTATCATACGATCAGTTTGGGATTTATATGATTTTGTTTTAGCTATACTAACGAACAATTCCACTAAGCTTTACAAACTCATATCCCATTTCTTTATACTTTGGGATAAATTCTTGAAGCTGAGTGAGTGTAATATGCTTCACATGACCAATTCCAATAGCAACATCCATTATATGGGATAATTTTCGCAAGCTATCTAATTGAGATGCAATATGTTGTGGAGTTTCAACATGGTCTAAAAAAACTTGTCGGAGTTCGGTTTTAACACCATACCTGCGCATTGTGATAAATGCTCTACTTTCTGGATTCGTGAAGCTATCAAGAAAAAACTTATCTTCAGATTTTAATGTTCTAGCTAAATTTTTCATGAGCTGTAGGTTTTCAGTAGCTTTAGATCCCTGGTGATTGTTCATCCCAATCGATGTAGGAATTTCAACAAATGCATTACGAACACGAAACGCTACTTCTTCAGCATTTAAATTTTCAGTTAGGATATACTCTTTTTCACTAATTCCATCATATTCGTTTGGCTCCATAGGAAGATGAATAATTGTTTCTAAGTTTAAGCTATCAGCAATCTCACCCACTTGTTTACTAAAATTGTGTCCAGGAATAATTGCTAAAGTTATGCTTTCATCTAGATTCATAAATGCTTGAATTGTATCATTCAATGCATAACCAAAATCATCAATGACTAAACAAATTTTTCCCTTAGGTTGTTGAGGTGAATTACCACTATTAAAGACAATATAGCCAATCAGTACACCAACGAGTGATACTAATATTATCCTTTTAAAAGGTACGTTTTGTTTTAATTGTGTGAAATCTAGTAGTGCCAACGTATTTCAAAATATTGAGGTGTTTCAAACACTTCTTCCTCATGGAATAAAACGCCATAATGCATTGACCAGTCGGAAACTTTCAAAGAAAATCCTGCTGAAAAATCATTATAGTATTCAGAAATACTCTTCCCAATTTGAAAATTTACATATTTCCATTGGGTTTGAGTGGCAATTTTAATCATTTCCCCATGCTGTGCATCTACAATCAAATCAGATAAAATCTGACTTTTTATTGATGGAACATATAACCCAAAACCAATTCCACCTTTTACAGGTAAATGAGATCTCAATTCACTATTAGATAACCACCCCATATTTTTCACAACAACTCCCCATTTTAGATGTTGCGTAATTATATCTTCATACCCAATTTGAATGGTTGTTGCAAATTGAGAATCAATTACAAGACGCGCCATACTAGTTTGTAACTGAATTCCCACTTTACCTGTTTTGCCCATACTAAATCCAGTTGTAGTAGATGCCGAAACCCAATGCACACCAAATATACCTTCTGGATTATCGTTAGGGACATCACCCCATAATTCTAAATCATCTACATTAAGGGATTCAATTGAAAATGCAAAATCCAACCATTTATGAAAGTGAGTTGATGCTTGTTGGCCAGATAAACCACCTAACCAATTATTACTGGAAAAACCAATATATGCTTTTTCGCTTAAAATGGAAGTTGGGTTAATTTTTACATCAATCCCTCCTGCTATTCCTGTTGAGGTAACTGACAAAGTATGTGCGTTAGATGGAATGTTCATTGCTTGCATTCCTACTGCCCATGAGATTCCAAAATAAACTAAAACGGTAAAAATGTTTTTCATTATAATTCCATTGTCCATGTAAATAAGTGACTCATTCCTTCATTCTCAGAACCATAATCGAAAGAATAATCAAAGTTAATGATATAGTTTTTCCACACTGTAATAGGTAATCCTATTCCAAAGGATGGTTCGAAGTTAAATACTAGTGTCTCATCTGAAAACTTAGAATCATACTTCTGTTTTATACCCATTCTGAATGCGAATTTATCATTATATAAATATTCAACACCACCTCTTAATCGAGTTGTCATATCTTGATTTGGTGGTGCAATCAAATCAATCTGAGACAATACTTTGAAATTATTATTCCACATATATCGGCTTCCAATCAACCATGTTTTAGGAAGTTCTTCAATATAATCTGATGCATCACCATCGTTATTTACATCAATTTTCCATTGATAAAATCCGAATAAATTTTGGTTAAACACTCCCAATTGTAATCTATCATTAATCGAGACTCTAACTCCAAAATCCATTGCAATACTTTTTGTATTATATTCTTCAGTAAGTTCGTTTAAAATCATGCGTACATTCAAGCCCAATGATACTCTTTTTGAAAATGAAACCCCAAAGGACAGCATTCCAAACATTTCTGAAACAGAATAATTTTCTGTAAATTCATTTAAAGAATTAGTACCACGAATATTGGTTGTACCTGAACGAAAAAATGATATTGCAACTGATGCTTTTGGTGGGAGTGGTTTAGTAAATGAAAATGTTTGAATAGACCTGTCCAATGACATACTAAAATACGATAATCCCAATTGATTTTGTTTTACTAATGGTAATAAGGCTGGGTTTGAAAATTGTTGATATCCTGCGTTTTGCTCAGCTACCATTGCACCACCCAATGATTTTTCTCGTGCATTGGAAGCATATCGGAAACTGGCTCCAGCATAACCACCGCCAAAGTCAGCAGATAAAATTCCAATTAGTAATCCTATTACCCAAAACTTCATTTTGAATTTACCACTAATAACTTTGTCCAATATTCATGACTATCCAAAGATAGCCTGCAAAAATACACTCCATTTACAATTTGGTCACCTAAAATATTTCGTCCATCCCAAATTATCTCACCTTCGTTATCAATAAAATGAGGATTGTTTAAACTAT
>CAZCRK010000065.1:0-9187 GCA_964501035.1 uncultured bacterium
GTGTTACCACGAATATCACCAACAGTTGGATTTATTTGCCCAAAGGCTATTTTCATTTATGGTTTTAATCGTCCCATGGTTCGGGCGAAGGGGATAGTTTCTCTGATATGTGGTAAATTACAAATCCATGCAACAACACGCTCTATACCCATCCCAAAACCGGAATGTGGCACTGAACCATATCGCCTTAAATCCAAGTACCACTCATAATCTTCTTGATTTAACTCCTCGTTTGCAATGCGTTCAAGCAGAATATCAATATCAGTTTCTCGTTCTGAACCACCTACAATTTCACCGTACCCCTCTGAAGCAAGTATATCCATTCCCAATACTACTTTGTCATTTTGAGGGTCACGTTTCATATAAAATGCTTTTATGTCTGACGGAAACCTGTGCACAATAACTGGTTGATTATACTGCTCAGCAATGAATGTTTCATGAGGAGCACCAAAATCATCACCCCACTCAAAGTCAATACCTCCATCGTTTAAAAGTTTGACTGCTTCAGTATAACTTATCCGAGGAAATGGTGCTTTAATATTTTCAAGTTTAGAAATATCTCGTTCGAGTATTTCAAGTTCTGTTCGTTTATTTTTCAATACTCGTTGAATAATAAACTCGATGAGTTTTTCAGCCCACTCCATATCTTCTTCAATTTCACAGAATGCAATTTCGGGTTCTACCATCCAAAATTCAGTTAAATGACGACGAGTTTTGCTTTTCTCTGCTCTAAATGTAGGTCCAAAATTATAATGACGACCATGTGCCATAGCGGATGCTTCACCATACAATTGTCCTGTTTGAGCCAAATATGCTGTTTCCTCAAAGTATGCTGTGCTAAACAGTGTTGATGTACCCTCAGCTGCGGATGGTGTGAAAATGGGTGAATCTACCAAGGTAAAATCATTGGAATCAAAAAAATCCCGTACTGCCTTTATTATCTCATGTCGTACACGTACAATTGCATGTTGCCTTTTTGAACGTAACCAAAGATGACGGTGATTCATTAAAAAGTCTGTACCATGTTCTTTAGGAGTAATTGGATAATCAGTACTAATATGGATGACAGTTAAAGATTTTACTAAAATTTCATACCCACCAGGAGCACGATCATTTTTTACAACTTCTCCTGTTACAGAAAGTGAAGACTCTTGTGTTAGTTTTTTAAATTCTTCGAATTGATCTTCCCCAACATCATTTTTTACTACTATACATTGGATAATCCCAAATCCATCCCGAAGCATGAGAAAACCAATTTTTCCACTTCTTCGTGAATTATACACCCACCCATTTAACTTTACTTCTTGTCCTTCAAATTCACTAATTTTATGTATTCTTGCTACTTGCATAAACTTCCTATATAATTTTCAACTACCACGTTGAAGTTATCTCATTTCCAATTCGTTCTGTTAATTTTCGTACGGCTATCTTAATTGCACTATCTCTAGGTGGGCCTATTTCATCATCATCTTCACTATCAATTAATCCATCATTATCATTATCAATTTTATCTGAATTAATATCAACACCGGTTCCATAAGCACCCCATTCGCTCATATCTTTTTCAAATAGAGGGGTATTGTTGATTAAATCATACCATACTACTTTTGCCTTAATTGTTATTTTCCATTCTTCAACTTGCTCGTAATTTTGACCTGATTCAAGTGTGTATGTATAGGGTTTATCTGTTATTGATTTGACTGACACATCTAATTGACTATCTGCAAACTCACGAGATACTAATTCTAAAACATTTTCATTAATCATTAACTCATTAAGTTGTGAGTTCATAAGTTCTGAAATTGAAAACTCTGTAGATTCATTAATTACTGGCGAAACTGAAATGCTCTGTATATGTGCTGGTAAAGACCCCTTTAGAGAATAAAACCCACATCCAACCCATACTATTGAGAAGCTCAAAATAAATATATTTATGATTAATTTAATATTCATTTACTTACTATTTTTTCTGTCAATTCCATACTCATTTATTTTACGATACAGGGTTCGTTCAGAAATATGTAATGCACGAGCAGTTTTTCTTCGATTACCATTTAACTTCTCCAATGTTCTCTCAATTATTTCCTGTTCCATTTCGCTCATTGTAAGCTCACCAACCGCTTCATCCTGTATTCCTTTAACCTGTCCATCTTCAATATCGACTAAATTATCCCTATCAATATTACCAACATCTGACCCACTAGTTGGAAGAAATAATGCAGGATTTGCAGGTTGCATTTCTTCAGGAGTAATTTTCTTTGTACCTAAGAGCATTTGTTTGATTTCGTTTACATCCTGTCTGAGAAATAATAATTGTTTTAAAATCAATTCTCTTTCAACTTTGTCAGAATCACTATCTACAAAAACTGGCAAATTTGTGTTTGAAGCATATGTATTTTTTCCAAAATGTTTATTCACAATTTCTTCAGTTATTCGTTCACCTCTATTCATAACTAACAAGCTTTCGACAGTATTTTTCAACTCTCGAATATTACCTGGCCATGAGTGATTTTTCAATGCAGTCACTGCCTCTTTGCAAAACCCTTTGAAAGGGATGTCATTTTTTGCAGTGAACTGAAGTCCAAATCGTTCTGCATACAGATGTAAATCGCTTAAATGTTCTTTTAATGCAGGTACATGCACATTTATAGTTTTTAAACGAAAATACAAATCTTGCCGAAAATTACCATTTTTTACTTCATCTGCAAGATTCCTATTTGTTGCAGCCACAATTCTGACATCCACTTTATTTGTTTTAGTATCTCCCACTTTCATAAACTCACCTTGTTCAATAACACGAAGTAATTTTGCTTGAGTTTCAAGTGGAAGTTCACCTATTTCATCTAAAAATATTGTGCCTTTGTGTGCTGCCTCAAAATATCCTTTTCTAGCTTCAGTAGCACCTGTAAATGAACCTTTTTTATGACCAAACAATTCGCTTTCTATAATGCCTGCAGGAATAGCAGCACAATTGACAGTTATTAATGATTCAAATTTACGACGACTGTTTTTGTGAATAGCTTTAGCAACCATTTCTTTTCCGGATCCTGAATCGCCAGTCACTAAAACTGAAATATCTGTATTGGCAACTTGACCAATTAAAGTTAACATTTCGATTATTTGTTCAGATTCGCCAATTATCCCTACTGAACGACGGATTTTTTCAATATCAATTATCATTGTTTACCCTCATTTAGGTATTTCAACCCTCTTTGACCAATATCTTTGCGATAAAATTTACCACTAAAATCTACTTTTTCTACAATTCTATATGCATCTTGGATTGCAGAAACAAGGTTATTACCAAACCCAACTACATTTAACACACGTCCACCGGATGTAACGATTCTACCATTTTCTTTTTTTTGTGTACCTGCATGAAAAACTAAATCACCATCCATATTTTCTAAACCATGTATCTCCATTCCTTTTGGATATGAAGCTGGATAACCTTCTGCAGATAACACAACGGTAACTGCAGTTTTTGTGGAAATTTCTACATTATACTCTACTAACTTTCCATCGGTGGCTTTGGAAAGCAACTCATATAAAGATGATTTTAACAATGGAAAAACAACTTGTGTTTCTGGATCACCCATTCGCACATTAAATTCAATCACAAATGGTTCTTTATTGACAATCATAATCCCAGCATATAAAAAGCCAACAAATGGATTCCCTTTATCTACCATTGCATCTAACGTGGGTTTAATAATTTGTTGGCTTACTTTTGAAATCATATCAGGTGTCGATAATGGAGTTGGTGAATATGCACCCATTCCACCCGTGTTTGGACCTAAATCACCATCATAGGCTCTTTTGTGATCTTGAGCAGAATTTAAAATTACAAAGTCATTCCCGTCGCATACTGCAAACACAGAAAGTTCTTCACCAATTAAACATTTTTCAACAGATACTTCATTACATGCTTCGCCGAAAGCGGCGTCATCATACATTACTTTCATCGCATCATTAAACTCAATTTCAGTATGGCAAACAAGCACACCTTTTCCTGCTGCTAATCCATCAGCTTTCAAAACGATTGGTAGTTCAAGTATTTCTTTAACTCTTTCTGCTTTATCTCTTGTATTACAAGAATAATACTCAGGTTGTGGAATATTATATTCCTTCATCACATCTCTAGCAAAAAGCTTACTACTTTCTAACTGAGAGGCAAATTTATTGGGACCAAAAATACGTAAACCTTCAGCATTAAATGCATCAACAATTCCTTCTGACAATGGTGCTTCTGGACCAACAATTGTCAAATCGATATTGTTTTGTTTCGCAAATTCAATAACGGTTTGATGATTGGAAATATCTAAACCAATATTAGTAGAAATTAAGGCAGTACCTCCATTTCCTGGCGCACAAAAAATTTGACCTACATTTTGATCTTCATGCAAAGATTTTACGAATGCATGCTCTCTACCACCACTACCAATTACAAGTATATTTTTCATTTTATTTTTTTCCATATTCAATTTTAACTTGATCAATCTGATCGCGCAATATTGCCGCATCTTCAAACTGAAGATTACGTGCACATTTTAACATTTTTCTTTCTAGTTGTTTCACAATATCATTCAACTCAATTTCTTCTAGAGAATTTACATCAATCTCTGGGAGTTTATCGGGTGTATACGATTCCTTCTCATCAGCAACGGCTGTACTGAGTTTGATATCATCTACAGATTTATAAACAGTTTTCGGATTAATTTTATTTACTTCGTTGTATTCTTCTTGTAATTTTCGCCTTCTATTGGTTTCGTCTATTAAATGCTGCATAGATTTAGTAATTCGGTCACCATATAGAATTACTTGTCCATTTATGTTTCGAGCTGCACGCCCTGCTACTTGCATTAATGAAGATTTTGACCGCAAAAATCCTTCTTTGTCAGCATCTAACACAGCAACCAGTGAAACCTCAGGCAAATCTAATCCTTCGCGAAGTAGATTTATACCCACAAGAACATCAAACTCCTTTAATCGAAGTCCTCTAAGAATTTTGACCCGTTCTATAGTATCAATCCCACTATGCATATATTCCGCTTTAATCCCCACACCCTTTAAAAATTCTGTCAAATCCTCAGACATGCGCTTGGTTAGAGTAGTTATCAACACTCTCTCATATCGTGAGACAACTTTTTTTACTTCACCAATCAAATCATCAATTTGCCCTTTAGTTGGTTTTAGTTTTATGCTTGGATCCAACAAACCAGTGGGGCGAATAATTTGCTCAACAATTGCACCACCTGTTTTGTCCAATTCATAATCTCCAGGGGTAGCGGATACAAAAATTAGCTGACCAACTTTTTCTTCGAATTCATGAAACTTCATAGGTCTGTTATCAAGTGCTGATGGCAGTCTAAACCCATGCTCTACTAAAGTATCTTTGCGTGCCTTATCACCGTTATACATAGCACGTATCTGAGGTAAAGACACATGGGATTCATCAATTATCATCATAAAATCACCTGGAAAAAAATCTAAGAGAGTGTTTGGACGCTCTCCAACTTTTCGGCCATCTAAGTGCCTCGAATAATTTTCAATGCCTGAGCAATACCCAAGTTCAGTCATCATTTCTAAATCATAAAGTGTACGTTGCTCAAGCCTTTGAGCTTCAAGTAATGCACCATTAGCACGCAAATCTTTTAATCTGTCATATAACTCAACTCTGATATCATCCATCGATCGTTTTAAGTTTTCTTCGGTTGTGACAAAGTGTTTTGCAGGATACACATACAACTCATTTTGAGTGCGAACTACTTCACCAGTTAAAGGATGAAAAAAACTAATAGATTCAATTTCATCACCAAACAATTCAATCCTAACTGCTTGTTCATCATATACAGGAAAAACTTCAATTACATCGCCACGTACTCGAAATGTACCTGGTTCTAAAATTAAATCATTCCGAACATAATGAATATTCACTAATTGTTTTAGAAATTCTTTGGTATTAATTGTGTCACCATTCGAAATATGCACTAATAAATTTTTATACTCATCGGGCGATCCTATACCATAAATACAACTCACACTGGCAATTATTATAACATCTTTCCGGGAAATTAACGATGTAGTAGCTTTTAACCTAAGCCTATCAATCTCTTCATTAACTGACGAATCTTTTTCAATGAATGTGTCTGTAACAGGCATATATGCTTCTGGTTGATAATAATCATAATATGAAATAAAAAATTCAACAGCATTTTCTGGAAATAGAGATTTAAATTCACCATATAACTGTGCTGCTAATGTTTTGTTATGTGATAAGATAAGTGTTGGTCGCTGTACTTCCTGGATAACATTTGCCATAGTAAATGTTTTACCTGAACCTGTTATCCCAAGCAATACTTGATGTTTCTCTTTATTATTCAACCCATTGACAATAGATTTTACTGCATTTGGTTGATCACCAGCAAGTTGAAATGGTGATTGTATATTAAAACATGACATATTGACCTATAATTTACAATCTTTAGTCAATAAAATAAAATGTCAATATTGCATATTTTCAATAATATTTAAATTTCAATTAGAAGTTAAAATCTCATCGACTTCTTCTCAATATTTGACTTTCATACATTGATTTTAGATTTAGAGACTCCATAGATAGTGGGATTACTTTTACAAAGCTATCTCTTATTCCATTGTCCCATTCTTTTAATATATTATCAGCTAATGGTGATCTTGTATGAAATTTATGGCTTCTAATCATTCTCCAAAGTAAATTAATATCAGATTGATTAAGTTGTTCTAGTTTAACATATTCTTTGTTAATATTTTCTAAATTCTGCTTTGAAGAATAATATATATACGTAACTCCTCCTGTCATTCCAGCACCATATACACGATATTTAATATTTCCCTTAAATCCACCTGATCCGTGCAAAAACATAATTTCTCCAGACAACCTTGTGCCCACTGCTCTATCTGTATTTTGGATTGGTTTCTTTATGACAGCATATCCCTGTGTCATAATTGCCAAACGAACTTCATCAAAATGTATTTTAGAATGAGGTGAAGTTTGAATAATTTTTCCCGTTGGATGCACTGCAAGCTTCTTCCCCTCTTTACCAAGTAAAACCTTGCTTAAATCCAATCTATGTGGGCAGGTCAAATTTATAGAAATATGGAAAAAGCAACTTTAGGTGCAGGATGTTTTTGGTGTATTGAGGCAATTTTTAAAGATTTAAATGGAGTATATCACGTAGAACCAGGCTATTCTGGAGGTATAATAGAAAATCCTACATATGAAGAAGTCTGCAAGGGAAGCACAAATCATGCAGAAGTGTGTAGAATTTTATTTAATCCTAGCTTAATCAAATTTTCACAACTTTTAGATATGTTTTGGTCAATTCATGATCCCACCTCGTTGAATAAACAAGGTGAGGATATTGGCACTCAATATAGATCCGTCATTTTCACACATACAGATATTCAAAGAGAAATTGCTAAGGCATCATTAAAACGGATGGATGAAATGAATGTGTACTCTAAAACTATTGTAACAGAAATTTCTCACCTTGAAAACTATTACCCTGCTGAAAATTATCATTATGATTATTACAAAAATAATCCAAACAACCCATATTGTTCTCTTGTTATTAAACCAAAAGTAGATAAATTTAAGAAATGGAGAAGTAATGAAAACTAAAATTGAATGGTTAGAAATTCCAGCCCCAGATTTAGACAAAGCAAAATCGTTTTACAGCATAGTATTTAATTGGACTATGGAAGAATATACGCCTGAATTTTGCGTGTTTAATTTAGAAGGATTTCATGGTGGTTTAAACAAAAACAGGAAACGAATTGCAAAATCTGAAGGAATTATTTTTTCAATTTCCGTTGACGATATAAATACTACATTAGATAAAATTGTTAAACATGGTGGTAAAATCATAGAAAAGAAATATGAAATTGGAAAAGATATTGGATTTGCAGCAATGTTCAGTGACCCAAATGGAAACCATATTGAATTATGGTCAAAACAATAAATTTTACTTAAACACTGCTTTTTAGTTTTTCAGCAATATGAACAGGAAAGTTTGTTTTTGATATAATTTCATCTATGCTTGAATTTTGAATTGCTTCAATGGAATCAAAATTTTCCCATAGAACCCTAAGACGTTTTGGTCCAATACCTTGAATATCTTCGAACTGAGATTTTATCATTGCTTTACCTCGTCGATTTCTATGAAAAGATATAGCAAATCTGTGAACTTCATCACGAATTTGTCTCAACAAAAACAATCCAGGTGATGTTTTTGCAATGTTCTGTGGATCAGACATATTTGGTTTAAATACTTCTTCTAATTTTTTAGCTAGACCAATTATCGGAATAAAATCTAAACCCAATTCATCCATGGCTTGCTTTGCTGAAGACAATTGTCCTTTACCTCCATCAATTACAATCAAATCAGGCAAAGTTGATTTCTCCTTCAACACACGTGTGTATCTCCGACTTACGACCTCTTTCATTGAAGCAAAATCATCAATTCCATCAATTGTTTTTATTTTATATTTTCTATATTCAGATTTTCTAGGTTTACCTTCTATAAAACAAACCATTCCAGCTACAGGATGTGCACCCTGAATATTAGAATTATCAAATGCTTCAATTCTTCTTGGGGGAACGCTCAAACCCAAATCTTCTTGGAGTTGAGCAACCATCTTAGGAACTAATTCTTTTTGCCGTGTTTTCCGAATGATTAACTCATTTAATAATAAATCTGAATTTCTTCTACACATTTTAACTAACTTTTGCTTTTCACCTTTTTGTGGAACTACAATATGAACACGCCTACCTTTTTCATGGGTGAGCCATAATTCTATTTTAGGTAACTCATCAGTTTTATGCTCAACTAATATTTCTTTAGGGATATCTGATGTTGTGGAATAATACTGCATTAAAAATTGTGTTAAAACTAAAATTTCATTATCAGATGGATGGATTTTAACTGGAAACTTTTCACGACCTATCAAATTCCCATTTCGAATACGCATTACCACTCCAATTGCCAAGGTATTTTCTTGTGAAGTTGTTATAATATCTTGATTTTTGAAATCTTGTGTCAGTTTCTTTTGCCTTTTAGTAAACTCTCGAATTGCCAACAATTGATCTCTATAATGTGCCGCACTTTCAAATTCTTTTTTATGACTTGCAATATCCATTTGTGAT
>CAZCRK010000066.1:0-9056 GCA_964501035.1 uncultured bacterium
AATCAGTTTCAATTTTTAATGGTATAACTGAAAAGCAAATTGATGAAGTAGATTTAGTTTGTACAACAAGGAAATACCCCAAAAACAGTATGATCATATTGGAAGAAGAATTTGGGGACGTTGTATTTATTGTTATGACAGGAACTGTAAAGATAACTCGGGTCAATGATGAAGGTAAAGAGGTCATTCTTGCTTTACTTGGTGAAGGTGAAATATTTGGCGAAATGGCAATTTTAGATGGTGAGGCGCGTTCCGCTAATGCTTTAGCTCAAGAGGATTGTGAACTTGTTGCGATAAATAGTGAAGAGTTTCTCGCAGTATTAAAAAATAATTTCCAAATTTCATTTAATTTAATGGGTGAATTAGCGCTTAGAATTCGAAAATCAGATCAACAGATTGAAGCATTATCTTTATCTGATGCAGAGCATAGAATAGGTGTATCAATCTTAAATTTAGCGGAGGATATGGGAATTATTCGAAATGGTCAAGTAACAATACAGAATTTACCCTATCAACAAGATATAGCAAATATGTCTGGAACTTCACGAGAAACGGTGTCGCGTATTTTAAGATTATTTGAGAAAAAAAATATTGTGACAAAAGAAGGTCATATATTGGTTATTCCAAATTATTCAAATTTTAAGAGATATTTTGGATAGTTAGCTCATACTAGGAGCGTTGAATGAAAGAATATAAATTTGAATCTGTGAGTCAGATGTTAAGTAGCAAAAAATTTACAGATAAAGTTAATAATTTACTAAATGATTATTCCGAAAACGGGTGGGATTTAGAAAAAATGAAACATGGGTGGAATAATTGGTTGTCATCTACCTTATATTTTGTATTTTCTCGAAACAAAGAGAAATAACCTTACATCTTATAAATTATTCTTTCTAGTTAATAAAACGAAATTCCGTAATTTATCCCTGTGTACACACCATTAATACAGGGTTTATCCATAAAAAATAAACAAGCGATAGCGCGCTCAATTTCTGTTGTTGAAAATGAAAAACATAACAGCAGAGATTTTTTGTCTCAAATTTACCCCAAAACAGGTAATGCTTATAGAATTGGAGTTACTGGTCCTCCTGGTGCTGGGAAAAGCTCACTGACAGATCAATTAATTCAACAATTTAGAGAAGAAGAAAAATCCGTTGCTGTTGTTGGAGTTGATCCTTCAAGTCCATTTTCTGGGGGAGCATTATTAGGCGATCGAATTCGCATGACACGGCATTTTAGTGACGACAAGGTTTTTATTCGAAGTATGGCAAGCCGTGGAGGGCATGGTGGACTTGCTCAAAAAACTCAAGAAGTGGGTGATGTTTTGGATGCAGCAGGATTTGATGTTATCATTTTTGAAACTGTTGGTGTGGGACAAGTGGAGCTTGATGTTGTTCAAGCAGCGGATAGTGTACTTGTGGTGTTAGTACCTGAATCGGGTGATGATATTCAAATGATGAAAGCAGGGTTAATGGAAATAGCCGATATTTTTGTCATTAATAAAGCAGATAGATCAGGTGCAAATAAACTTTTTATTTCAATACAAAATCTTTTATCAACCATTCAACATGATGAAAATAATTGGCTTCCAAATGTTGTAAAAACAATTGCTACAGAATCATCTGGGGTTTCGGAATTAGTATGTGAAATTCAAAAACATCAGAATTTTATACATGAAACAGGTATTTGGAAACAAAAATTAAATGAACGCTATGCCCGACAAGTGAATGAATTGATTTCTCAAAAACTACAATCTACATTTTGGATAGAATCAAAACAAAATTTACTTCAACAAAAATTAAAAGAAGAAAGAACTACTAGATTATCACCACAAGAATTAGCGAAAGAATTACTTAATAATGCCTAACCAACATACTGAAATGCCATTTTGGGATCATCTAGAAGAATTAAGATGGCGTTTGATAAAAAGTATTATTTTTGTACTTATAGGGGCTTTTATTTCATATTATTATTCTGACAAAATAATGGATTGGTTAATTGTTCCTACGAAAAACTTATCTATCGATTTACATTTGCAAGTTTTAAAAGTCACAAGCATGTTTACAATTAAACTGAGTATAGCAATTATGGGTGGATTAGTACTGGGTTTACCCGCCATTATTTATCAATTTTGGAAATTTATTTCACCTGCATTTGAAAAAAAACATGATATTACATTATTATTTACTTTACTTTTTTCCTCTATATTTTTCTTAATTGGTATGCTGTTCGGATACAATGTTATTGTTCCATTCAGTTTAGGTTTTTTTACGTCTTTAACTGCTGGTAGTTTAGATATAGCATACAATTTTACTTTAGAGGGATACCTGGTATATGTTATGTGGCTACTTTTTGCATGTGGACTTGTATTTCAACTTCCAGTGATTTCTACATTTTTTACACGAATTGGATTGCTTACAGCAGACGGATTAAGGAGAAACAGAAAATTTGCAATTGTAGTGTTTTTAGTTTTGAGTGCAGTTTTAACACCACCTGATCCATTGAGTCAGGTTATGATAGTTGTTCCGTTATTACTACTGTATGAGTTCAGCATTTTTTTAAGTTTGGTAACAAAGAAAAAGTCTAATTAGTATGAAGCAGATGTTAGAAAAGTTGAATAGTCCAATAAAATCTGATATGCAAGAATTTCAAAAATCTTATAAAGATTCATTGAAATCTGATGTAAAGTTGATTGATACAGTTATTCAATATATTTCTAAAAGAAAAGGCAAACAATTACGTCCAAGATTATCTCTTTTATCTGCAAGAATGTGTGGAGAACCAAACGAGTTAACCTACAAAGCTGCATCCATGGTAGAAATTTTACATGTAGCAACACTTATTCATGATGATGTTGTTGATGATGCAGATTTACGACGAGGATGGCCATCTGTAAATCGAATATGGAAAAATAAAATATCAATTTTAGTGGGTGATTTTATGTTCTCGAAAGCACTTGCAAATATGATAAAATTAGATAACCTGAAAGCAATTTCAATACTATCAAATATTTCTGAAAGATTAAGTGAGGGTGAAATACTCCAAATTGAAAAAGCCATAAAAAAAGATATAACTAAAGACATATATTTCAAAATGGTGAGTGATAAAACAGCTTGCCTGTTTTCAGCTGCGTGTGAATTGGGAGCTTTAACAACATCTACTGATAAAAAACATCATTCAATTATGGCAGAATTTGGAATGAAGTTAGGCATTGCATTTCAAATAAAAGATGATTTGTTTGATATTATAGGATCAGTCGCAGATATTGGAAAACCTATTGGCTTTGATGTGAAAAAAAATATGCTTACGCTTCCCATGATTCATATGTTATCTAAGTATGAAGGAAACAAAAAAAAGCTCATTCAACAGAAGTTGAAAAAAATTGCCAAACGTAAAGATATAAAAAAACTAAGAGAAATGGTTGAAGCATCAGGTGGAATAGAATATGCTAAAAATCATATTATCAGAATTTCTGATGAAGCAAGACAATTATTAGATGTTTTTCCAAAATCAGAATACAAAAATGCATTAAATAGTGCGCTAGATTTTAACATTGAACGGATTAAATGATAAAATTTAAACTTAGAAAAAAAATTAGGAAAAAACGCCTTCAAACTCGGCAAGATAGAATAATGACACTTGCAAATGCAATCAGTATTAGTAGAATTCTAATGTCTGTTCCACTGGTTTCATTTTTAGATAGTATTGCTCAAAATCCTGAACCCTATAAATACTACTGGGTGTTCGGAATTGTACTTTATATTGCATTTTCAGATTTCTTAGATGGATATGTTGCACGAAAGGCAGACGAAATTACAAACTTTGGAAAGTTGATTGATCCTGTTGCGGATAAAATATGCATGATGGTTGTTTTACTCTACTTAATATTTACTTTAAAAACTCCATTTTTAATATTCTTTATATTGCTTTCACTTCGAGATATTTTCCTCATTGTTATCGGTGTCTATTTAATTAATTCTCAAGATGAAGTGTTTCAATCGAATTGGACTGGAAAATGGTTTGTAGGTATTTCAGCAGCGATGATGGCAGTTTTTGTGTTTGAATTTCCACCGTTTATTCAATGGTCATTGTATACGGTTTCAACTGTATTAATGGTTATAAGCACATTCCAATATGTTAAATATTACCTTAGCTATTTTAAAAAGTTAGAAAATTAATGATATCAATTTTTAAAAAGACATTTAAAGGCTTAACTAAAACCCGAAGTAAGATAGCAAATGCTTTTGTTGGAATAGTAGGCAAAAGTTATTTAAACCCAGAAGATATTGATTCACTTGAAGAAGCATTGCTACAATCTGATATGGGTTGGGAATTAACAGATTACATAATTGAAAAAATCGGTGAATCTGACAAAAAAGGGTTAGATTGGACTGAACGATTTTTTCAATTAATGACTTCAAAATTAGCTGGCAAGTACAAAGCTAATCCCCTAAAAAAGGTTATTTTGGTTGTTGGTATTAATGGAACAGGAAAAACTACCTCTTCAGCAAAATTAGCTGGATATTTTTCTAACAATTCATCTTCAGTATCACTCGTTGCAGCAGATACGTATCGAGCAGCAGCTGTTGAACAAATTCGCCAATGGTCACATAAGTTAGGCGTGCAACTTGTGGCAAATGAAGGAAGTGCAGATCCGGCATCTGTTGCGTTTGATGGTGTTAAATCTGGATTAACCAATAATATTGAAAAAATTATTGTAGATACAGCAGGTAGGTTACACACATCTCCCAATTTAATGAAGGAATTGGAAAAAATTTATCGTGTGTCTCAAAAGCTAACAAATGAGATGTCTGTCCTTATAACAATTGATGCCAATACAGGCCAAAATGGACTCACCCAGGTGAAAGAGTTTGGAAAATATCTACCAATTGATGGAGTTGTTTTAACTAAAATGGATGGAACAGCACGGGGGGGGATTGCAGTTTCTATAATGCATGATTTGAACCTACCTATTTATTTTATGGGGGTAGGAGAACAAATAGATGACTTGATTCCTTTTAGTCAAGATGATTATTTAAAAGGGCTTATTGGGTTGGATAAAGAATCGCTAGTCAATGAATAAAACGGTATCATTAATTAGTTTAGGATGTGCTAAAAACTTGGTTGACTCTGAGGTATTAGTTGGCGGATTAAAGCACGAAAAATACTCAATTATTACGGACTCAAATGAAGCTGATATTGTGATAATTAATACGTGTGGCTTTTTGGATACTGCACGTGAAGAGTCGATTGAAATTATTTTAGAATCAGTGGAATTGAAAAAGAGTGGAAAAGTTAAACAATTAATTGTGATGGGTTGTTTTTCTGAACGATATAGTGATGAACTTGTCAAAGAGTTACCCGAAGTAGATGCTTTCTTTGGCACGAGTGACCATGCTGAAATTCTTTCATTTATTACGGGTAAAAAATATAATAGAGAAAATCCAGATTACTTTCGTTCACTATTAACACCAAAACATTATGCATACTTAAAGATTGCTGAAGGATGTGATAACGGATGTTCATTTTGCTCAATACCCATAATGAGAGGAATGCAAAAAAGCCAATCACTTGAATGGAATGCTTTAGAAGCGCAACGCTTGGCTGATAATGGTGTAAAAGAATTGTTAATAATTGCTCAAGACTCAACCTCATATGGATGGGATTTAGACCCAAAAGTTCATTTGCATGAGTTAATGCAAGTATTGAATAATACAAATGGTATTGAGTGGATTCGTTTGCATTATGCACATCCATCTCATCTGCATAGAGAAATGATAAAACAATTTAATCAATTAGATAAATTAGTTCCATACATAGATATTCCTATTCAGCATGGTTCAGATTCAATGCTTCGATCTATGAGGCGTGGTTTAAGTGTAGATGGAATCCGGAAACGATTAGAAACACTTCGCACTATTTGTTCTGACATTGCAATAAGAACATCTGTGATTGTGGGGTACCCCGGTGAAACAGAAACAGATTTCAAACAATTACTTGATTTTGTTGAAGAAATTCAATTTGATAGATTGGGTGTGTTCACATATTCTGAGGAGGAGGGTACATATGCAGCAAATGCATTGGATGATAACATTCCCAAGGAAGTTAAAAATGAACGATTAGAAGCAGTAATGTTGCTTCAACAGAATATAAATTTACAAAAAAACAAAGAGAGAATTGGTAAAATTGAAAAAGTAATAGTTGATGCTCAAATTGAAGAAAATTGGTCATTAGCTCGTTCCTATAGAGATGCACCCGAAGTAGATAATTATGTTAAAATTCCAAAATCTTTACCCGTTGGAGAATTTGTAAATGTAAAAATTACTGAAGCATTTGAGTATGATGTAATTGGAGAGGAAGTAGAATGAAGAAACAACCCTTTACAATACTTGGAGTAGAACATGTCGCCATTGCAGTAGAAGATTTAGGTGAATCTGGAAAATTATTTTCTGAGATTCTAGGTATATCAAAATCATCACAAGAAAATATTCAAGATCAAAAAGTTGTTACAGATATTTTTGAAACCGGAAATAGTAAAATCGAGTTATTAAAAGCAACCTCCTCAGATTCTCCGATTTCAAATTTTATCAACAAAAGGGGGCAAGGGATACATCATATTGCATTCAAAGTCGATGATATTCAATCAGCGTTAGATTACTGTGCTTCTATGGGTATTGTTTTAATAGATAAAGTTCCAAGAATTGGTGCTGAAGGGTTGCTTATCGCTTTCCTTCATCCTAAATCAACAAATGGTGTGTTAATTGAACTTTGTCAGGAGCCTAAACATGAATAGAAAACGATTTATAATGTATATTGCTCAATTTCCTTTTTTATCTGCATTGGCAACAATGTTTGGGTTTATTCAACCATCAATACATTACTTGTTAAATCAATTTTCTATAGCAGGATTGCAATATTATATAGATAAGAATAAAATAAATACCTTAAAAGAAGGGGATATTATTCAATTACAATCTGACCCTGAAAATGAATATGATAGTTATGCAGTAAAATTGCTCAAAAATCAGACATTAATTGGATATGTACCTCGTTCAGATAATAAGCATATTTTCAGATTGTTAAAACAAGGTGTCAATTTGCATTGTGAAATTATTGATGTAAACCCAAATGAAGTTGCTTGGAAACAATGTAGAGTTAAGGTAGAATTGGTGGGATAACTGATTTTTGTATGAAAAAATATTATAAAATAATCGTAAATTTTAGACCCGCTGTGGATGGCGATTTAGTTAAAAGAAATTTATAAGGACTTTTTATGGTGAAATGGGATAAAACTACATTTATAAAATGTGCTAAGGATAATTGTGAACCAAGAATTTCAAATATAATTCTTGATTTAATCAAATTTGCTGAAACAGATGCTGATATTGTTGCATGGGGTAGAGGTGAAGGATATGGAACTATGTCATTTAAATGCAAGTCGGACGATTATGGTCTCCTTCCAATTTTTCACTTAACCACAAATGGACAAATAAAATTTCAACTGAATTTTCTTCGTGGTAAAGTACGTAAAAAAGAAATAATTAGAGATTATCAATTAAAATTGGAATCCAATTTTATGATGGATTTTGACGAAGAAGATTACCCCTCTGATATTTTTCACAGTTTGGATGATTTGTTTTGTATTAAATCAGAAGTTGATAAATTTATGCATACAATCAAGGGAATCTCAGCACGCCTACATCAATAATAGTTAAAATGATTATAAAAACTTTATATGTTAAAACCTTAGAATTTTCTAAGGTTTTTTCTTTCCTTCTATTTTTATCTACAGGTCTGTACTCTCAACAAACTGGAACTATTCGTGGAACTGTTCATGATTCTGAAACAGCTATTGCATTAGTAGGAGTAAATGTGTTCATTGAAAATTCTAACGTAGGAGATGCAACGGATATCGATGGATATTTTGAAATTAATAATATCCCTGTAGGGACTCAACATTTACAAGTTCATATGATAGGGTATGAAGAAAAAACGTACTTAAACCTATTGGTTTCACAAGCACGCCCGATTGAGTTAGAAATTTCACTCAAACCAAAACCCATTGAAATGGGTGCAGTAGAAGTCAAAGGAAATACATTTAGCAAATCTTCTGGAGCAACATTGAGTACATTTAATGTAGATCAAGCTGAATTGAGAAGTGATCCTGTTGGTGTTTACGATGTACAACGCATGGTTATTAATTTGCCATCGGTTTCAACTGCATCAGATCAAGAAAACGAAATTATTGCTCGTGGAGGCCTGCCTGGTGAAAATTTATTTTTAATGGATGGTATTGAAATTTCCAATCCGAATCACTTTGGTATGGATGGAGCTGGCGGGGGACCCATTAATATGGTGAATCCTTTATTTGTGCGAGAAATTGAATTTACACCTGGAGCATTTTCTGCAAAATATGGTGATAAAGCAAGTAGTGTGATGGACGTCTCATTAAGAAATGGGTCTCGAAAATCATTTGAATATGATGCAAATGTAAGTATGGCTGGTGCAGGGTTAAATATCGAAGGTCCTATTGAAAATGGACGAGGTTCTTTTTTAGCAAGTTCAAATTGGAGTTACCTAGATTTAATTTTAACAAGTATTGGTTTAACTGCAGTACCAAAATATAATAATCACCAATCTAAAATAGTGTATGATTTAGATAAAAATAACCAACTAACATTCAATACCCTTTTAGGATTTGATGCTATCCATATTCAAGGTGGCGATGATGTGGTTTCTCGAGGTGCAGAATCTGTTGACCACAAAGGCAATACTATTGTGGCAGGTATTGGATTAAGAACCATCTTAAATTCAAATAGTTATAGAAAAATATTATTGTCTCAAGTATTTAACAATTATAACAATATTGTATATGATTATCCAGATAAAAGTAATCCGTGGTACACAATAAATAATGCAAACAAAGAAACTACTTTCAAATCTGAATGGGTATTTAACTTACGTTGGGGACAACTAATAACGGGAGCTATCATTAAACATAATAACTCAAATTATGACGAATGGGCTGAAGCAGATACAATTTATTCTTATGATAC
>CAZCRK010000067.1:0-8965 GCA_964501035.1 uncultured bacterium
ACCCACCAATTTGGCCTCAGCTTCAAGTTTTAACGTATTGTTACAAAATTGAACTTTAATTAATCGGTTTTTAATATTAACTTCGTCTGCGGATAGATAGTAAAATTTTATTTTAATAGAAAGGAAAGAACATGAAAAAAGTTATTATTAGCTTAATTGTTGGTGTTAGTATGAGTATGTTTTTGTTTGCGTTAGAGAAAAACATGCCTTTAGATACTCCAACAGCTTTAAGTACTAGCTCAAATCCACATGCTGTGGTAATTGAGCAAGACTCTCAAACAATTCAATCAAGTACTAGAGAAGAAATTGAATTATATCACGAAGATTTCGAAGGTGATCTGAGCGGATGGGTATATAGTTCTGGTTGGGAGTTAACTGAATCAGATTATCATAGTGAAACTCATAGTTTCTTATCTCCAAATACGGATGCTACACAAAATGGAGCATGGGATTTGCTATCACCACAAATTGAACTACCTGTAATGGGTGATGGTGAAATCATGCATTTTAAATTCTGGCTAAAAACAGATACGCCAGACGTTGATGGTAATGGTGATGATTATTTAGATGATTATTATAGTGTGTCAATAATGGATGTGGATGCTTTGGCGTGGCACGAAACAGATTTTGGTTCATCAGATGGAAGTAACTACTGGTGTGGTGATGAAGAATTAGAAGGATATATGGATAGCTGGATTCAATTCTTAGATATGCCTGCTGTTACTATTCCAGAATCTGGATATACATTGACCGCAAATATGAAGTGGGGAATTGAAGACCCAGCAGGTGCTGTTGTTTCTGGTTCTTGTACGGATGGTTGGGATGCTGCAAATGTGCAAATTTCAACAGATGGCGGTGAAAACTGGGAATTATTAAACGGTTCGGACCCATACGACTTTGATTGTGGTTATGGTTGGATTTGGAATTCACCTGAATATGATACAGGCGGTTCACTAAATCACTTAGCTTCAGGTTGGGGTGGACAACAAGGTTGGCATGATGTATCATTTAATCTAGATGCCTATGCTGGACAAGAAGTTATTGTTCGATTTGCATTTGGTTCTGACCCTGCATATTCAACAATTGATGATGCAACTTTAACAGGTTTATTTGTAGATGATGTACGAATTGAAGGTGCAACTTCACTATTAGATTGCTCTGCAAATGCAGAATGTGAAACAAACACAACTGGTGCAGTTTGGGTAGATCAATTTTATGATTATGGTGATGAAACACAACCAGGTTATCAAACTTGGACTGAATATCTACCTGGATATCCATTCAATGGAAATGTATTTTTAGATATTAGTGATTTTGCTGGTAAAACAGTTACGTTCCGCTTCCAGTCACGTTATGATGAAGATCATGATGGTGGACAAGGAGTTGGTATTTTTATTGATGATTTTACCATTTATAAAGAGTCCAGTGGTAGCTTCCCAGCTCCATGGGATTTAGTAGGAGAAGGTTTAGATAATGAAGTTGCACTATCTTGGTATGATATGAATGCTTCAGGTTCAGGTGAGATGGCATATGATAATGATTCATTTAATCCTGACGATGGTATAATTTTAAGTGGTGATGGGTCTGCGTTTGCTGGTAATGTGATCAGTATTGCTGGTCCTTCAACCGTATACTCTGTTTCTGTAAATAATATTAATGCTGCAGGCGCTATAACAACTATTGCAGGTTTTGGTACTATTGGTGCTTTATATAACTCTGAACCAATGTATGAAATGGAAGTTACCATGGATGCTGAAGGTTGGAATACATTTGATGTTTCTGATTGGGCGTTCAATAATAGTTTTATTATTGCCTATACATTTTCTGCTGATGTTTCAGCAGCCCTTGATGTAACCGCTGAAGGTGACCAGAGTATGGTCATGCTTGGTGGTGGTTGGGATTCATGGAATGAAACTGCTGCTGAAGCTGGTTTGCCTGCTGGTGTTTGGGGTGTTCGTGCTGATGTTGTTTGGGATGGTGCTGGTGTAACATACAATGTGTATCGTGATGGTGATGCAATTGCTTCTGGTTTAAGTGATAGCAATTACTCAGATTTTGATGTTGAAAACAATCTGCCATATGAATATGCAGTAAGTGCTACGTATTCTGAAGGTGATGAATCTGAAGTATCTGCTTCAATTACTGTAATTCCTCAACCTCAAACTGTGCATGAGTTATCTCATGATGATGGTTCTGCTGAAGAAGGGTTTAATGCTGGGTCTGGTGATTTTTCTGCTGTGAAATACACTGCAAATGGATCTGAAGATTTAGTACGATTCAAATGGTATCAAACCGAAGATGCTGGTGCATTTTACTTGAAAATATTTGCAGATGCAGATGGCATGCCAGGTGATGAAATTTATAGTACAGTAGTTGCTGGTGGTTTAGTAATGGGTTGGAACGAGAAAGACCTATCAACAACTGGATTATCTGTAGAAGGTGATTTTTGGATTGGAACTAAAGAGTTTAGTTCTACCTCACCATATGGTTTAGATACAAGTTCAGATGCAGGAGTATCATATACTCGTCAAGGTAGTAATGGAAATTGGACTCCAATTGCCGGAAACTTAATGCTTCGTATCTTCCTAGATATGGGTGAAATGCCTGAATGTAATTTGGGTGATGTAAATGCTGATGGTGTTATTAATGTATTAGATATCGTTAGTGTTGTTAGTTTTATCATGGTTACAGATACACCAACTGATTCTGAAGCATGTGCTTCTGATATGAATGGTGATGGTGTAATTAATGTTCTAGATATTGTTGCCATTGTTGGCGTTATTATGGGTGGATAATTGAATTACATTACAAAAAGTAACTTAAGTAAGTTAATCCTGGGACTCCTTATTGGAGTCTCAGGATTCATATTTGCAGCAGAATCTGTTGTAAGTGAAGATGCATTTTTATTTTGCTTGAAACCATCTGTTCAACCCTTGCAGATTTCTCGAAGTGGTGATGTTGTGACAGTAGACAATGATGAGCTAAATAGATATTTTGATGCAAATGGAATAGAAAACATTGAACCTTGGATTCGCCATGCAACTGATATGGATAGAGATGGCGAAATCTATTTAAACAGAATTTATAGAGCATATGTAAATGAAGATTTTAGATCATCTATTGAATTTGTTTTAGATGGTATGAATTATTTATCATCAGTTTTGTATGCTGAATCAGAGTTTATTAGAAAACCAACGTATCAACCCAATGATCCATTATATGATATGCAATGTAGTCTGCCAGCGGTAAAGACAGATAAAGCATGGGATTTTTGGGATATACCTGAAGGTATAGTTCCGGAAGGACAAGAAGTAATACTGGCTTCTGTGGATACTGGTGTAGATTATACGCATCCAGCTTTACAAAGTAGTATTTGGATAAATCAAGCTGAAGTACCAGGATTTATGTTTGAAGCAGGTGTTGATTCAAACTTTGATGGTTCAATTGATGCTGATGAAGTTGTTGCATTTTTATCTGAAAATGGAATGGATATCAATGAAGACGGAGCTATTAATTTACAAGATGCTCTCGGTGAAGGGTCTCCTTTTAATGACGGAATTGATGGCGGTAGTAATGGATATATTGATGATTTAATCGGATGGGATCCTGCAAGTACTAGTTCAGGGTCTTGGGATGAAGATAATGACCCTATGCCAAAAGAGGGCGTGGCGAATAATAGTACATGGGCTCATGGTACTCACGTTGCTGGGATTCTTGCAGCAACCACTGACGATAATTTTGGAATTGCTTCCACAGCATATAGTGCAAAAATAATGTGTGTAAAAGGATCATTTGATAGTCAAAATGGTGAGCCAGGTATTAACAATGGGTATGATGGTATTACCTATGCTGCTAAAGCTGGGTATTATGCCGGAACGTTTACAATTATTAATAATAGTTGGGGTGGTGGCGGATTTTCTAGTAGTGAAAATTCGGTAATCAATAATGCACATAATACTTATGGTGCCATTATTGTGAGTGCAGCAGGAAATGGTGATGATATAGGGGGCGAAGATTATGCGTCTCATTATCCATCATCGTATGATAATTCTATGTCTGTATGTGCAATGGGTTGTGCTGGCACATGGGGTCATTGGGCAACATTTCACTCAACTGTAACAATAGGTGCTCCCGGTGAATCTGTATATTCTGCAATTATTGGTGGTGGATATGAATCTTGGGATGGTTCATCAATGGCGAGTCCAAATGCTGCATCTTGTGTCGGTTTGCTTAAAGCTTATTATCCCGATTGGACCAATGATCAATTAATACAAAGAATTTATGATTCTGCGGATAGATTCGTTTATGATTTAAATCCAGAATATGAAGATTGTAATGGGTATAGTGGGACGGATTGTTTAGGTGCTGGCATGGTGGATGTGTATAAAGCAATTGGCATGGATTTTTCACCTGCTTTTGCTTTAGAAAATTTTGACTATTCTGAAAGTGCTGGTGATGGAGATGGGGTATTAAATCCAGGAGAAACGGGTCAAATTTCTATATCACTGTACAATATTGAAGAGTGGACAAATGCAACCAATACATCAGCAACACTTTCTACCGATAATGAAAATGTTGTAATTGTATCAAATACACAAAATTATGGATCTGTAGGTACAGGTGAAACAGTTACACGTGATTTCATGATTGCTTTATCTGATGAGATTGAACTAGGTATTATTACTTTTACATTAGATATTTCAGCAACTGGAGCGGATGGATACGAGTATTCAAGTACAGAAGAAATTGAAATATTTATCTCTCTCATCCAAGAACACTTTCCATTTTCAGCCAATCAAGAAGTTAAATCAAGTCCTTTGGTTGTGGACCTGAACAATGATGGTGTGAAAGAAATAGTGTTTGGTGATTATAGTGGAATTGTGCATGTGATTTCAGGAGGTGTTGAACTTGAAAATGATACATTTCCATTTGATACAGGAAATCAAATATGGGGCTCTGTTGCTTCGGCTGATCTAGATAATGACGGCATGGTGGATTTTGTGGTTCCATCTAAAAGCAAAATGTTATATATTTTTGATATTAATGGTTTAAAAACAGAGTATGATGCAGATAAGTACCTAATGGGTACTCCAGCAATTGGTAACCTAGATGACGATGAAGATTTAGAGATAGTGTTTGGTGGATATTCACCGAGCAATAAAATTTTTGCTATTAACCATGATGGAACAGATGTAAGCGGATTCCCGTTTGAATTAGGTGAAAAAACAAAAGCGGGTGTTTCGCTTGCAGACTTTAATGGTAATGGAAAAGATGACATTGTCTTTGGTACGGATAGTGATAACGTGTATGTTATTTTAGATGATGGAACGGTGGCTTCGGGTTTTCCTGTAGGATTGCCAGATAAAATTCAGTCTGATCCTGCAATACTCAAGTATAATGGTGAGCTTGTAATTTTTACCGGTAATAAAGATGACAACTTCTACGCAATAAACACTGATGGTAGTGTTCGATTTGCAACAATAACAGATGGAAATGTATATACGTCTCCATCATTTTTAGAAACTGCTGACGGGTTAGCCATATTTTTTGGATCGGCAGACGGTTATATTTATGCTGTTGATTTAGATGGAAATGCAATATCACCTTGGCCAATGGATACAGGATCTGATATTGTGGGTTCCATTATTTTTGCTGATTTAGATGCAGATGGTGAAAATGAAATTATAGCAGTGAATGATCAAGCTAAATTGTTTGCATATCATCAAGATGGAACTTTGTTTACCCATTTTCCAATCATTTATGAATTCCCTTTTACTAGTGCGCCTATTGTTAATGATGTTGACGACGATGGTGATTTAGAGATTATTGCAGGTTGTTCTGGAAATGTTGTGGCATTTGATATAAAAGATGAAAGCACTCCTGAAACATCTTGGTCTATGTTTAAAGGTAATAATCAAAGAACTGGTTATTTTATATATGAGGAAGAAAGCTGTGCTTCACCTGAGTTAGGTGATTCTAACTGTGATGGCATCATAAATGTACTAGATATTTTGATTACAGTAAATATTATTGTTGATGGAGCATCAGGTTCCAGTAGTTACGAATTATGGGCTGTGGATATTAATTCAGATTCAGTAATTGATATACTTGATATTGTGACAATGGTGAATATTATTATGAATGGTAATGATTGATACGAATTATTACAATTTAATATTTGGTAAGTTATAAAGATATTATTAAAATTCACTATTGTATTGATTAAAGATTTAACAAACAAACTCAAAGAAGGAGATAAAATGAAAAGAATAATTACAACTGCATTGCTGTTAACTATGAGTTTCAGTGTTGCGTTTGGTTATGTTAAAAAAGTACCTGTTGACCAGGTAAAAGTCAAACAAGCAAAACGTGTAGAACCAGCACCAACGGGTCAAGTACACAATGCTAATTTACTACCAACACCTACTCATAATAATAGAAACAGTTCAAGTTTTACCTTGATTGATTCTTCTACGAATGGTTTTGGTATGGTTGCTTCAGCAACAAGACCTATCGTTGTAACTGAAGATGATAACTGGTTTATTGCATATAGACAATATGCTGGTGCAAATACTACCCATGGTCAGCTAGGTGCAGCTTATTCTGAGGATGGTGTAGATTGGACTTCTTACAATAATATTAATTCTAACGGAAATCCTCCTTGGGGTGGATCTGGCTTGGCCCAAGCGCGTTACCCAAGTGTAATGGCTTCTGATGAATATCCATTTGCGGTATGGACTGAATATACTGGTTTAGGTACAAACGGTAGTTATGGTGGATTTTTACACTATACATACGATGAATTTGGTTGGGATGGTGGCTCTTTTGTGTATCCCGAAGCACTAGATGCACAACACAACTATGACAAAGATCAATGGGTCCCTTCTGCTGAAATGTCTTTTAACGAAGATGAAGGTATGTATGTAGCAAATGTTGTGTACAATGATTGGACACGGAGTAGCCGTTGGATATTACATAGTGAATACTATGAAGATGGGTATTTAATTTTTGGTGAAGAATATGAAATTCTTTCAGAAACTGATGGTTGTTTGTCAGGTGCAACTGACGATGGATCGTATAACTCATCAGCAGTTGTAAGTATGACACCAGATGGATTAGGTATGGTTGGTATGGTTGGATTGTTTGCTGGCGGAATTGATGATGCAAGCGAAATCAATAATGACCATACAGCTCTCTTTAAATTAACTGACAATCATGGTGTTTCTTGGTATGGTGACGATAATAGTTGTGGATATTACCATATTCCTGAAGAAGTATTCTCTGATATTATTTCTACTAATTTTAGTGACCCTTATGTGGATGAATGTGAAGGTACTGAAACTGCTATGAATAGTGTATGGACATATTATGAATTTGATATGAAAGTAGATGCAAGTGGTAACCCTCATATTGTTATGAGTGTAATGCCTTGTGACGATGAATTCTGTTACTACTTAGATAATACTGGTTTTTACCATTTTACAATTGACAGGGATTACTTAGATAATCCTGGTCAAATTAATACATCTACAGGATGGAACTGGTCATTTGTAATTAATGGTAGCCAAACTTGGATGTTCCAAGATATGGCTGCTAATTCATACATTTGGAATTCTCAAGCAAGTATAACTTTTAGTCGCGACAATGAAGACATTGTTTTTATTACAACTAATATGGCAGAAGTTGGCGAAATAGAAGGATATGATGAAGCGGATCCATTTGACTGTGTAGAGCCTTTTGAATCCTACCCTGAGTGGAGTCAAGAAATTATGGTGTCAAAATCTGAAGATAATGGTGCTTCTTGGTGGAATCCAATGAGAGCAACTAGTACACCAGATGAAACTGGTGGTATTTGTCCAGATGGTTACCCAATGTGTGGACCAGAAGAAGAATATCCTCATGCTGCTCACTGGGGTACAGATGACATGGTGTATATCATGTTCCAAATGCCAAATTGGGATTTCAACGAAATTGGTGATTTAACTGGACCAGATTTTATGAACTTTGTGTATGCAGGTTATGCTGAAGTAACTGAACCTGGTGAAGAATATGGCTCTGGTGGACCAAGTTGTAATGCAGCTGGTGATGTAAATGGTGATGAAGTGGTGAATATCCTAGATATCGTAGGAATTGTAAATCATATTTTAGGTACATCTCCTCTCGATGATGCAGTGTTATGTGCTGGTGATTATAACGGTGATGATATTGTTAATATTTTAGATATTGTTGGTATCGTGAACTATATTCTTGGTAATGGTAGAATGGTTCAAGATGGTTCCTATTCAATTAATGGAAACTCTATGAGTATTACCAATGTTGCTGGTATTCAAGTTGATGGTACATTGGTTTCTGAGGTTGAAGGTTCAGATCAAGCATATACAGAAAATGGTAAAACAGTTATCTTTAATATGAATGGTAATTTAGAAACGAAGTCATTTACTTTTGATGCTATTTCAAATGAAGTGGTTGCAACCTTAAGTGGTGATATCGCTTCAGAAATTAGTCAGTTCTCATTAAGTGCTGCCTATCCAAATCCATTTAACCCAAGCACAATGGTTAGTTTGAATATACCTACTGAAGGTCATGTTTCAGTGAAAGTGTATAATATTTCTGGACAAACTGTTGCTGTGCTTTCTGATGGATTTATGCAAGCAAATAATTATGATTTAACTTGGAACGCAACTGATGTTGCAAGTGGTGTATATTTGGTTCGTGCAGAATCTGCAGGTCAAATTGCTACTCAAAAAGTAATGCTTTTAAAATAACATAATAATGGGGAGGGCAAGGTGCTCTCCCCACCTAATTAACATAAATAATAGGGGACAATAATGAAAAAAATAATCGTAACAATAACAATGGTTGCTTCTATGCTGTTTGCTGAAGATGTAACTTTAGGTTGTTCAAATATTGCTGATGATGGTGCTGGTAATGTAACATTTGATGTACACATGGAAAATACTGCTGA
>CAZCRK010000068.1:0-5108 GCA_964501035.1 uncultured bacterium
AATATTCTTAAAAATATTGACATAAACTTACTTGAAGTTCTTTCAATTATCAAAACATTCTATTTTAAATAATTCAGAGTATTATTTTGTTTATAATTAGTCTTATGATTAAATTTTGGGTCTTAATTATTTGATAAATAAAGGAAATTTATATTTTATGGGTGCAAAAGGGTCAGTGTTAAAGAGGGTTCGCCAATCTGTTAAAGCGAATATCCGAAACAAACATTATAAAACAATGATGAAAACTGCTATAAAAAAAGTAGAAAGTTCTAATAAGAAAGATGCTTCAGAAAATTTAAAAAATGCTATATCGGTGATTGATAAAGTTGCATCTAAAAGGGTTATTCATAAAAATAAAGCGAATAACAAAAAATCTCAATTAGCGAAGCATGTAAATAGTTTATAGTAGAAAATTTGAATGTAAAATTAAAAGGGGCTATTTGGCCCCTTTTTTTATTCTATGAATTTTTTGTTATTTCAAGGGTTTTCTGTAATTTGGAGACTCTTTGGTAATATTAATATCATGTGGATGACTTTCAACTACACCAGAACCAGTAATTTTAACAAATCGAACCACATCCTTTAAATTGGTTACTTGTTTTGCTCCACAATATCCAAGCGAAGAACGAATGCCTCCCACAATTTGATGAATCGTTGATTTCACAGGTCCTTTGTATGGTACCATTCCTTCAATTCCTTCAGGGACAAGTTTGGTAGCTTCTGTACCGTGTTGAAAATATCTATCCTTACTACCCTCTCGCATTGCAGCAATTGATCCCATTCCACGATATGATTTAAAACTTCTGCCTTCCCAAAGAATAACTTCACCTGGGCTTTCATCGGTACCCGCAAAAATACTCCCAAGCATTGCAGTGTTTGCGCCAGCAGCAAAAGATTTTGAAATATCACCTGAATACCGCATACCGCCATCAGATATTATTGGAATATTATGTTTGTTTGCAACTTCATATGCGTCCATAACTGCAGTTAACTGAGGAACCCCTACACCTGCAATGATTCGAGTAGTACAACTTGAGCCTGCACCAATCCCTACTTTAACAGTATCAACTCCAGCATCAATAAGGGCTTTAGTCCCATCCGAAGTTGCAACATTTCCTGCAATTACATCTAACGAAGAATATCGTTTTTTAATTTGAGAGACAGTATCAAGTACACCTTGTGAATGACCATGCGCTGTATCAACAACAATAACATCTACATTTGCATCGACTAATCCACTCACCCTATCTAATGAATCTTCTCCAACACCAACTGCGGCTGCAACCAATAAACGACCATGTTTATCAGTGGCTGCATTGGGAAAATTTTCCTTCTTCAAAATATCTTTAACTGTGATAAGTCCACATAAGGCACCTTTTTCATTTACAACAAGTAACTTTTCTATTCTGTGTTCTTGCAATACTATTTTGGCTTCTTCTAATGTAGTTCCTCTTCGAACAGTTATCAAATTTTTGCTTGTCATTCGAGATGAAACTGGTAAATCCAAATTGGTTTCAAAACGAATATCACGATTGGTTAAAATTCCGATTAATATTCCATCATCAACGACGGGTACTCCAGAAATTTTAAAATTTGCCATTATCTCTAAAGCGGATTGAATAGATTTATCTGAAGAAATTGTAATAGGGTCTAAAATCATTCCACTTTCTGAACGCTTAACCTTATCCACTTCTTTTGATTGATTCTCAATAGATAAATTTTTATGAATAACCCCTATTCCACCTTCACGAGCCATAGAAATTGCCATTTGACTTTCTGTAACGGTATCCATTGCGGCACTTATCAGTGGAATATTTAAATTAATATTGTTCGTTAACTTTGAAATTAAATTTACTTCTCTTGGTAATATTGATGAATGATTAGGCATCATCAACACATCATCAAATGTTAACCCATCTTTAAAATTAGTCATAATTTATTCCTATTAATTTATGGTTAATTAAACCTGTAATTTTTCCTTCTTCAATCAATTTTACAACTAAATTTATATCTTCTTGCATAAGTCTATCAGTAGATAAATATTCAACATTTTCCCGAATTTTGTCATAAACAGGTTGCAATAGCTTTGCAGGTTTAAGACCATTTCTGAAGTCAATAGCCTGACAGGATGATAACATTTCAATTGCAAATATTTTTTGAATATTTTGAACAATCATCCAAAGTTTTCGTCCAGCCCAAGGTGCCATGCTTACATGATCCTCCTGTCCAGCTCCTGTTGGAATACTATCTACTGTAGATGGCATGGATAGTGTTTTGTTTTCAGATGCAATTGATGCTGAGGTTACTTGTAAAATCATAAAACCAGAATTTACACCCGGATTTTCTACCAAAAATGGTGGAAGGTCAAATTCTCCATTTACTAAAGTATAAATCCTACGTTCACTAATTGTGCCTAGCTCGGTTAGAGCAATTGCTGCAATATCCATAGCTTGACCTACGGCTTCTGCATGAAATTGTCCTGCAGATACAACATCATTTTCTTCAACAAAAACCAATGGATTATCACTAACTGAGTTTACTTCCGTTTCAATAATTTGTCTAAATGTTTTTAAAACTTCTCTCGAAGCTCCATGCACCTGAGGCATACATCTCAAGCTGTACATATCTTGCACTCGTGAGCAATTTTTATGTGAATTGTTAATTTCACTATTTTGCAATAAAGTTATCAAATTTTCAGCACACTCTATCTGACCCAAATGAGGTTTTATTTTATGGATTTTTTGCTCAAATGGTTTAGAGGAACCTTTGAGACCTTCCAAAGACATTGCACCGCAAATATCAGCAATTGTAACTAGACTATCAATATGATACGCGTTTAGAACTCCATAAGCTGTTGAAAATTGTGTTCCATTTATTAATGCAAGACCTTCTTTGTAGCTTAACTCAATTGGGGAAAGGCTAACTTTTTGTAAAGCGTCCTTTGCTTTAATAATTTTACCATTATGTTTTACATTTCCTAGTCCTAATAATGGCAATGTCATATGTGCTAATGGTGCTAAATCACCGCTAGCGCCAACAGATCCTTGGCTCGGTACGATGGGAAGTATATCATTATTTATCAAATTTATCAAACCTTCTACAACAAGAGGACGTACACCACTATTCCCCTTAGAGAATGAAATGATTTTGAGAATCATCATTAATTTAACAATATTATCTTGAACAGGTTTGCCAACCCCTACAGCATGTGATAAAATCAAATTCTCCTGTAACTGTACTATTTCATCTTGTTCAATTTTAACTTGACTGAGTTTGCCAAAACCAGTATTTACTCCATAAATAGTTTTACCTTGAGATACTAAATTCTCAAGAACATCTCGTGATTTATTTAAATTTGAAATTACTGTATCTGACAGGGATAATTGAGATCTATCCTGTAAAATTTGATACACCTCTGACAAGTGGTAATGTTTGTCATCAATAATAAAATGTTTCAATCAACTTCCTTGCACTTTTGATAAATTATTGGATTAGACAAATATGAACCTAATTTATTTTGCAAATCATTGATTTTTTACATTTACAAACTATCTTCTTTGCATAAACTGTTACTTAACATCTGGTACAACTTTTGGGGGGAAGGTCATAACCACACATTATCTAATTTGTCCAACACTATAAAAAGCACCCATTTCTGAATGTTCTTTACTGATACATTTATTATTTAAAATCTTCATATTATATAAATAAACAAACGGTCCCGAAATCGAGACCGTTTGTTCTTTACAGGAGGAGTAACTAATATAATTATTTTAACAACATCACTCTTTGAGATTTTATAACATTTTCAACTTGAGTTGAAATAAAATAAACCCCACTGGATACATTACTTGCATCCCAATTAAAATGATATACATTAGCACTCATATTGCCTTCGGCAATGATTGAAACTAATTCACCCATTACATTATATACTTTGATTGATACATCTGAAGCATTATCTAATGTTAACGAAATAGTTGTTGTTGGATTAAATGGATTTGGATACGCAGGTTTAATACTAAATCCATCTACATGTGTAACATCTAACACTGATGCAGAACCATCTACAGCAATAATTTCATCAGTATTATCAAACGTAAATGATGAAGTTTCAAGTAAACCATTCATATTATACACAATGGTCAATCCATCTTTAGAAGCGACAATGTCATTACCAATTACTGATGAAATCAGATTGCCATTAACTTGTAAACCACCAACATTTTGTACATGTAAAGTGTTATTTTCAATTTCACAAGTACCTTCTGCTCGTGCTACATTTCCAAGTATTTCATTCACAATGCTAATAATGTCAACAACATTAACAATTGTATCATTATTATAATCTGCTGCAGATAAATTACATTCATCTGTAATTGGATTATTGCCAAGAATATGATTTACTATAGATACTATATCTTGTACATTTAGAATAGTATCACAATTCACGTCACCTGGTTCGCATTCACAAAGTCCAGTAATCACATTTTCAGCTCCTGGAGTTGGTGTTGTTGAAGCTACATAATCACCATCAACTAAGTTAGCTGTAACATCATCATAATCAAATGAATCATCATATTCATAAGAAATAACAACATTACCATCTGCATCGATAACTGTTATGCCATCACCGCCTCCACCTAGTTTTTGATCAACTTGTGGCCAACCATCAGGTTCACCTGTATACCAAGCTACCAAATATCCACCTGCTGGGATAACTGTACCATCAGCTGCAAATGTGAAATCTCCTGCATCTGTATGATCATCTGAAAATCCCCAACCTGAAATATCTAAATCTTCTGATTCAGGATTGTACAGCTCGATAAAGTCAACACCTTCGCCATATAGGTCTGCACCACAGCAAAGTTCACTACTTGCTAAAAACTCATTTAAAACTACAGTGTAAACTACTGGGTATTCACAAGTACCATCATCCACATTTGCTGTTTCATCATAGTTTGTTGCATCAGGATCCATGCAACCAAATACAAGTCCAGTAATCACATTTTCTTCACCTGGAGTTGGAGTTGCTGAAGCTACATAACCACCTTCAACTAAGTTAGCTGTAACATCATCATAATCAAATGAATCATCATATTCATAAG
>CAZCRK010000068.1:5208-7479 GCA_964501035.1 uncultured bacterium
CTTCACCATAAAGATCAGAACCACAGCAAAGTTCACTACTTGCTAAAAATTCATTAACTAATAATGTTGGAGTTTGACTGAAAGCAAGTGTTGCAAACAGACAAAATACGAATAATCCCATTATTTTTTTCATTATAGTCTCCTTTTTTACTATTTTACCTTATTATCTTATTTTATGTAATAAAAACCATCCACTTCAGAAAGACATTTCAATATAAACCATATTTTGTTTCCTTAAACAGTTTTGTACATTAAATTTTATTCATCTTCTTCATCTACTCCTAGTAATTGATCAAACTCAGAATCAACATCTACATTTGTTATACTTCCGTATTTTAGATAGGTTTTATCCATTATATTTGTTCTTCTGTAAGTTTATCCTATATTTCGTTTGAAATCTATATATTATAGTTTTTATTATGATATTCATCAATCCTCTCCCCATAATCCAAACCAATCACCAAGCATCCAACCAATCCCAAGTGATACAATCAAATCAAGTAAATCTGCATCACAATTGGGACAAGAAGGTCTTTCTCCTTCGTAATACACAAAGTCTTGATTGCAGGATGAACAGGTTACTAATTGTGTGTTTTTACTACTCATTCAAAATAGATTTCTGCAATTGCATTGCAAGTTTATCCGAAAAATTATCAACCCATTTTGTCTCATATCATCTGACTGGTTTCACTGACTATAATTATATGCATTATTTTGTTTCCTTAATGTTTTTGTTCTTCAAATTTAAAACCATTTTCAATATACTAATATAGAATTGTAATTAATTATAATTTTATCAAATCTTGCCAGTTTAGAACATTGTTAAACTCCTGTTCTCCAGCATAAATTACTTGTGAGGATAAGGTAGATATACTTTTTGCAACATATTGCATATGTTTAAAATAATCTGGTCTAATCGTTTGAGAATATTTTATTTCAAACAACTCATACGTTGTAGCATGCTCTAAAAGCAGATCAACCTCTCTACCACTACTATCTCTGAAAAATAGTAAATTATAATCCAACTGGTTATTGTATTTATGTTTATAATATTCGGAGATAACAAAATTTTCAAATACAGCCCCTCGTAAGGGATGTGTTAGCAAATCATTACTTGATCTTATTCCAAGAAAATAACATAAAAGTCCTGTGTCAGAAAAATATAATTTTGGTGTTTTAACTAGTCTTTTATTTAAGTTTTTATGTATTGGTTGCAAAGTAAAGATTAATTGACTAGCCAGTAAAATAGATAACCATTGTTTTGCAGTAGGTTGTGAAATTCCGGCTTCTATGCTAATATTATTCATATTTAGCAATTGACCTGTCCGACCAGCTACTAAACGAATAAATATCAAAAACTTATCTAAATTATTTATATTAATTAACTGCCTAATATCTCGCTCAATATATGTTTCTATATATGATGGATACCACTCATTGTGTTTTATTCCCCTGTCGAAAATAGCTGGATATGAACCTTTTAACATGGTTTCTTCAAGGGATTTAACTGAATATTTTGTTTTTATCTCAGCTAAAGAAAGGGGTAATAATTTTAATATTCCAGTTCTACCTGCAAGTGATTGTGATATTTTTTCATTAATTTCAAATTGTTGAGATCCGGTTAAATAGATTTGTCCCATTGTATATACTGAATCTGCATACTCCTGTAAATAGGAAGTTAAATCTGGATATCTTTGAAACTCATCAATAATCAATGGTTTATCTTTGTATTGATTTAAAAAACCTCTTGGATCATTTTGAACCATTAATCGGTTATCTGGAGATTCCAATGTAACATACGTATAATCTGGGTACATTTGTTTTAACAGAGTTGTCTTACCAGATTGTCTAGGTCCAAGAATTGTAATTATGGGATATTTTGATGATAAACGTTTTACACTTTTTTCAATTTCCCGATTTATGTATGATTTTACCATACTTAAAACTACAGGAATTAAATGTATATTTCAAAGTTATACTTTTATATTTACTTGTTTTGACTCACTTTAAATTGACTATTCCTTATTATACTATTATTTGTTTTCGTATAATTAACAATCTGTTTATTATACTCAAAGCAAAATTTAGATCTTCGTCCAACAACCGTAGTATTAAGACTACTGAGATATATGCTAACTGGGTTAGGAAAGAAGAATTGGAAAAGTGGGTTATTTAACTAACATTAATTTTTGAGTTTGCAGAAAGCTTTCACTAGCTGAATTAACTGAACTGGCATACATCTTCACAAAATAAACTCCACTTGCTTGTTGT